>NZ_JBVIIT010000019.1:38155-206163 GCF_055569615.1 Streptomyces sp. NPDC031379 | reverse complement strand
GCACACTGCCGCCAAAGGGGGCTCGAGGAACGAGGGCTGGGACGCTCCCGAGGCGGGCTGACCAGCAAGATCCACCTGGCCTGCGACGGGCGGGGCCGGCCGTTGGCCTTCACGGTTACCGCCGGCACCCGCAACGACTGCACCCAGGCCGAAGCGGTCATCGACGCGATCCGCGTCGCCCGGCCCGGGCCGGGACGCCCCCGTCGGCGGCCCGGACGGGTCGTGGCCGACAAGGGCTACTCAGCCCGTTCCTTCCGTGCCTACCTGCGCAGACGCGGGATCAAGGCGACCATCCCCGAGCGTGTCGACCAACTCGCAGGCCGGGCACGGCGCGGCGAGCGTCGGTGCGGCTACGACAGGGCCGTCTACCGGCGCCGCAACGTCGCCGAACGCTGCTTCCACCGCCTCAAGCAGTGGCGGGGCATCGCTACCCGCTACGACAAACAGCCCGGCCGCTACCGCGCCGCCATCACCTTGGCCAGCACACTCATCTGGCTAGACACATGATCGGCAAAACGCTCCCTAGCCATGCCGTTCTTCATGGAAAACCTCCTCAACCAGGTCGAGGCGATCAAGAGCCAGAGGATGTTCTACATGGCGAACACCGCCGACCGCCCACTGGCAACGGTCGCCACCCGCGACATAGCCGCGACTGCCGCCGCCCTACTGACCGACGGCTCCTGGAGCGGACAGGACACCGTCCCGGTGATCGGCGACACGTTGTCCCCCCATGACATGGCGCAGGTCCTGTCCGAGGTGCTGGAGCGCCCGATCCGCTTCCAGCAGGTCGAGGCACAGGCATATAAGGCGACGATGACGCAGTACGGCATGAGTGACGCTTGGGCACAGGGCCTGGTCGACATGGCCGCCGCCCAGAACGACGGCATCTACGATGCCGAGCAGAAGGCCATGACATCAGCCGCCCCCACCGGCTTTCGCCAGTGGTGCCAGGAGGTGCTCAAGCCCGCAGTCCTGACCTGAACGGCCCCCGGTACCAGGCATCCGGCCGGCATCGCCGCCGTCGCGAGGCGATCCGGCCGCGCCGGGCGCCGCTGCACCGACGCTGCGAGCGTCGAGCAAACCGCTTCAGGGCTTCGCCAGCAACGCCTGCACCCTCACCTGCCACCAGCGACCCACCTGTGCCACCGGCGGCTCAGCGTCAGCACAACCCTGTCAGCCGCTGATCGGGCAACCGGCCGTCGCCGCCGCGTTCCCCCCGATGGCCGCCTTGGCGATCCGATGGCACAGCGCCTGCCCGGAGCGCAGGGACCACGGCGGGAATAGCTCTCTGACTCATTGGAGTTTCCCGCTTCCCTCTCCATCGCTTACGATGTGTGCACCATTCACACCAGAGGGCAACGTAAGCGCTGCAAACATAAGGAAGTGTGACGTATGCCGCAGGCAGGTGGCTCGTATCACCACGGCGATCTGCGCGCCGCGTGCCTGCGCGCGGCGCGGGAGCTGCTGGAAGAGGACGGGAGTGCAGGACTGTCCCTACGGGCGGTGGCGCGGCGGGCCGGGGTTTCGGCGGCGGCTCCCTACCGTCACTACGCGGACCGCGACGCGCTCGTGTCCGCAGTCGCCGCGGAGGGCTACCGTGAACTCGCCGAACACCTGGCCGCCGCGCATCCGTCGCCCGCGACTGCCGACCAGCTCGCCGCGGTCGCCGTGGCGTACGTTCGCTTCGCCCTGGAGCATCCCGCGCTGTTTCGGGTGATGTTCGCCGAGCCGTGCGATCCGAACAGCGAGGAGCGGGTCAGCGCGACCGCCGCCATCTCGGAGTACGTGCGCACCATCGTCCGCACCGCCTTCCCCGGCGTCGACCCGGACGCGCTGTCGACCACGGTATGGGCCCTGGTCCACGGCCTGGCGTTCCTGCACCTCGACGGCAAGCTCGACGCCTCCTCCCCCGAGGTGGTCGCCGACCAGGTCCGCGCCGCCGTCCACGGACTGTTCTCCGCCTCCGCGGCGCTGTCGCAGGCAGCAGCCCCTGCACCGTCCAAGTAGCCACGGTGCAAGGGCCGTACATGTGTCTCGCGGCGGCGCGTGTTCCGGAACGCGCTGGTTCCGGACGCGCCCACCACGAGAGTGGTGACGAAGGCATTGACGGTCACACGGTTCAGGGCGACGACCGCCTGGTGCCGCAGTGGTACGGCGGATGGTCGAACGGCCGCTTCGATCGAAGTAGTTGACGGCCGGCCAGAGGTTACGGAAGGCCGGGGTGCGGTTCTGCTGTCGATCAGGGAACCCGGTGGTCCCGAGGTCCTGGAACGGACCGAGGTCGAAGACCCGGTGCCTGCCACCGGCGACGTGATGCTCTCTCCGGCCCCCCGGCGCGGGTGCCGGACGCCGCCCACGGGGTCATCATGGGAGCGTGATGGAACTGTTCCCACCGATGCCGCTGACGGAGTGGCGGGACACCAAGGAGACACTGCACCGCTTCGCACAGATCGTCGGCAAGATCCGACTGGCGGCGAGCGCCCGGTGCAACCACTGGTGGAACGTCCCGTTCCATCTCACGGGGCGCGGCATCACCACGCGTCCGATGAGTCAGGTCGACGGGAATCGGATCTTCACGATCGACTTCGACTTCGTCGACCACCGGCTCATCGTCGCGACGCTGGACGGCGAAGAACGGTCCTTCCCGCTTCCGGGCCAGTCCGTCGCGTCCTTCCACGACGCGACCCTGGCCGCTCTGACCGCGCTGGACGTCCGGGTGGACATCGCCATCCCCAGGCCCTTCGACCTGCCCGACGCCGGCCGGCCGTTCGCCCAGGACACCGAGCACGCGACCTACGATCCCGTGGCCGCCAACCGCTACTGGCGGGTCCTGAGCCAGGTGGCGTCCGTGCTGGAGGAGTTCGCTGCGGGCTACTCGGGAAAGCACAGCCCGGTGCACCACTTCTGGCACACCTTCGACATCGCCCACAGCCGGTTCTCCGGGCGACAGATCGACCAGCCCCGGCAGGTCGACCCCGTCACCCGGGAGGCGTACTCCCGGGAAGTGATCAGCTTCGGCTTCTGGTTCGGCGACGACACCTTCACCGAGCCCGCCTTCTACTCCTACACCGCCCCCGAGCCCGCCGGCCTGGCCGGGGAGCCGCTCAGCCCCGCGTCCGCGCGGTGGGTCAGGCGCGGCGACAGCCACCTGGCCGTGCTGCGCTACGACGTGGCCCGCGTCGAGACCGATCCCCGTGCCGCCGTCCTCGCCTTCTACGAAAGCGCCTACCAGGCCGGAGCCGGACGCGCCGGATGGGACATCGCGGCGCTCGCGTGCCCCGGAGGCATCACGGACCCGGTCCGGCAGATCTGACGCCCGGACCGGGAAGTCCAACGGTCGAGGGCGGTCAGTGGAGCTGCCTCTCCCAGTCCTCGGGGACCTTGTCCCGCGGGCCCGGAGTGGGCTGCGAGGCCGGGTGCGCGGTGGGCGGGGCCAGCTCCGGCCCCTCGTAGTACTGGTCGGTCTCGATATTCCAGAACCAGCTCTCTCCCGGTTCGAAGCTGGTCAGGAAGGGGTGTCCCGCCTCGCGCGCGTGCTTCGTCGCGTGCTGCGAGGGTGAGGAATCACAGCAGCCGATATGCCCGCACGCCGCGCAGCGCCGCAGGTGGAACCACCACCCCGGGCCGTCGCCCGCCGTGCACTCCACACAGCCTGCTCCGCTGGGAGTGGCGGTCGGATCGAGGCCTGGGATCTGGTCGTGTGGCATGAGGGATGCCTCCCTGATGAGGCGCCGTCGTCAGGTTTCGGTGCCGGTGCGCGCCAGGATGCCCTTGAGTAGCCCCGTGGCCTGGCCCACCTCGATGAGGTAGCCGTCCGGATCGCGCATGTAGCAGCGCAGCTCGGCGCGGCGGTCGATGGGCGGGGTGAGGAACTCGGCCCCTTTGGCGCTCGCCGTGGCGTAGAAGTCGTGGATGTCCGCCACCCGTACGTTCAGAAAGCTGGAGACGGTGTTGGGGTCTTCCGGTGTGCGCAGGACGACATCGGGTTTGTCGTCGGTGGGCCCGCCGCCCGGGTTCATGATGATCCAGCTGTTGGCGGCCTTGACGATGCAGGGGTTCTCATCCAGCACCACCGTTCCACCCAGTACGTCGGCGTAGAACGCCCGCGAGCGAGGGACATCGCTGACCGTGAGGAAGTGCGTGAGCACCAGCCCCTCGGCCGGTGCGGGAAGGTCGTCGGCTGTGGCGCCGGCAGACGTGACGTCGGACATACGTCGAGCGTATGGCGCGCATGGCCGTGCGGCATTCTCAGCCGGTGCGCCTCTTCACCTGGGTAGTGCCTCCGGTCGGTGCGGGAACAAGGACCTCGACAATCCTCATTCTCCCTGGTCAGAGGCACTTTCTGTGGCCGGCTGGCAGTCCTGTGAAGGCGGGGAGGCACTGTGACCGGCGCTGCGATTCGTCCCTGGCCCCGTTCGTGACCCGGGTGGGGCGTGATCGGTGAGTCAGTCGTGCCTACTCGACGGTGATGTCCTCGTAGGTGATCGTCACCTGCTCGGTTGCGGGCCCGGTCTCAGAAGCCCCCAGTGAGGGGCCTTCCCAGCGGGACGCCCAGGCGTTGCTGAGGTGGATACGCCGAACGGTCTGCTTCTTCGCGTCCTTCAGAGCGATGGTGAGGTTCTGCCGGGCACCGTCGAGGTCGGCGTTGACCAGCGTGGCTTTGATCCAGTCGGTGAATGCGGTGCTCTTGTCCATACCGCGGGTGATCGTGATCTCACCGGTCTTGCGTGCGCCCGGCTGCTTGCGGATGAGCAGTTCCCCGGTCGGGGACACCTGCCGGACCTCGACCACGTCCTGTTCCAGTTGCAGCCCAGACACGCTCTGGACCGTCTCGACTTGGAACTTGCCCAGCTCGATGGCAAAGGTGCTGCCACTGAAACTGTCACCGGTCAACACGACGGTTACCTCCCGCTGCTCGTCCCTTCGACCTGCTTCATTGCCGATAGTCCCTTGCCTCGGATGTCGCACCCCTGAGGCGCGCCTATCGGATCAAGGCAATCCACCCGTCGAACGGCCTGAAGCAGCCGACGAGCCGACCGGCTACTGGAAGACCGACCTGCCTGCCACCACCCCGATCGCCGACCTGGTGCGTGGTCGGCGTGGAAGGCATCAGGACATGGCGTGGTCCTTGCCCGAGCCGATGCAGCTCCACGGCCGTGGCAGCGGGCGTCCCGCCCCTCCATGTCGCTCGATGTGGACCATCTGCGCGGAGCCGATAACTTTCCGCCGCCTGGGGAGTCGTACACGCGACGACCAGCCGAGCGGAAGGCCCCCGATGGAGAGGGACTCACTTTTCCGTATCGCGTCGATCACCAAGCCCATCGCAGCGGCGGCGGTTCTGATGCTGGTCGAGGACGGACAGCTCGCCCTGGACGCGCCCGTCGAGGCGTGGCTGCCGGAACTGGCGAAGCCGAGCGTGGTGCGCACCGCGGACGGGCCGGTCGAGGACGTCGTCCCGGCGGCCCGCCCGATCACGGTCGAGGACCTGCTCAGCTCCCGCACCGGTTGGGGCTTCCCCGCCGACTTCTCACTCCCGGCCGTGCAGTCCCTGTTCGCTGTGCAGAAGGACGGCCGCGCCCTGCAGGACTGGCCGGACTCGGACACCTGGGTGGGTCTGCTCGCCCAGGTGCCCATGCTGCACCAGCCGGGAGAGGCCTGGCTGTACGGCACCTCCTCCGACCTCCAGGGCATCCTGGTCGCCCGGGCGTCGGGCCGTACGTTCCCCGACTTCCTGGCGGAGCGGATCTTCGAGCCGCTGGGGATGACGGACACGGCTTTCGAGGTTCCCGCGGTGAAGCGGCACCGCTTCACCTCGTTCTACACGCCGGCCCCGGACGGCACCCTGGCACTGGCGGACGCCCCGGACGGGGAGTGGAGCCGCCTCCCCCGCTTCCCCTCGGGCGGCGGGGGCCTCGCCTCCACCGCCGACGACTGGCTGGCCTTCGCCCGCATGCTGCTGAACGGAGGCGAGGCGGGCGGCCACCGCATCCTCACCCCCGCCTCGGTCAGCCGCATGACGACCGACCACCTCACGGCCGGGCAGCGCGCGAACGCCACCCTCTTCCTGGAGGGCCAGGGCTGGGGCTACGGCGGCCAGGTCGACGTCACCCGGACCGACCCCTGGAACGTCCCCGGCCGCTACGGCTGGGTGGGCGGCACGGGTACTACGGCGCACATCGACCCGTCCACGGGAGCGGTCGCGATTCTGCTGACGCAGGTCGCGATGGAAAACCCGACACCGACACCGCTGATGCGGGACTTCTGGAGGAGCGCGGCGCGCAGCCGACGGTGACGAGGACACGAGGGTCTCGGGAACGACAGTCCCTCGGGGAAGGCAGCCGGCATCATCAGTGTGCGGATCCGCCACCTGTCCACCCACGCGCCGGCGAAGAACGACAGCAGCTGGATCGGCACCTGGCCCACCGCGCGCAGGACGCCCTGCCGGCCGGCGTCGGCGTTGAGCGTCAGGACGGCGCAGCAGGACCACCGGGCTTGCGTGTTCGCCCAGTTGGGAGGCCGTCTGGCCCACCCAGATCCGGGCAGCGGGAAGGGAAGGCTCGCCATGCCGCGCATCAAGGGCAGCACGCGATGACAGGCCGCTCACGGCCCTGAACGTCAACGCGTGCTCGGACGACCGACCATGTCTTCGCTCCTCGTGAGTCACTCGCTGCGCGAACACCAGCTCCCGCTCGGCAGGGCACGAAAGGCGATTGAGGGCCGGGCGTACGGCGGAAGGAGTCCGGCTGTGTCTCTTCTGCGACGCGGCCGGCCACTACCCGTGTGACTGAGCACTTCCGCTGGCCGCTCCGAGCACCGAAGTTGGTCGCCCCGAGCCAATGGCTGGGGGGCATAGGTCGCTGGGAGTAGGTCCTGCGGCTCAGGCGTGCTTCGCGCCTGCTTGACTAGGGTCGGGCCTCATGGAGACCACGGGAATCGTTCGTCGCCGGACGGCGGAGCGTATGCGCGACGCTCTGGAGCGGCTCGCCACCGAGCGGGATGTATGGGTGTCGACGGCTCACCCTGATCACGGGCCGCACCAGGTGCCGCTGTGGTTCTTGTGGGACGGGCGAGCAGTGTGGATGTGCACCAGCGCCACTTCCGTGACTGCGCGGAACGTCCGCAAGGAGCCGCGCGTGCGCCTGGCGCTACCGGACACCTTCGACGTGGTGCTCCTCCAGGGTGAGGCGGAGTGCTTCCCGGACCATGAGGTGCCCGGAGGCGCAGCGGAGGCGTTCGCCGACAAGTTCGGGTGGGATCCACGTGTGGAAGAGGGTTCCTTTCTGTATGTACGCGTGGTCCCGAGGACTGTGCGCGCTTGGCGCGGCGAGCCGGAGCTACGCGGGAGAGTCATCATGCGCGACGGGGTGTGGCTGGAATAGCGGCCGTCCCTCGCCGACGCGCCTCCCTCGGATCACGATCGACAGCTGGGGTACTGCTTGAGATTCCGCGGCGCTGGGCCTCTTCGCGTACCAGCGGCAACAGCTGTGTGCCGAAGTCGGCTGCGTCGCTCAGAGGATCGTATCCACGCAGCAGGAACGTCGAGACTCCGATTTCGGCATAGTCGAGGAGCGCCAGGGCCACGGTCTCGGGCGTGCCGACCAGGGCTGTTGAATTTCCTGCCCCGCCGGTGGCGGCCGCCGGGGCCGTCCACAGGGCGCGGTCATGGCGCTCACCGGCTGCCGCCGCGGCAAGGAGACGCTGCGAGCCGGCGTTCTCGGGTCGGGTGTCCGGCCCGAGTGGCAGTGGCGGCCGGGACTTGTCAAAAAACGACCCGGCTGTTCCGTTGCGCCGGATGGTGTCCAGGACGCGGTGCGCGCGCTCCCAGGCTTCCTCTTCCGTGGCCCCGAGAATGGGCCGGAACGAGACACTGATGCGTGGAGGATCCGTCCGGCCCTCCGCGCGTGCAGCCTTTTCGATGGCCTCGATCTGTTGTGCTGTCTCAGCCAGCGGCTCACCCCACAGAGCGAACACGTCGGCGTGCTTACCCCCTACCCGGTAGGCGGCGGGCGAGGATCCTCCGAAGTAGATCGGAATCCGGGGCTGCTGCAGGGGAGCGACCTCAGAACGGAAGTCCTCGAAGCGGTAGTGCTTCCCGTGGTGGCTGATGGGCCCGGCCGACGTCCAGATGCGCTTCAGGACATCCAGGTACTCGTCCGTGCGCTCGTAACGTGCTTCCTTGTCCAAATAGTCACCGTCACGGCGCTGTTCGGCGTCGTGACCGCCCGAGATCGCGTGCAGCGCCACCCGCCCTGCGGAGAGGTGGTCCAGTGTCGCGAAGGCCCGTGCAGCCACGGTGGGGGCGATGAAACCAGGCCGGTGCGCGACCAGGAAGCCGAGCCGCTCGGTCTGTGACGCAAGGTGCCCGGCTGTCAGCAAGCCGTCGGGTGTGCTGGAACTCAGCCCGATCAGGACGCGATCGAACCCTGCCTCTTCGTGCACCCGGGCGAAGTCGACGCTGTACGCCGGATCAACGGCTGGGCCCCCCGCCGGATTCCGCGTACCGATCATTCCGATGAACTCAAGGGACATACGTGCTGCTTTCTTGTCGGCCGCTCAGCGGGGCGCGACGTCGGAGGGCCAGTCGGTCAACGCCTTCCGGTCGGCCTTGCCGCTGGGCGTGCGCGGAAGCCCGTCCGCCCAGCGGACGAAGACCTCGGGCACCATGTGGTCGGGCAGGCAGCTCAGCAGCGCCCCGCGAAGAGCGGTCTCATCGACTGTGGCATGTGTCTCGGTCACGTAATGTGCGGTGAGTTGCCTGCGTCCCCCGGATGCGACGAGTACGACAGCGACGTCTGCGATCCCGGGCCGGCCGCGCAGCGCGGCCTCGATCTCACCGAGTTCGATTCGGTGACCCCGAATCTTGACCTGCCCGTCCAGCCTCCCCAGGAGCTGTAGCTGCCCGTCAGGAAGCATGACGGCCAGATCGCCCGTCCGATACATGGCAGAACCGGGCATGAACGGGTCGGGGACGAACCTCTCCTCTGTCAGTTCCGGCACCCCGTGGTATCCGTGTGCCACGGCCACCCCCGCAACGCACAACTCGCCGGCGACACCGATGGGCTGCGGACGCAGGGCGTCGTCCAGGACGTATACCCGCACACCGTCGACGGGCCGTCCTACCGTGGGCAGCGAGGGCCAGGACGAGGGGTCCCCGCTCAGGGCGAGACAGGTCACCACGTGGGTTTCCGTGGGGCCGTACTGGTTGATGAGCTGAGCGCCAAGTCCGGTGAAGAACCGGCGAATCGCAGGGCTCACCTGCAGCGGCTCACCTGCGGTGACAACCTCGGTCAGGTGTGACGGTGCCGGCAGGTTCAGTGCGGCCGCGTAGTGGGTGAATGCCTGCAAGGCGGCAAACGGTACGAACAGCCGTTTGACCCGCTGCTTTTCCATCAGCTCGGACAAGGCGTCGTAGTCGGCCCGCTCGTCGGCGTCGACAAGGACCAGAGTCCCGCCGGCGACCCATGTACTGAACATCTCCTGGAAGGACACGTCAAAGCTCAGTGCCGCGAACTGCAGGGTGCGATCGCCCACCCCGCAGCCGGAGTTGCGGCACTGCCAGTCGATGAGGTTGGCCAGTGCCCCGTGGTGCATCCGTACGCCCTTGGGACGGCCGCTGGAGCCGGAGGTGTACATGATGTACGCGAGATCGTCCGGCCTTGCCGAGGGCAGAGCCGTACGGCTGTCCTCGTGCGCGAACTCCAGCGGCTGGGCTGCCCATCCGTCCTGAGCACGCAGGACCGTGATGTCCTCCGGGAGAAGCAGGCTGTCGGGCAGGGTGCCGTGGGTCAGCAGGATACGCAGTGCGCTGTCCTCGACCATGTGCTGGACGCGTGCGGGAGGGTACTGCGGGTCCAACGGTACGTAGGGCAACCCTGCTTTCAGCACCGCGAGCACGGCCACCGTGAGATCGAAGGACCGGTCCAGCAGGATGCCTACGGGCTCCCCTGCCGTGCCCAGTTCGACGAGTCGACGTGCAAGCCGGTCGGCGGCGTCACCCAGCTCCGCGTAGGTCAGTTCCCGGTCGCGCCATACGACGGCGGTCGACTGCGGCATGCGGGCACGTACCGTCTCGAATGCCTCGTGGACGAGGGGCGCCCGTGCCGGCTCTGGCCCCCCTGCCGCCAGCGGGCCTGTGACCAGTGCCTCCTCCTCGGGAGGAAGCAGCCGCAGGGCTCCGATCCGCTGCTCGGGCTCGGCGACGGCGGACGCCACGAGCGTACGGAACCGCCGCGCGACACGCTCCGCGGTCTCGGGCAGAAAGAGGTCCGACGCGTAGTCCAGGAAACCGCGATAGCCGCCGCGATCCGCGACCAGCGTCAGGCAGAGGTCGAACTTGGCCCGGCCGGAGTGAACGTACAGCCGCTCCTCCGCCACACCGGGCAGGGCCAGGGCCGTTCGAGGGGCGTCGTCGACGACCAGAACGGTCTGGAACAAAGGGGACTTGCTGAGGTCCTCGCTTCGCCCCGTCTCACGCACCAGCTCGCTCAGGGGCACGTCCTTGTGCCGCATCATCTCGACCACCGCGGACCGGGTGTCGGCCACCAGGTCCGCGAAACTCGTCTCAGCGCCCACGGAACAGCGCAACGGCATGGTGTCGGTCAGGCACGCCACGAGTCCGTCCACGTCGGCGGAGCCGCGACGGGAAACCGGCACGCCGAGAACGAGGTCCTCCTGGCCGCTGTGCCGGTGAAGCAGGGCGGTCACCGCTGCGGCCAGCACGACGAAGGGGGTCGTGCGATTCGCCCGGGCGGTCCGGCGGATCCCTGCCACCACGTCCCGGTCGAGGACCAGAGGCACACGTCCGCCACGCGTGCCGAGTTCAGCGGGTCTGGGGTGGTCCGGCGGCACGGTGGACAGTTCGGGCGCCCCGTCCAGCGCGCCTCGCCAGTGGGCGAGCAGCGACGGATCGACGCCCCCGGACCGTTGGCGCAGCGCGTAGGGACCCATCTGCAACGGAAGCGGGTCCAGCGTCTGCAAACGCCCCTCCGCCCTCGCCCGGTACAGCTCCCCGAACTCCCGGTCCATCTCACCGAACGCCCAGTCGTCGATGACCAGATGGTGCATGAGGACGGCGAGCACCCAGTCGTCCGGTGCGATGCGGAGCAGTTCGGCGCGCAGCGGCGCTCGAGTGAGGTCGAGCCGTTCCGCGGCGAGATCGGCGAGGCGGGCGGACAGTTCCTCCGCCGAGCAGTCGCTGAGCGAGAAGTCCGGACGGCCTTCCGGCTGCACGGTCTGGACCACGCGGCCGCCCTTCAGGCCATAGGTGCTGCGCAGTGCTTCGTGGCGGTCGACGATCTGCTCCAGTGCCCACTGGACCGACTCCGGGTCCACCGGTCCCCGCAGTCGGTGGGCCCAGAGTTCGACGTACGCCGACTGGTCGTCCTGGCTGAGGGCGTCGACGACCCAGATCGCCTCCTGCTCCCAGGTGACCGGATAGTCGGCAGCCGCGGATTCGACGGCCATGGTGCCCTTTCTGTTCATGCTGTGGGCAGGGGTTCGGTGGCACGGGCCGGGCCGGACCCGACGCGGCGGCGGGCTCGGGGAAGACGGCGCGCCAGATCGCCGAGGGCGTTGCGGTCCAGCTTCCCGTTCGCGGTGACCGGGAAGCGGTCCAGCGCGTGGACGACGGCCGGCACCAGATACTCAGGCAGCGAGCGTGCCAGCTGTACCCGTACGTCCAGCGGATCCTGCCCTCGGTCGGCGAGGTCGCCGGACCGGTCTGCGCAGAGATAGAAGAGCGCCAGCCCGGTGACCGTGCCATCGGGTGCGCCGGTCGGGACGACGGCGCAGTCCTGGACACCTGACAGGACGCGAGCGGCGTTCTCCACCTCGGCGGGCTCGATGCGGTGACCGCTGATCTTCAGCTGGCGGTCGGCGCGCCCGCGAAAGTGGAACGTGCCGTCCTCGTCAGCGACCCCGAGGTCCCCCGTGCGGTAGGCCCGGACGTCGTGGCCGTCGAGGCGGATCGTCCGGAACTGCCGGGCGGTCATCTCGGAATCGTGCAGATAGCCGATCGCGAGTCCCTCACCGGAGATCCAGATCTCGCCGGGCGCGCCGGCCGGGCTGGGACGGCCGTCAGGTTCCAGCAGCGCCACGCTCGTGCCGGGGACGGCGGTGCCCAGGGGGATGCCTCCGGGCACCGCGCAGTCCTCAGGCAGGATCCTGCGGGTGGTGGTGAGCATCGCGCTCTCCGCCGGTCCGTATCCGTTGAAGAGCGGAATGTCCGGGTGGTGGCGGAGGAATGCCTCGACATGGCGGGGGGAGAGTTTTTCCCCGCCGGTGAAGACGTGCCCGAGCCCCAGGAAGCACTCCGGGTCCTCGTCGACGAAGAGGTTGAAGAGCGCGGTGGTGAGCCACAAGGTCGTGACGCCGTGGTCACGTACGGCGCGGCGCAGGTCACTGGGCAGCAGGTGGTCACCGTCGACGAGGACGCTCGTCGCACCGCTGGTCAGGGCGCCCCACACCTCGAAGGCATACATGTCCCAGGCCGGTGGGGCGGCCTGGGGCAGAGCCTTGCCGGGGCCGAAGCCGGGCAGTCCGCCCGGCCGGAACAACCGGGTGACGGCCTGGTGGGGGGCCATGACGCCCTTCGGCACACCCGTGGTTCCCGAGGTGAAGAACACGGTGGCCAGGTCTTCCGGGGACACCGGGACGTCCGGGCGTTCCGGTGCCCCCGCGGCGAGATCTCCGAGGTCCTCGTCCGGGACGGCGAACACCGGGTGGCTCTCGTCTTCTGCGGCCTCGTCGCCGGCCGGGACGACGAGCAGGCGAGGGTGCATCCAGTCCAGCAGGCTCTTGCGACGTTCGCGCGGCCAGCGCCGGTCCAGTCCCGCGTACGCCGCACCGCATTTCAGTACGCCGAGTTGGAGGGCCACCGTCTGGGGCGACCGCGGCATGAGCAGGGGAACGATGTCGCCGCGTGTGACGCCCCGGTCGGCGAGCCGGGCAGCGTAGGCGTCGGCAGCCGCGTTCAGCGTCCCGAAGTCGACGGTGCGGTCAGCGTGGATCAGAGCGGGGTCGCCGGGCCTGTCGGCCGCGATGCGGGCAACGGCTTCGTGAATGACACGGTCAGCCACTGTGTGCCTCCTGGCCGTGCGCAGCCGGGCTCTGCTCCTGCGTGGTCCGCTCCAGCCGCGCCGCCAGGTCGGAGATCACGTCATGCTCGAAGAGCACGACCGGCTCGACTTTTCGGCCGGACTCCTTTTCGATGCGCGCACAGACCCGGATCGCCTGCAGGGACGTACCGCCGAAGTCGTAGAAGCTGTCGTCGCGGCCGACGCGCTCGATTCCCAGGACATCGGCGACGACCGCGGCGACCAGGGTCTCCAACGGACCCTGGGGGGCGCTGTAGGCCGTGTCGGTGTAGTCCTCGCGAGGCTGGTTCATGTTCTCTCCAAGTGAGGCGCCGGCAGGGCACGGCGAACGCGGTGGATCAGGCGGATGTCGAGGCGTCGGCGGAAACGGCGTCCGGCGAGGTCTCGGTGGTGTCTCCCGTGCGCAGCGAGAGGATGAGCACCGTCCCGAGAAGGCACCCCGCGACCATGCCGACGACCAGGCCGGTGCCGTTGTGCCAGGGCAGTGCGGCACCCGCGATGACGGGGGCGATGACGGAGCTGGTCGAGATGGTCATCGACAGCAGGGCGTTGGCCCGTCCGCGAAGGTCGTCGTGCACGAGGTTGTTGAGCATCGCGGTCAGAATGGGCATGACCAGCGCCTCGCCGATGGACAGCGCAACCATGCCGGCGGCGGCGAGGGCCAGGGCATTGGTCCCGCTGGTGGAGCCGGCGGCATAGGCGAGGGCCCAGCATGCGGCGAAGAGCAGTCCGCTCGCGGCGAGCAGGGAGTACCGCGAGTACTTTTCCAGGTACGGCATGACGAGGAACTGCACCACCGCGACGACCACGATGTTGAGCGCGAAGGTGAACGACAGGCCGCCCGCGCTGACGGCGTCGGTGCTCGTCAGATAGCCGGGCAGGCCCGACTTGTACTGACTGATGGAGGTCGTCATCAGCACGAACGTGATGACGAGCACCGTGAGCAGCTGACGGTCGCGCAGTACGGCGAGGTAGCCGCCGGAGCGTTCTTCCTTCGGGCGGCTCTGCGCGACGGTACCGGGCAGGAGAAGCGCACACGCTGCCGCGGTGAGGAGGAAGGTGAGGCCGTCGACGAGGAAGAGCAGGGCGTAGCGCTCGGACCGGGTGCCGAAACCGGCCACGGCCACCAGACCGCCGACCACGACGCCCAGGCCCATCATGATGTTCAGGGTCGAGTAGTCGAGGGAGAAGACGAACTCGCGCTGCGACTTCTCCGCCGTGGAGGCGTACATCACCCTGAGGGCGGTACCGACTCCGCTGATGCCGAGGCCGTAGACGACCGCGGCCGCCAGCGCCAGGGGTGCGGAGTCGACCACGGCGTACAGGGCCGTGCCCACGCCCGCGAGGGTCATCACGAGCGGAGCGATGGCACGCTGGGAAAGGCGGTCGACGAGGACACCCCACACCAGCCCGCCCGCTACGGCGGTGAGGGCCTGAACGGCCAGGGTGGCCGCGGGAATCCACTCCGCCAGGTGCCGGACACCGGTCAGGTACACCCAGAGGAACGGCAGCACGAGGCCACCGCCGAAAGCGCTCACGGCGTTGGTCACCAGCAGGACCTTGACCGCACTGGGCAGGGCCCGTGCCCTATCGATCGTTCTCATCTCAGTCTCTCTGATCGTCGGCTGTCGCAGGTGCGCCGATGAGTGCGCCGAGGCTCTCCAACGCGTCGAGGAGCCTCAGCAGTTCGTCACGGCGCCCGAGTGAGACACGGATGTATCCGCCCAGCCCGAACGCCTCGGCGTCCCGCACGAGGACGTCGTGTTCGGTGGCCAGCTTCTCGGCGACCGCGACGGGTGCCTGCACGGCGACTGCGACGAAGTTGGTGGCGGAAGGAAGGGAGGTTCCTCCGCGCCGAGCCACCTCGTCACGGAACCAGTCTCGCTGCTCGGCATTGCGCTCGCGTACGGACTCGATGAATCCGCTTCGGCCGAGCGTGGCGGCCGCCGCGGCCTGGGCCACGCGGTTGACGCTGAACGGGAGCATCCCCTGCGCCGCCCGGACGGACGAGATCAGGTCGGGTGACCCCATGGCGTAGCCGATGCGCAGTGACGCCAGTCCGTAGGCCTTGGAGAACGTCCGCAGGCTCAGCAGCGGCCGCTCGCGGGTGAGGTGGTCGCTCAGCCGAGGAGTTCCGGCAGGGGCGAATTCCAGGTAGGCCTCGTCGACGACGAGAGGGACACCGCTTGTCGTGGCGACGTCCACGAGGTCGGTCAGCTCGTCCGCGGTGAGGGTGCCGCCTGTGGGGTTGTGCGGGTTGCACACATAGGCGATTCCGCTTCGCCGCATCGTGGCGCCGAACTCCGGCACGTTCATGTGCACACCGCGCAGCGGTACTTCGCGACAGCCGCGGCCGACCTTCTCCAGGCAGATCCGGTAGCCGGGGAAGGTACCGGCCGTGGTGACGCCGGGGAGTTCCCTCGCGCCCACGGAGAGAGCCGTGAGCAGGACCAGCTCGTCGCTGCCGTTGGCGACGGCTATCTGATCCGGCTGCACGTCGTGGTGGCGGGCGAGCAGTTCGGTCAGCTCGGCCCGGCCGGGGTCGGGATAGACGGAGACCTGCTCCAGTGCACGCCCTGCGGCTGCCAGGGCCTCGGGAGCCGCGCCGTAGGCGCTCTCGCTGAGATGCAGGCGAGCTGTGCCCGTCACGGTGCCGTGTCCGTGGTGTTGCCGAGGAGCAACCCGAAGCAGTAACTGCCTGGTTCCGCTTCCAGGGTCAGGAAGCGGTGCCGTGCGCCGGCCGGCACGTAGCACAGCGCGGGCGAGGTCAGTTCTCGGCGTTCCTCCTCGATGACGACCTCGATACGCGCTTTCCCCGGATTCGGTGAGACGAGGAAGTAGATCTCCGGAACCTCGTGGGTGTGCGGATCCGCCACGGGTTTGCCCACCAGATGGGTGATGGGGCCGCCGGCCAGCTCCACCGGGACACCGCCGAACATGTCGGAGGTCAGGTAGAACGGCGCCGGTTCGTGGTGCCCGGCTACGGGCACCGCAATGGGGAGATCGCTGCGGACGAGCGGGTCTGGATGCATCGATGGTCCTTCAGTCGGCGTCGAGTACGTAGAGCCAGGAGTGCGGGGTGGCGAACGGTTCCACCCGGCGGATCCGCAGACCGGCCTCGGCGAAGAGGCGCTCGTAGGTCTCCTTGCTGTGGAGCGGGACGCCCATCAGGGCGTGGGCCAACTCGTATCCGACGGAGAAGACCGGCAGCGTTCCCTCGGTGTTGTCGGTGGGCCGGAGCATCGTGTCTGTCAGGACGAAGGTGCGGGCGTTGGGAAACGCCTCGCGCAGCCGCGGCAACGTCTGGGAGCGCGTCGTGGGGTCGGCGAGCAGGTCGTGCATCAGGAAGAAGCTCATGACCGCGTCGACCTCGCTGAGCGCCGTGGGCCGACGGCCGTCGACCACCTCCAGCACATCCGCCTGCAGTGCCTGGACACGGTCCGCGAGTCCGGCGTCGCGGATGGTGCCTTCGGCGAGCGCGGTCGCCGGGGCACTGATGTCCAGCCCGACTCCTCGAGTGCCGTCCCGGCCCGCCACGACGCGGCAGACCCGGGCGGAGATGCCGCTGCCGAGGTCGGCGATGGTGGTGAAGTCGACCTCGGAGAGGACGTCGTCGAGGATGCCTGACATCAGGGCCTGGTCGTTCTGCCCGGAGCCCAGCGCGACCATGGCCTCGTCGCGGGTGATGTCCTTGCCGAAGACCCGTGCGCCCGTGGCCATCTGGGCGATGTGGGAGAACATCTCCCCGTAGCCGCCCACGCCCCAGGTGAAGTAGCCCCGCATGCGGGCCATCTCCTGACCCGCGTCGGTGAGGCGGATCAGGCCGTCCTGCGCGGTCAGGTAACCGCAGGCCTCCGCGCCACGCACGATCTGGCTCAGCAGTCGTTCATCGGTCCTGGACGACTCGCAGAAGGACCGAAGGTCCACCTGCCCGAGTTCCACAAGTCGCTCCCACAGCCCCAGGCGGTCCAGCGAGAAGACGAGGTTCGCCGCGAGATAGCCGTTGAAAGCCTGGTCGACGCCGATCGGGGTGACGGCGCTCCCGGTCCAGTCCGCCGGCCAGGCCGCACGGGCTTCGGGTGTGGTGCTGATGTGTTCCAGCGTCACTTTCGCTCCTCCTGGGGGCTGGAGACGCCCGCGGCGCCGTCGGCCATCTGCTGCGTCACGGCGACGGTCAACGTGTGGATCGTCCTGTTCCGGAAGATCAGACGCACCGGCAGCCTGACTCCGAGGTCACCGCTCAACGCGGCCATCACCTGCAGGGCGGTGAGGGAATGGCCACCCGACAGCGCGAAGAAGGCGTCGTCGTCGCCGAAGTCGCCGTGGCCGAGCGCCTCCTCCCAGGCGGTTCGGATGACCCGGCGCAGGGCCTCCGGCTCCCGTGTTGCGGTGTCGGTCATGATCTCTCCTCAGATGCGCCGGTGCTGCGCACGAACGTCTCCGTACTTGACTGCCAGAGCTTGGGGAACATCGGCCTCATCGCCATGCGTTCGAGGTCGCTGACGGGCCGGCCGCGCAGGCTGGTGGGCGAGGGGCCGTCGGCCGCGGTGGTGGCGGCCGGCCGGGCCTCCGCGGCGAAGGGGTGACCGCCCACCATCATCCAGACCATCTGCAGATGAACCTGCTTCCACTCCATGACGAGCTGGTCGAGGCGGTACATCGCGGCCATGACGTCTGCCAGGAGAGCTGTCCGCTCGTCGCTGTCGTAACTGGTGGACGCGGCTTCGGCGAGCGCGGCGAGGTCCGCTCCGGAGCCGGCCATGGAACGCTCGAAGGCGATCCACACGGCGCTGCACGCGCGCCGGAGGTTACGGGCGCCGGGTGAGTCCAGACCCGTGGTGTTGGGCGGAAAGAGCGCGCGCATGTGGAGCAGGCCCGTCTGCGGCAGAGATCTGACGAACTGCCGGACACCGGAGACCGGAATCTCGGCCAGCCCCGCGGCGCGCTCCAGCAGCCGCCGGGCGGTCACCAGACGGCCCGCGCCGAGTGCTTCTTCCACGTCGCACAGCGTGTGGTGGATGCCGACCCAGGCGTACTCGGTGACCAGGTGCACGACCTGGAAGAAGCGGTGGTCCCTGGAGTGCAGTTCGGCCTCGGGCACCAGCGCGGACAACGCCGTGGTGAGGCGGGTGTCCTCCTCGTAGTTGCTCCCCCTGTCGTACTCGTACCGCAGCAGGGGGTCGGGTTGAGAAGGGTTGAGGACCTTCCGGGCCTTGCCCGGGCGGCCGTCATGAGAGGGCACGATCACCTTCCACGTGTGCGGTGTCGTCACCGAGCTGCCAGAACAGGCGGTTGCCGAGGACGCTCTTGAGGTAGGGGACGCCGGCGGTGTAGCCCGATCCCCGGACGTCGCCCAGCATGCGCTGGGCGAGGCGGTAGTGGGTCGTCTTCCAGCGCTGGTGCGCCTGTTCCAGCCGCACCGCACTCAGGCGGAATGCCTGCCACTGCGCGTCCGGGCCCCAGCCCTTGCGTCTCTCCTCCAGGTAAGCGCGACTGATGGTGTCGGGGTCACTTCTCGCTATTTCCTGGATGCCTGGAACACTGGCAAAAGCCTCGGAATCCAGGCGGGACCGACGCGGCACACCACAGAGCAGTTCAAATTGCTTGTAATGTTCCGACTGAATCGCGCTCGCCCCGTCCGTGAACTCTCTAAAAATACGGAAGGAAGCGGGTCTCATCGTGGCCAGCAGACTGAAAAGCAAGGAGGCTCGGTCGAACCCGTCGGCCGCGATATCCAGCGCCGCACAGGTTTTCCCAAGGTTCTGCGAACGCAGTCCGCTCAGTGCCCTTGTCGCGCGCTTCACCAACGAGGTGAAGACGGTTTCGTAGCTCTGCAGCACCCGGATGAACATGTACTCGTCGTGCTGCACATAGACGGGCAGCATCGAGGCTTCGATCCGCCGCCGGTACTCTCCCTCGCCGGCGTGCGGCAGGTTGGCGAGCAGCCGTCGCGCAGCACTTTCGGAGCGTGTCCAGGCCTCCAGATCGGCCTCCGCGGGCACTGGGTCCGCAGGGACGGCGCGAGCGATGCAGCGCACCCCGAGGCGTACGCGTTTGCGGGCCACGCCGACACCCGGCCGCTCCTGCGGCAACAGGTCGTGCCAGTCGTGAACGGCCCCGATCTCGAACCGTATGACGTCCGCGACCAGGAGAGATGCCAGATCGGGGGCTGGCGCGTCAAGATCCTCGGACAGGTGCATGACATCCTGGAGGACAGGGAGCGCAAGGTAGCTGGGGTAGGCGTACCGGCCGTCGACCTTGTCGAGGACACAGTCCAGGAGAGCGCGGCCGAACCCGTCCCGGGTGCTCGCGCGCTGGCGCCCCAAGGCCTCCGTGTCGGCCTCGCTCAGGAAGTGCTTTCCGGTCCTCTGGACCAAGCTGACGATCGCCTCGTAGGGGAGGTCGTGACCCTCGCCGGCAACCCTGCCGGATTTCTTTGGAAATTCTTTAAGGAAGCCGTCCATGCAGCGTTCCAAGCCGGATTAACCGGCCCCCCCTTCCCCGTCTAGCTCGCCGTACCCCGACTATCGATCCAGTAGGGGCGTTGCGACCAGGCTGTACCGGTGTGTCCGGTTACCTGAATTTTCCTCCGACTGCCCCTGCTGGTCGCGAGCAGCAAGACGGGACCCTACCTATCGACATCACGTTCCACCACCACTGTGACGAGCATCACACTCGCTACGGAGATCTGTGCGGCCGCCTTATGCGGATTGTTCTTCATTACTTCCGATGCGCCTGTAGATCTCTTGCAAAGTTGTCCGTCGGGTGAGGTATAAAAGCAGCTCCGGTCCACCAAAAGCGAAGCCCGTTCTTGACCGGGCTCGGAACCAGGGCGGCGAGCCCGTCATGACGAAGGGACATCGTCCGTGACCGAGAGGCGACTTGCGGCCTCGTCCGAGCAGTACGAGATATGGCTCGCGGTACAGCGTGAGCCGGAATCCGGGCGCTACAACATCCCGTTGGATCTCGAGTTCGAGGTACCGCCGGACGCGACAGCCGTCCGGGCGGCGCTGACAGCCTTGCTCGACCGGCACGACGGGCTGCGCAGCCGCTTCGACGCCGAGGGCGACGAGCTGGTCCGAATCGTCGTACCGGAAGCGGAGTTGGCCTTCGTCGAGCATGTCTTCGAGGAGCCCTACCGCAGGGAGAGCGCCCTTACGCAGGCGGCCGCGGCCGGCTGGCGTCCGTTCGACCTCGGCACCGCGCCGCTGCTGCGTGGCGAGCTGTTCTCATACTCCGACGGCGCGGTACTGGTGCTGACAGTGCATCACATCGTGTCCGACGGCTGGTCGCAGAACATCCTCCTGGACGACTTCCTCAACTGCTACCGGGCCGTCTGCGAGCAACAGCCGCGATCCTCCGCGGCCATCCCCGTCGCGTCCTCCCCGGCGCCCACCGCGGCGGTCGTCACGCAGGAGCCGGACGCGGCCGTGGGCTACTGGCGCGATGTGCTGCGGGGCGCCGGCAGTGCGCTGGCCCCGGTACCCGACCTCGTACGGGACGGTGCCGACACCGCTGTGTCCGGGTGCGTTCACCGGCCCGTACCGGACCAGCTCCGCGATCGCGTGCGCGCTCTGGCACAGGCCGAGGGCACCACACCGGCCCAGGTGCTGCTGGCCGCCTACGCGGTGCTGCTGCATGCCTGGGACGGGGCGGAGGAGGGCACCTTCGGGATGCTCGTCGCGGACCGTCCCACCGTCGAGTCGCAGGCCGAGATCGCGATGCGGGCCAAGACCCTGCCGCTGCTGTCGCACCTGACGTGGCAGGACCCGTTCCGTGACGTGCTCACCCGGCTCGGGGACAAGGTGCTGGACTGTCTCGACCACGCCACGGTGACATCCCGGCAACTGCGCGACGCGCGCACCGAAGCAGGCCTCGACAGTACGCAGGACACCAGTGTGTTCCTGCACTTCCCCGTGCAGGAGGGCCAGTGGACGGTCGCGGGGAGCACCGTCCGTACCGTCGACCACGACGTCGCCGCGGGCAAGTACGACTTCGCCCTCGCGGTGTTCGAGACGCACGACCGCATGGACGTGCAGGTCGACTACGACACCTCGCTCTACCTGCGTGCCACGGCCGAGTTGTTCCTGGAGCAGTTCCTCGCTGTGCTCACCGCCGTCTCCCAGCGGCCCGAGGCCACCTGTGGCGAGCTGATCAGCGCGAGTGACAGCCGGCCGGCCGACAGCCCCGCACCGCCGCCGGTGCCCACCGCCGGGCTCCCACTGGTGGACGAACTCGTCGCCGCGCAGGCGGTACGGCGCCCCGAGGCCGTAGCCGTCCGCCACGGCGACGTCTCCCTCACCTACCGGGAACTCGTGGCGGACGCCGCCGGCGTGGCCGAGCACCTGCGGGCCGCCGGGATCGGCCGTGGCGACGTCGTCGCCACACTGCTCCCCGCGGGCATCGACACCATCACCGTATGGCTGGCCGCCCTGTTCGCCGGCGCCGCCTATCTGCCTCTCGACACCGCCTACCCCGACGCCCAGCTGCAGTTCGCGCTGGACGACGCCGGTCCACGGCTGCTCGTCGTCACACCCGACGCCGTCGGCCGTCTGCGTTTTCCGGACGAACGCACCGTGTCGGCCGGCAGCCTGCTCGCGTCCGGCCGCGCGACGGGCCGCACCAGCCCGGCCCGGACGGACGGACGCAGCGCCGACGACCCGGTGAACATCCTCTACACGTCCGGCTCGACCGGCCGGCCCAAGGGCGTACTGCTGCCGCACCGCGGGCTGGCGCGGTTGCTGGAGCAGCCGGACTTCCTGCACATCGCCGCGACCGACGTCTTCACCCAGCTGTCACCGCTGAACTTCGACGGCGCCACCTACGAGGTCTGGGGCTCGCTGGCGCACGGCGCGGAGCTGGTCGTCCTCGACAAGGACCTGGTGCTCGACCCGCAGCAGCTGCGGGCTGCCGTACGCCGCCACGGCGTGACCACCCTCCTGGTGACCACCCCCCTGCTCAACCGGATCATCGAAGACGCCCCCGACACCCTGCAGTCGCTGCGGCGCGTCTACTTCGGCGGCGAGATCATCTCCGTCCCGCACATACGCAAGGCACTGCGGTGGAGCCGGCCCGGCACCCTGGTGCACAGTTACGGCCCCACCGAGAACTCCTTCACCTCGACCCGGTACGTCATCTCCGACGTCGGGGACGCCGTGCGGACGCTCCCCATCGGCTCCCCCGTTCCGGGCACCACCGCACATGTCGTGCTGAGCGGCAGCTTGTTGCCCGCACCGCGCTGTGTGCCCGGCGAGCTGGTCCTCGGCGGCTCCGGAGTGGCCCTCGGATACGTGGGGGATCCCGCGCTCGGCGAAGGCAGGTTCGTCCCGGATCCGTTCTCCGCCGAGCCCGGTGCCCTGCTGTACCGGACCGGCGACCGAGTGCGCTGGACGGCTGACGGGCAGCTGGAGTTCATCGGCCGTACCGACAACCAGGTCAAGATCCGCAGCCAGCGTGTGGAACTGGGCGAAGTCGAAGCCGCCCTCACCGCGCACCCGGCCGTACGATCCTGCTTCGCCACCGCGCGGGTCAACCCCCGCTCCGAGAAGGAGATCGTCGCCTACGTCGTGCTGGAGCCGGGCCGGGACCTGGAGAGCGTCCGGTCCCATCTGCGCTCGGCTCTCCCCCAGTTCGCGGTTCCCTCCCATCTCGTTCCCATGGACGCGCTGCCGCTCACCGCGAACGGCAAGATCGACCGCCGGCGGCTGCCCGAGCCCGCCGCCCCCGGCACGGCCGGCACGGCCGGCACCGGAGCGACGCGACCCGCTCCGGAACCGCCCTCGGCATCCCGCGGTCCGGCCGCGGCCGGGGACCGGCGCGGCGTCCTCGCGGCCTGGGCGGAGGTGCTGGGGCACGACGCCTTCGGGCTCGACGACAACTTCTTCGACGCGGGTGGGCACTCGCTGCTCCTCGTCCGGCTGCGAGATGCGATTCGCCGGGAGACCGGCGCCTCGCTGAGCATCCTGGACCTCATGCGCAACACCACGGTGGCGGCGCAGTCGCGTCTGGTGGATCCGAACACGCCTGTCGGTCCCCCGCCCGCCGAGCGGAGCCGTGGCCCGGTTCTCCAGGACGAACCGATCGCCGTCATCGGCATGGCGGGCCGCTTCGCTCAGGCACCCGACCTGGACGCCTTCTGGAAGAACCTGGCCGCCGGTCGCGACTGCTTCACGACCGGCGGGCGGACTGTCGTCGCCGACCTCGACGGCGGCAGACGCCAAGTGGCGCGCTGGGGCATGCTGGGCGGTGGCCTCGGCTACGACGCCGGCCTGCTCGGTTTCAGCACCGAGGACCTCCGCCACGGCGATCCGCAACAGGGCATTCTGCACGAGGTGCTGTGGTCCGCGGTGGAGGACGCCGCGCTGCGGCTCTCGGACATCTCCCGTCGGACCGCGCTGTACGCGGGCTGCTCGCGCGTCATCCAGACTCCGGGTGACGTACGCGTCGACGACATCGTCAACGCCGACCCCACGTTCGTCGCTTCGCGCTTCGCCTACCGGCACGACCTGTGGCGCGAGGCGCTGCTGGTCGACACCGCCTGTTCCACCTCGCTCTACACGGTCCACCTGGCCCGCCGCAGTCTGCTCAGCGGCGACTGCGACTACGCGCTGGCCGCCGGTGTGTCCGTGGACGGCTCCAGCGACGGCACCTACCTGTACCGGCCGGGCATGCTGTTCTCGGAGGACGGCTTCTGCCGCCCGTTCGACCGCAGGGCGTCCGGCACCGTCGGGGGCTTCGGCGCGGGAGCCGTGCTGCTGCGCCGGTTGTCCGATGCGGTCAGGGACGGTGACCCGATCTACGCCGTACTGCCGGGAAGCGCCGTCAACAACGACGGGCGGGCACGCGTCGGTTACTCGGCGCCCGGTGTCGAGGGCCAGGCACGGGTCATCCGGGAGGCTTTCGGCAGCGCCGGAGTGACCCCCGAGGAGTTCGGGTTCGTCGAGGCCCACGGAACCGGCACCCGACTGGGCGACGCCATCGAGGCGACCGCTCTCGGCGAGGTCTTCGCCGGCTGCGCCGACGGCCAGGTCGCCATCGGGTCGGTCAAGGCGTCGATCGGGCACTGCAACACCGCGGCCGGCGTGGCGGGGCTGATCAAGACGGTGCTCGCCGTCCACCACGGATACCTTCCCGGGACGCCGCACGTGGGCGACCCCATCGACGAACTCTCCGGTGCTCTGCGGCTGCTCCCCGAGGGACAGGAGTGGAGCGAGCCCGGCCGCCCGCGCACCGCGGGTGTCAGCGCCTTCGGCGTCGGCGGCACCAACGCCCATGTCGTGGTCCGGCAGTTCGACGGCGCCGCCGTCACGAGACACCAGGAGAGGTGACAGACATCGTGGAGTCCGACATGCTGCGCACCGCACCGCACGTCCTCGTCCTCTCCGCCCGCACCGAGGAGGCGCTCGCCCACAGCAGGCAGCGCCTGGCCGACCGACTGGCCGACGGGCCGGAGCACCTGGCCGACGTCGCGGCCACCCTGCACCGAGGCAGGGAGGTCTTCCCCGTACGGTGCGCGGTCGTCGCCGAAACGGCGCAGGAAGCCGTACGGCTGCTGCGCGGCGCGCAGGGCACGGCCGACGTGGAGCCCGCTGTCCACCTGGGTCGCGCTCCGCACGATCCGCCCGTCGTCCTGGAGTTCGCCGCGGACGGCTGGGAGGACCCCGGTCCCCATCACGAACTCGCTGAGGTCCGTGCCGCACTGGACGCCCGTCCCGCCGACCGGGGCGGCGCGGTCCGCCTGGGCTTCCTGGGTTTCCTGCGCTCACTCGGCATCGCCCCTTCCGCGGTACGCGGCGTCGACGAGGCGACGGACAGCGCGTTCCAGCCCGCCGATCCGGCTCCGCCGGTGACGGTCCACGTCGCCCCCGGACCGGTTCGCACAGCCGGAGCCTTCGGCTTCGACGTGACCGACCCCAAGGCGTACGCGGACCTCGTGGCACACCTGTGGACGTCGGGCCTCGACGTCGACGTCACGCTGTGCCGTCCCGGCAAGCGGCTGCGCCTGCCGGGCTACGCGTTCGAGCGGGTGACCGCCGACAGCGGCGCGGTGGCAACTCCGAGCGGGCGTACCCGCCCCCTCACCCCGCTCGAACAGCGGCGGCTCTTCCACGACCTCGTGCGCAGCGGCGACGGGACGGAGTACAACCGCACCGCGATCGGCGCGGTGCGGGGCCGTTTCGACCGGGACGCGGTCCAGGCGGCGTTCGTGGCACTGCAGCAGCGCCACTCGCCGTTGCGGACCGTCCTCGAAGAGACGGGCGGGCGTTGGCAGGCACGCGTTCTGGAGTCGCCGGCCGTGCACGCCGTCCTGCTGGACACCTCGGAATCGGCCGGGGGTCCCGGGCCGGAGGAATGGCTCACCACCATCACACGGCGGCCCTTCCGTCATGCCGGTGAGCCGTACGTGCGCTGCGGCGCGGTCGTCACCGAGGACGAGACGGTCCTCGCCCTCACCGTGTACGAGCCGATGGCCCTGAAGGTCCCGGTGGACCGTCTCCACGCGGAACTGCTCTCGCGCCTCGAGGCGCCGACAGCCGTGGAGGCGTCAGCCTCCGTCGGCGAGCTGGAAGGAAACTGAACCGACATGCGCAACTGGCCGCTGTCCGACCTGACCGTGCGCACCTCCGAGGTGGAGTTGCGCTGGCCCACCCTGGACGACCTCGACAGGTTGGCCGACTGTGCCGCCGAAGGGGTGCACGAGCCTGGCTTCATGCCGTTCTTCTCCCAGTGGACCGACGGTGACCGGGACACGGTGACCCGCCGGGTGCTGCAGCGGCACTGGAACTCCCTGGCGTCCTGGCGCGCCGAGGACTGGACGCTCTACCTCGTCGTGGTGGCCGACGGCGAGATCGTCGGATCGCAGAGCATCGGCGCCCGCGACTTCGCGACCACCCGGGAGGTGCTGCTGACGTCATGGCTCGGGCTGCGCCATCAGGGCCGCGGGCTCGGCGCGCACGCCCGGGCGGCGATGCTGGAACTGTCCTTCGCCGGCCTCGGCGCCGACCAGGCCTTCTCCGTGGTGCGGCAGGGCAACGCGGCCTCGCAGGCGGTCTGCCGCCAGTTCGGCTTCGCGCACGACGGTACGCAGATCAACGCGGTACGCGGGGAACGCGTGGTCAGTGACCGCTACCGGCTTTCACTGGAGGACTGGCGGATCCACCGGACGATCGAAGCGGACGTGGCGGGCCTGGAACGTGCTCTGCCCCTGTTCGGTCTGCCCGGTGCGCCGCGCTCCGCCACCCCGGTGGCGGCAGACGCGGAAATGCTGTCGGGTGTGCGCTACGCGGCGGAAGGCGACCTGTGCGCCGAATAGACCCTTCGCCTTCGTCCGCCTCCGCGCGGCCGTCCACACCTCACGCCGTCGAACCGACCACCCCCGAGGCACCAGTGGATACCCGTCCGGCTCCGCGCTCCACCAGCTCCCTGCCGCGACCGTTGCCCCAGCCCTACGAATACCGGCCGCGAGAGCTGGTCGAGCCCGACTGGCGGCGGTTTCCCGGCTGGCGAGACGTCACGCCGGCCCAGTGGCGCGACCCTCAGTGGCAACGGGCCCACTGTGTGCGCAACGTGGCGCAGTTGCGGCAACTGCTCGGCAGCCACCTGCCCGACGGCTTCTACGACGATGTGCACCAGGACCAGCAGCGGTTCGCGACCATGCCGATCCTGCTCACCCCGCAGGTCGTCAACTCCATCGCCCCGCAGGGCGTCCCCGACCGGGACGCCTGGTATGCCGATCCGGTCCGGCGCTACATGCTGCCGGTCGCCTCCGAGCGCCACCCCCGGTGGCCCAGTCACCCTCTCGCGACCCGGGACTCGCTCCATGAGAGCGACATGTGGGTGGTCGAGGGAATGACCCATCGCTATCCGACCAAAGTGCTGGCCGAACTCACGTCCACCTGCCCGCAGTACTGCGGGCACTGCACCCGCATGGACCTGGTGGGCACCTCGACCACTCAGGTGACGAAGTACCGGTTCGCCCTGAAGTCCCCGCAGCGCCTGCAGCAGATGATCGAGTACCTGCGTGCGACGCCCGCGGTCCGCGACGTGGTGGTCTCCGGCGGCGACGCGGCCAACGTACCCTGGCCCCGTCTCCAGGCGTTCCTGGAACAACTGCTGGAGATCGATTCGGTCCGCGACATCCGGGTCGCGACCAAGGGGCTCGTGGGCCTGCCGCAGCACTGGCTCGCACCCGAGGTCCGCACCGGAATGGCCGAGGTGGCGACCACCGCGTCCAAGCGTGGTGTGGCCCTTGCCGTACACACGCACGCCAACGCGGCCCAGCAGGTGACCCCGCTGGTCGCCGAGGCCTCCCGCGCCCTGCTGGATGCCGGCGTACGCGACGTGCGCAACCAGGGCGTGCTCCTCGACGGTGTGAACACCGCGTCCGACGCCCTGCTCGACCTGTGCTTCGGCCTGCTGGACGGCGCAGGCATCACCCCGTACTACTTCTACCTCTGCGACATGGTCCCCAACGTCGAGCACTGGCGGATCCCGCTGGGACAGGCACGGCTTCTGCAGGAGTCGATCATGGGCTACCTGCCCGGTTTCGCCACCCCCCGCCTGGTGTGCGACGTGCCGTTCGTCGGAAAGCGCTGGGTGCATCAGACGGTGCGCTACGACCAGGTGCGGGGCGTCTCTTCATGGTCGAAGAACTACCGGACGCCTGTCG
Source organism: Streptomyces sp. NPDC031379 (assembly GCF_055569615.1). Taxonomy (NCBI): domain Bacteria; kingdom Bacillati; phylum Actinomycetota; class Actinomycetes; order Kitasatosporales; family Streptomycetaceae; genus Streptomyces; species Streptomyces sp. NPDC031379. The sequence continues at coordinate 178,401 of NZ_JBVIIT010000019.1, read as the reverse complement.
AGGGCGAGGACGGCCCGGGGCTGGACCGGCTGTACCACTACTACGACCCGATCCACTCGCTTTCGGAGGAGGGCCGCCGCTGGTGGGCGGAACAGGATGCGGCGCCCGCGGCGCCATCGACGTGATCCCGTCGCACGTGTCCGACCCACAGCTCGTTCCGATCACACAAAGGACTCCGCATGAGATCGCGTCCCCCCGCAGACTCGGGCGCACTCGGCCTGCACCGGGTCATCGAGCCCCTCGGGGTGCTGCCTCAAGCCGCGCATCGTCTCGACCCGCTCCTGCCCCTGCGCGACGACGAGGTACGCATCGCCGTCTCGCGGCTGAACCTCGACGCCGCCTCCTACCGGCAGTTGCACGCCGCGCATGACGGCAACGGTCAGGCCATCCGCGACGCCGTGTGCGCGATCATCGACGAGCGCGGCAAGATGCACAATCCGGTCACCGGATCGGGCGGCATGCTCATCGGCACCGTGCAGGAGGTGGGGCCGCGATCCCCACTCGGTCTGAGCCCGGGAGATCGAGTGGCCACCCTGGTGTCGCTCACCCTCACTCCGCTGCACATCACGGACGGCCTGCGCCGTTGGGACGGTCTGAGTGAACAGGTGCCCGCGGCCGGGCACGCCGTTCTGTTCGGCCGGTCCGTGGCAGCGAAGCTGCCCTCGGACCTGCCCGAGCCGCTGGCCATGGCGGTCCTCGACGTGTGCGGCGCCCCGGCCCTGACCCACCGTGTCGTGGCCTCTCACGTCGAGCAAGGTGTGGAACCGGTGGTGTGTGTGATCGGAGCCTCGGGCAAGTCGGGCTCGCTCGCACTGGCCGCGGCCCGGCACGCCGGCGCGGGCCACACGATCGGCGTGGTCCCGACCGCCGAGGAAGAACACCTCGCCCACGAGTCCGGGCTGGCGGCGGCCGTCGTCCGCGCCGATGCCCGCGACGCCGTCGACACCTGCGAGCAGATCGCCCGCGCGGGTGGTCCGGCCGACATCACGGTCGTCTGCACCGATGTCCCGGGATGTGAACAAGCTGCTCTGCTCGCGACCCGGGACGGCGGAACGGTCGTCTTCTTCTCCATGGCCACCTCGTTCTCCGCCGCGGCGCTGGGAGCCGAGGGCCTCGCGGCGGACGTGACCATGCTCATCGGCTCCGGCTACTCCCCCGGCCATGCGGACCAGGCGCTGGAACTCCTTCGCTCGGAGCCCGGAGTGGCCACCGTCTTCCGTCATCGCCTGGCGAGCGGTCCGGGTCTCTCCGCCACCACCTCGACCAGGACTTCTACATGAACGCAACTCCGCCGGGGGCACCCATCGTCCCCTCCGCCGTGCCTCGCCTCGGTCTCGACCCGGATCTGGTCCGCAGGGCCCGGTCCTTGGCCACGCGCGTCACCCGCCCCATCGTCGAGCTGGCCCGCACCCACACCACCGTGTCCGTCGAGCGCACCGTGCTGCGGCTGGCCGGGCTCGACACCGCCGATCCAGAGGGAATCCCCTGGGTGAACCGCCTGGTGGACGCGGTAGGCGACCAGGTCGGGCTGGCGCACGGAGTGAGCCTTCCCGTGTGGGACGCCCTGGCACGCGGCGAAGCCTCCGACCTGGCCGAGCTGGCGGCGAAGGCCGCGGCCGGCAAGGTGCGCTTTCGCGTACCTGCCGGAACCGGGGCGCAACGAGCCCGTGCCATGGCCGGGCAGGCGGTCGCCCGTGGCTTGAGCATCGTCGACGCCCAGCGCCGTCGCCGCGAGGCGATGGTGAGGGAACTCGGTGACCCGGGCGCCCCGTGGATCTATCTCATCGTGGCGACCGGTGACATCTACGAGGACGTCCGCCAGGCGCAGGCCGCCGCCCGTGGCGGCGCCGACGTCATCGCGGTGATCCGGTCGACCGGCCAGTCCCTGCTGGACTACGTGCCGCAAGGCGCCACCCGCGAGGGCTTCGCCGGTACGTTCGCCACACAGGAGAACTTCCGGATCATGCGCGCCGCACTCGACGAGGTCTCCGTGGAACTGGGCCGTTACGTCCGGCTCACGAACTACGCCTCCGGCCTGTGCATGCCCGAGATCGCTGCGCTCGCGGGTATGGAGCGGCTCGACATGATGCTCAACGACTCGATGTACGGGATCCTCTTCCGGGACATCAACCCCGTTCGCACCTTCGTGGACCAACGGCTGTCGCGTCAGATCCACGCGCGGGCCGGCATCATCATCAACACGGGTGAGGACAACTACCTGACGACGGCCGACGCCATGGAGGCGGCCCACACCGTCACCGCGAGCCAGCTGCTCAACGAGTGCTTCGCCAAGGAGGCCGGGCTCGCGGACTGGCAGCTCGGCCTCGGCCACGCCTTCGAGATCGACCCGGAACTTCCCGACTCCTTCAGCTACGAGCTGGCCCACGCCCTGCTGGCCCGCGAGCTGTTCCCGAAGGCGCCGCTGAAGTGGATGCCGCCCACCCGTCACATGACGGGTGACATCTTCCATGGCTACCTGCTCAACGGCCTCTTCAACCTCGCCGGAGTCCTCACGGGCCAGAGCATCCTGCTCGTCGGCATGATGACCGAGGCGGTCGTGACCCCGTTCCTGTCCGACCGGGACCTCGCCCTGCGGAACGTGCGGTACATACTGAACGCCGCGGGCCGTCTGGCCGAGGACCTGCGTCCGGACCCCTCCGGCCTGGTCGCCCGCCGCGCCCACGAAGTCCTGGGGCAGGCGGTCGACCTGCTGGAGCGGATCTGTGACGAGTCGCTGCTGTCCGCCATCGCCTCCGGCACCTTCGGCGCCATGAAGAGACCCGTCGACGGCGGACGCGGCGCCGACGGGGTGATCGCCCACGCCGACGATCACTACAACCCCGCGATCGACCTGCTGGAGACCACTGACTACCGCAGCCAGTCTGGAGGGGTGGGTTCACGATGAACACGCAAGGCACGGACCCCAGGGTCCGCCCGTACGGGGACACGACCGACGACGGCATGGTCCAGATGTCGTTCACCCTGCCGCTGCCGCACGGCCCGCAGGCAGAAGCGGCGGCACTGCGGTTCGCCGACAAGTCGGGGATCGACCAGCCGCTCCTCGTGCACTCCAAAGGCATCGGGCCGGATTTCAGCTTCTTCGTGGTGTATGGACGAAGCCGCTACAGCATCGATCTCTCCGAGATCGACGTGCCCCGCCGCCCTTACCCGCTGCTGACGCCGAAGGAGACGAACGAGGCGCTGCGCGCCGCCCTGGGCCGCAAAGCAGTGGTGATCGGTGCATGCATCGGCACCGACGCGCATACCGTCGGGATCGACGCCATCCTCAACCTGAAGGGCTTCGCCGGCGAAAAGGGGCTGGAGTACTACGGGCAGATGAGCGTGCTGAACCTCGGCTCGCAGGTTGCCGTGGAGGAACTGGTCGCACGGGCACGGGCAGAGGGCGCCGACGCCGTCCTGGTCTCGCAAGCCGTGACGCAACGGGACTCCCACATCACCAATGTGCGGGAGTTGAGCGCCGCGATCCGCGCCGAATTCGGCGCGGACGAACGCCCGCTGCTCGTCGTCGGTGGCCCCCGGTTCGGCTCGTGCACCGCACAGGAACTCGGCGTCGACCGGTTGTTCGGCCGGGGCACGCATCCGGCGGAAGTGGCCTCGTACCTGGCACACGCGATGACTCTGCGGGCACGCGGCGAGGTCGCGTCCGCGATGGCGGACGGGGTTTCGGCGACTCCCGACCAGGCTCAGGAGCGCTCCTGATGACGACGGTCAGCGCGATACCCGGTCAGCGGCGCAATCCCTGGCTGCCGTTCCCCGTTTCCCCGGACGCCCGGGTACGTCTGCTGTGCTTCCCCCATGCGGGCGCTGGAGCGTCGACTTACCGCGCCTGGGCCACCGGCATGCCGCCGTTCGTCGGCGTCTGTCCCGTCCAACCCCCGGGCCGGGAGAACAGGCGCAAGCAGCCACCACTGACCGACGTGCACGACCTCGTCACACAGTGCACCGACGAGGTTCTCCACGTCTTCGACGCGCCGTACGCGCTCTTCGGGCACAGCACGGGGGCCCTGGCCGCCTATGTCTTCGCGCAAGAGGCACGGCGACGCGGTCTGCCCGCCCCCGTCCACCTCTTCGTGGCCGGCCGCAGGGCCCCACAGATTCCGATGCGGCGCACGGAGCTTGCGGGGCTCGCCATGGACGAACTGGTGTCGGTGCTCCGCCGGCTCGGCGGAACCCCCGAGGAACTCCTGGCGGACCATGGTCTGCTGCGGATGCTCCAGCCGCTGCTGGCAGCGGATTTCTGCGTCAACGAGTCCTACCGCTTCGAGGACGAACCTCCGCTGAACGTGCCGGTCACGGCGTTCGCCGCGTCTTCCGACGCCGGAGCGACGCCCGAGCAGACGGAGGCGTGGGCTGCCAGGACGTCCAGCACCTTCGTCCAGCACACGCTGGTCGGCGGCCATTTCGCCGTGTTCCAGGAGTCGGCGCGCGTACACGCGTGGATCAGCGACGCCCTGGACCCCGAGCCCGCCGGATGAGGACAAGAGGAGAAAGGACCACCATGGGGCTGTCGTTGAGCGGTGCCAAGATGGCCAGAGCGTCGGGCCTGCGCAGCATCATGGACGACATCGCGGCCACGACGGGCGTGGCGAACGGAGACAAGTGGCTCAACCTCAGCATCGGAAATCCCGCGCTCATACCTGAGGTCGTCACCGCGTGGCAGGAACTCGTCCTGCGATCGGCTAACGAGAACTTCGCTGCGGCCAGCTGCCAGTACGGACCGTCGCGAGGGGCTCCGGAGCTGATCTCCGCCATCGTCTCCTATTTCAACTCCCGCTACGGCTGGGACATCGGGCCCGGCAACGTGGTTGTCGGACCCGGCAGCCAGATGCTCTGCTTCATCGCGGCGTCTCTGTTCACCGGCCCCAGCGCCGGGAGCACCCAGCGCATCGTGCTGCCGATGACTCCCGACTACACCGGGTACCAGGGGGTCAGCCTCACGGCGGACACCATCGCAGGTGTCGGGCCGCGCATCGACGTACTCGACGATCGCACCTTCCGCTACTCCTTCGACCTGCCGGCGTTGAGACAGCACGACGACATCGGCATGCTGCTGCTCTCCAGTCCGTGCAACCCCACTGGTCGTAGCCTGGAGGTTGACGAACTGGCCGCTCTGGTGGAGTTCGCCGAGAGCAGGGACGTGCCCCTCTTCGTCGACCACGCCTATGGAGAACCCTTTCCTCACATCGCCGATACCGCAGTGCCTCCGATGTGGCACGACAACGTCATCAACTGCTTCACCCTGTCGAAGGCGGGACTCCCGGGCGAGCGGGTCGCGTTCGCGGTCGGAGCGCCGCGCTTCATCGACGCGATGGTCTCGCACATGGCCAACTCGGCTTTGCACGCTCCGCAACTGGCGCAGTCAGCGGTCGCACGCGCCCTGCGCGAGGGTGTGCTGGACGCCATGGTCTCCACCAGCATCGTTCCCTTCTACCGCGCACGAAGGGCCCTGGCCGAGCGCCTGTTGGGAGAATTGCTCCCCAGCGATGTCGACTGGCGGCTGCACGCCGGCGCAGGGGGTATGTTCTGCTGGCTCTGGATCGACCATGACTGGTTCGACGACGACGCCCTGTACCAGTTGTTGAAGGAGAAGCGAGTCTTCATCACCCCGGGTCGGCACTTCTTCGTCCCGCCGATCGCGGATGCGTACCTGCGCAGGCACAGTCGCCGGTGTTTCCGCATCAGCCTCAGCGGTGACGAGGAAACACTTCACGAGGGTGTGCGGCGTATCGCGCAGGCACTGGACGAATTGCGCAGTTCCGGCGCGGGAAGCAACAGCAGCCGCGGCTGAATCGGTGGACCGTCTCCTGCTGCCTGAAGTCTGTTGTGTGTCAGCTGGGCTGAGACGGGCTTCCACTGCCCGAACAGCTGACACGCTCGGGCTGTGGCTATGTCAGCGTCGGCGCTGGTCAGCGCGCAGTTCGAAGTCGCCGTAGCTGTTGTCGGCGGGGTTGACGGTCACACCGGGGGCCACGATCTCGTCGATGCGGTCGAGGACATCAGCCGACAGCATGACATCGGCGGCAGGCAGGAACGCTTCCAGTTGCTCCATGGTGCGCGGTCCGATGATCGCCGAGGTGACGCCCGGATGGTTGACGACGAAGGCGACGGCAAGTTCGATCAGGGTGAGGCCGGCCTTCTCCGCCAGGACCGCGAGCTGTTCGACCGCGTCGAGTTTGCGCTGGTTGGCGGGGCTGGTCATGTCGAAGCGGGCTGCGGGACGTGCCGCGGAGGCCGGGCCGGAGGTGTTGTCCTTGCGATAGCGGCCCGAGAGCCAGCCCCCGGCGAGCGGGCTGTAGGTGAGCGTGCCCATGCCGTGGCGGCGCACGGTGGGCAGGACGTCCTCCTCGATACCGCGCACCAGGATCGAGTACGGCGGCTGCTCGGTCACGAACCGCTCCAGACGCCGCTCCCGGGAAGCCCACTGGGCCTCGACGATCTGGGAGCCGGAGCAGGACGAGGAGCCGATGTAGCGGACCTTGCCCTGGTGGACGAGGTCGGAGAGAGCGCCGAGGGTCTCTTCGATGTCGGTGTCCGGGCTGGGGCGGTGGACCTGGTAAAGGTCGATGTGATCGGTGTCCAGGCGCCGCAGGGAGTCCTCGACCGCGCGCATGATCCAGCGCCGTGATCCTCCGCGCTGGTTGGGGTCGTCCTGGTTCATGGGCATGAAGAACTTGGTGGCGAGAAAGACGTTCTCGCGGTGGTCCTTGAGCGCCTTGCCTACGATTTCCTCAGAAACGCATCATCGCGCCCAGGCAGAGGGGGCTGACCTGCACACCGGTGCGGCCGAGCGGTCGGTACCGCATGAAGCTGTTCTCCTCGTTCGTGTCCGTTCGATCAGTCGTTCCCTGGCCGGTCGTTGCCGGAGGGAACGGCTGTTGCCGTGCTCGCCCAACTGGCGAGGAGACCGAGTGCCTCCCGCTCTCGCGAGTCCGGTTCAGGGGTGTAGAAGTTGAGGCGGAGGCCGGGGTCGGACGGCAGCTCCATCGCCTCGTAGGGCAGGGCGAGATCGCCGACCAGCGGATGGCGCAGGTTCTTGATGCCGGAGCGGTGGAACTTCACGTCGTGGCGGGCCCACCGGCGGGCGAATTCGCTGCTCCTCGTGGACAGCTCTCCGATCAGATCGGTCAGGGCCTTGTCCTGGGGCGCCCGGCCCGTCTCGGTCCGCAGGAAGGCCACTGCGTCGTCGGCACCCTTGTCCCAGTCGACCCAGAAGTCTTTGCTCATGGGGTCCAGGAACATGAAACGAGCACTGTTGACCGGACCGCGCTGGGCGAACAGCGGCGAGTCGAAGAGGGGTGCGTACACGGCACGGCCCAGCGCGTTGGTGGCCAGGATGTCGAACCGTGCGTTGCGGACGTACGCCGGTACGTCGGTCATGGAGTCGAGCAGCCGCAGGATCGTGGGCCGCACCCGGGAAGCGGTCGCCACGGGCCGCCGGCCTGAGGGCGTGGCCGCACGGGCCAGGTCGTAAGATTGTGCCTCGGGAGTCTCATGCGCATCGCGGTGGCGGGCGTGCCCTCGGGCCGGTCGGCGTCGGCCGTGGGGTGGGTGAAGACTTCGGTGTGGGCGGCCCGGGACACCGAGACCTCCTCTTGCTCGGGCGGTGGGGATCTGTCCTGCACTCTCGCGGTAGGTGCGTCGGTGAGCGTCTGCGAGGTACTGCCATTACCTGGAAAAGGAGTGCACTCCCACCTGCGCGTCCGTCCGCGGTTCCCTGGAAAAGGCCGAGGACGGCGAGTCCTCGAGGATCCGATGAACCGACCCGAAGGACGGCGCCGCTACGTCCCTCAAGGAACCGCGAGGCCCTCAAGGCGCTGGTGCGGCTGTGAGCGGCCAGCCTGTGATCAGCACGGTGGACGCCTCTGTCCGCCGCGGTGGCGCGTCGTCCGCCGTGTGGGCGATCACAGGAACCCACTGCAGGACGACGCTGACGGTGGGGCTGGTGACGCGATGACCACCACCGCACAGCGGGCGTCCGCACCTGCGGCGACGCGCCCCCACGTGACTCCGGTCCACGCGACGCTGATCCTTTCGATCATCTGCGTCAGCTACGTCATGGTGATCCTGGACAACTCGATCGTCTTCACCGGGCTGCCGCAGATCCGCTCCGACATGGGGTTCTCCGAGACCGGCCTGTCCTGGATCACCAACGCCTACGTGCTGGTCTTCGGCGGGCTTCTGCTGCTGGGAGCCCGGGCCGGTGACCTGTTCGGCCACCGCAGAGCATTCCTGTTCTCTCTCGTCGTCTTCTCGCTGACCTCTCTCTGGTAGGCGCGGCGCAGACAGCCCGCTCTGCACACCGCCAGGGCCCGGTGCACGTCCGCCATCTGTGGTGCTCGGTCTCCGTGTCGGTGAGGCGGCCCACGCCATACCTACTTGAATTAGAGTACGTGTTCGAATTCTGAGCGGAGCGCGACGCGCAAAAGCGACGGAAGTCCTCGCCCCTTCGGCTGCAGAACAGCGCGGAGACGAGGGAAGACCCGCCGGGGGCGTCGCAGGTTTCCCCTGACCTTGCCGGAGTCGCGGAACACGTGCGACACCGACAAAGCCGGCGAGCCGGCCCGGGGGCAGGGGGGGCGAATCCGATCTGCCAGAGCGCTATGCCCTCATTGCGTAGATATTCTGTGAAGTGTGATCGAGTCTGGACGGCTGCGGCTCCGTCGTCGCCACGGCCGGGGGTGGTTTGTGCGGCTGTCGCCGGTCGTCCTCACCGTGGTCATCGCCAGCCTGGCCTACGCCACTCCCCCGGAAATGGCCTTCAGTCGCCTCCTGCCCGCGGCGCCGGCCCTCGCAGCCGCGATGTGGCCGGTGCTCCCCACCGTCCTGCTGGGGACGATCTGCCTCTTTCTGATGATCGGCCTCGGCATGGTGTTCCCCGGTCTGGGAACGTGGTGGACGGCTGCGGGGATCATCGCGGTCACCGTGGCGGCCGCGTACGGAAGTCATGTCCGGCTCCAGCGGGAGAGAACCCTCTTTCACGTGCGGCTCGTCGCCGACGCGGCGCAGCAGGTGGTACTGAGTCCCGTGCCGCGCCGCTTCGGGAGCGTCGAGATCGAGTCGCTGTACCTCGCGGCCGCTGCGGAGGCCCGTATCGGCGGGGACTTCTACGAGGTGGTCGACACTCGATACGGAGTCAGGCTGCTCATCGGTGACGTGCGGGGCAAGGGCCTGCCGGCAGTGGGGGCGGCCGCGGCGATCGTCAACGCCTTCCGGGAGGCGGCCTACGGCGAGGCCGACATGGTCAGTGTCGCGCGCCGGATGGACGCCAGCTGCACCCGATACAACGCAGCGTTTCCCCCCGAGGGGGCGATGGAGCGCTTCGCCACCGCCCTTCTCGTCGAGATCCCGCACGGGGGCAGGCGTATCGAGATCCTCAACTGCGGACACCCCCCGCCGCTGCTCGTGAACCGGGGGGAACTCCGTGCCCTCGAGCCCACAGCCCCCTCGCCACTGCTCAACCTCGCGGAGCTGATGGGCGATCACTACAACGTCGACACCTTCGACTTCGCCCCCGGCGACCTGCTGCTTCTCTATACCGATGGGGTCGCCGAGGCCCGCGCCCGCGACGGCGAGTTCTTCCCGCTGGCGGCCTGGATGCGCCGACAGCCCCCGACGCCGCCCCGCGAGCTGCTCACGGCTCTTCACCGCGACCTCCTCCACTACAGCAGAGGACGCCTTGACGACGACATCGCCGCCCTCGCCGTGCGCCTGCGTGAACCCTCGGAGTAGGACCGGCCCAGATCGCGGCCATGTGATGCCTCCATGCGGTGTGCCGCCGGTGCCTCCCACGCTCGACGATGTCCTTCAGGGGTACGCGCCCCTCGCGCGCACCTCCACGAGATGACGACCACCGTTCCCGCACCCGGGCTGGGCGATATCCCGTTGCCCTGGGGCGGCCGCTACTTCGGCCACCCCGCGCACCGTGCACAGCGGCGTCCGGTCGTACGCCATATCGGCAGCAACCGCATCCGGTCGGGTGCACGGCCTGCCCACGGGCCCGCGCACCCTGGCCTTCTCCCACACCCAGACGAACCGGGGACCGTCGGCGGCCTGCTCAGGCGTGAGCACGAACGCCAGCGGCGCCGGTCTGCCGCAAGGTAGACCTTGCTGGTCAGCCCACCCGGGCGAGCGGCGGGGTCGCCGCCGAGCCGGGTGGTTCCATCGATCAGTTCGTGCTACGCGTCCAAGTGGCCGCTGTGGCGGGTGACTTCGGCGAGCACGTGGATCAGGACGTGACACATGCCAGGCGGCCGCCAGGTCGGCCAGATCTCCACGGGCCAGGCGATGGGGTCCTGTTCGGGCGCGGAGGTGGCGAGCACGGCGTCCGCGCGCGCGACGGCCGCCCGGTATCCGGCGAAGACCTCCTCGGCGCTCCCCCCTCGGGTACGTACCAGTGCGCCTCCGCGCCCACCGTGAGCTGCCCGACCGTATCCGGCTCGCGCTGGCGCTCCAGGGCGCTTTTACGGGCGCCGAGTTCGGCGTTCACCGGGCGGTGCACAGTTCGGCGAGCCGTTCCAGGGTGCTCGCCATTTGCGTCCGTTGATCATCACGCATACCGAAGGAGGGACCCGAACCCGGGTGATCGCGCCGGCTGGGCGGTTGCCTGGCCGTATTCGGTTACCTTCAGCCAGGTTGGAAGAACGCGAGCATTTTCTGGCTGGCGTCGGGCGACGCCAGGATTTCCTGGACGTGCGCGGACTGCCGACCGGCAGCGCTGGTGCGTTCGAACATCTCGCGTTCGTATTCTTTGACGGCGGTGGGAAAGTCGTCCGGGTACGCGGCCAGCGCGAGGCCGAGCAGGGCGCCGTCGAGCAGCGCCATGTTGGCGCCCTGCCCCACCGGCGGCATCAGGTGCGCGGCATCGCCGAGCAGCGTGACGTTTGGCCTCGACGACCAGGTCAGGCCGACCGGGAGCGTGGTGATCGACCGAGGCAGGACCATGTCGTCGCAGGCTGCGATCAGTGCGGTGAACCGTGCGTCCCAGCCGGTGAACAGCTCGATCAGCCGCACCCGGGCGGCGGCCGGATCGCCGAACGGGATCCCGCTGGTCGCGAACCAGTCCTCGGCGGTGTCGTAGAAGCTGAGGTAGATGCGTACGCGGCCGTCGCCGTTGCGCTGCGCCGACAGGGATTGTCCGTTGCCGAGCACCCAGTAGTTGCCGCGCCCCACCATCGCCGCGAGGTCGGGGTGGGTGCGGTCGACGTCAGGAATCCCGAGTTCAATGACGTTTTGGCCGGTGTGCGCTGGCAGGGCGTCGGTGAGCAGCGCGCGGACCCGGGAGCCCGCGCCATCGGCGCCGACCAGCAGGTCATACGGCGCACTGCTGCCGTCGGCGAAGTGCAGCAGGCCGTTGTCGGCGGATTCGAACGCGTGCCCCCAGCGCACCGCGTGTTCGGGGAGAGAGTCCAGCAGCAGGTTGCGCAGATCGGCACGGTCGACCTCGGGTCGTTCGAGCGGGGCGTCGTCGGGCGTGTCCTCACGGAGCAGCAGGGTGCCGTCCGGCTGGAGAAGACGGAGGTCCTGGCCTGCACGACGGGCAATCGCATGGAACTGGTCGATCAGGCCGGCCTCGCGCATCGCCCGCTGCCCGGTCCCGGAGTGCAGATCGAGCATGCCGCCCTGACCGCGCGCGCCGCGCGACGATTCACGTTCATAGACGACGGCGTCGATGCCGTTCACGTGCAGCACACGGGCAAGGGCCAAGCCGCCTAAGCCGGCTCCGACGATGGTAATGGTCATGGTTGCCTCCGATTCAACGTATTGGCTGCTCGCGGGAGATCGACCCGTGGTGTGTGCGGGCCACCGCCGGTGAGGCGCCAGCGCATCGTCGTTCATCACGCCCTCGTCCTCGTCTGTCCCCCCCGTCAGGTTCCGGCTCGCTGATCAGCCGGTTCACCGGCGGAGCCGGGGCGCGAGGACCGTGCGCACGGCCTTGGCCACCTTGCTCGTGGCGGATCCGTCCTCTTCTTCGGGTTCCGGTTCCAGCAGGTGCTGGATCCGCTGCAGCAGTTGGTTGGTCGACCGCCAGAGCGGGACGAACATGCCGGCGACCGGCCCGACGCCCTGGATCGGGCCGTCCGACAGCTCGGTGACCTTCTTGGCGATCGCGACCGTGGCCGGGTCCCGCAGGATCAGGTGCACCTCATCGTCGACCAGCCGGATTTCCATCTTGCGCGCGGCGGCTTCCTCCGGGTTCGCGTCCGTGGTCGTCTCCGGATCCAGTTCGTCGATCTTGGCGGCGACCGCGTCCGGGTCGACCCCGAGTTCGCGCAGCACCTTGGCCGCCATGCTGTTCTCCGCCCTCAGCATCGCCTCGAGCAGGTGATGGCTGCCGACCGGTGCGCCACCGGCCAGCGCGCTGGCGGCGGCCACGGTGTCCTCGGTGGCCGGTGTGCCGGCCGGCCATGGGCCGGCCGCGACGTCCTGCGATCCCTCGACTGATGCCAGCACCGCGGCACGGATCTTGCTGATCGGATCGATCCGCTGGGCAAGCACCTTCGCGCCGACGCCCTCACCTTCCCTGACCAGGGCGAGCAGGATGTGTTCCGTACCGATGTGGTTGTGGTGCAGCTGCTGCGACTCGCGCAGGGCGAGTTCCAGCGTCTCCTTCGCCCGCGGCGCGAACGGGATATGGCCGCTCAGTTCCTGCGTGCCGGGCGTGACCACGGCGGCGATATCGACCAGCGCCGTCTCCTTGTCGTACCCGAGCTGGTGCAGAACCTTCGCCGCCACGCTGTCCGGCACGTCGAGCAGCCCCAACAGGATGTGCTCCGTGCCGATGTGGTTGTGCTTGAGCAGCCTCGCCTGCTCCTGGGCCGCGACGACCACCCGGCGGGCTTTCACCGTGAACCTTTCAAATGTCATGGTTCCATGGTCGCAACCCTGTCAATACACTGTTAATGACAGGGTTACCGTGCCGGAGGGAGGGTGTGATGGAGAGACCGTCGGACTGGGAGGACCGGCTCGCGCGCTGGCAGAATGAGCTGGAGTTGTTCGAGCAGTTGGACGAGAGTCCGTGGGTCACGCTGGCCAAGGCGGAAGCCGAGACCGGCGTTTCCCGATCGGCCCTGCGCTCCTGGTACCGCAACGGCGAGATCCAGTCCCGGCTGGTGGACGGCCCGAACGGGCCGCAGCGCCTGGTCCAGCTGGACGCGGTGATCCAGCGCGCCGCCGCATCACCGCGCATTCAGCGCCGGGCGGAACGGGAGGTCAGCCTGGAAGCCCAGGTGACCCTGCTACGGCACCGGGTTGACCAGCTTGAGCTGCGGCTGGCCGCGCTGGAGCGGAAGTGACCGGCGCGAACAGCCCAGCCGACATCGGGATCCCCATAAAACCTGAGAAGGCCGAGGCGGACGCGGTCATGCGCCCGCCGGCCACCTGGAACGGGGCGCCCGCATCCCTCAGCTGACGCCTGCGGCTGCTGAACCGTTGCCGCAACTGGTCCCGCCCGGTCGGACTGCCCGACCGGGGCGAAGGCGCCTCCGGGGCGAACGGGCCTCCGCCGGGTAGTGCCCCCAGCCCGGCAAGCGGCTGCGGCTGCCCTAGCCGCGGCGCTCGCCGGTACGGTGACCCCGGCCGTGAGGGTCGCCGCCGTCAGGGCCGCGCCGACGACAGCGGGAATTGGCCTCATGGTGCTGCTTTTCTCGGTGAGCAGGAGGGACCAGCCCCGTTCACTCCTGCTGGTGAACTGCCGCATGCGGTACGCAACGAGAGGTATGTATAGGTGACAGAACGCCATGGCATGCTCCGGCTGTGGCTCGGGGCCTGACGCAGCTGGTCGAGCGAAGAACGGACAACGATGCGTGAGACCTTCGCATGAGCGGGCACCCCCGTGCCGCCTCCACGGTGCTGCGCGGTCGGGTCGCGGTGGTGACCGGAGCCGCCCGCGGGGTCGGCGAAGCCCTGGCGCGGCACCTGTCCGACGCCGGAATGCTCATCGCCCTGCTGGGCCGAGAAGAGGAAACCCTTCGCCAGGCAGCCGCCCGCTTGCCGAATCGCAGCATCTTCGTCGAAGCCGATGTCACCGACCGCGCCGCGCTCGAGGCCGCCGCCCGACGGGTGGAGAACGAACTGGGGCCGGCGAGCGTGGTCGTGGCCAACGCCGGCATCGCCGCCGGCGGCCCGTTCGCCCACACGCCCGCGGACCTGTGGCAGCGGGTCGTCGATGTCAACCTCGTCGGATCCGCCAACACCGCCAGAGCCTTCCTCGCGCAACTGGCCGGCACCCACGGATACTTCCTGCAGATCGCTTCCACCGCCGCCTTCGGCTCCGCCCCCATGATGAGCGCCTACTGCGCCTCCAAGGCCGGGGCGGAATCCTTCGCCCAGGCGTTACGCGGTGAGGTCGAACCGGACCGCATCGCCGTCGGTATCGCCTACCTCCACTGGACCGGCACCGACATGATCGCCGGCATCGACGACCACCCCGTCCTCAAAGCCCTGCGCAGCCACCAGCCCCGCTTCGCTCGCCGCGTCCACAAGCCCGACCAGGTCGCCGACTGGCTGGCGACCGGCATCGCCCGGCGCGCCCACTACATCTACGCACCGCCGTGGCTGCGCTGGTGCCAGCCCTTGCGGCCGTTCTTCCCGTCGATCGTCGCCCGCATCACCCGACGCGAACTGCACACGCGCTCCCCCACCGAGTTGGCAGCCGACATCGGGGTCCTGGGCGCCGGCGGCCGCGCCGACTGGAACTCGTACCAGTCCGACACCCGCCCCTAGGCACGAGCGAGGCATGCCTCGGAGCCGCTCCACTCCACCAGCCATGTGATCAGCCAGACGGGCCGGTGGATCCCCAGCTCCCACCGTGCGTGCACTGCCGGCCCGACACCGCCCTGGGCATCCTCGCACCGAGATCGGCACGCTGCGGTGCGTGGGCTGGAGCGGCGCAGAAGTGCTCAGACTGGTTCTGGGGGAACTGGCCGCGATCGGTCTAGCGGCAGGGGTCGTGGGGGCGATGCTCGCGTACGTGCTCGGCAGGCTGCTGGGCCAGCCGGAAGCCGGCACCACATCGCTCCTTGTTCTGCCGGTGGCGCTGCTCCTGGCCACGGCCGCAGGCCTGATCCCGGCCTGGCTCGCCACCCGGCTGGGCCCCATGCAGGCTCTCCGGCCCCCGGTGGCGGCCGCCCGCCGCGCCCGCCCGGTGCGCTCAGTGGCCGGGCTGGCCGTGCTCAACCTCCTGCGGGTGCGCGGCCGCACCCTGCTCGGCGCGGCAGGCCTGGCGCTCGGAGTGGCCGCCTTCACGGTGCTGCTCGCCCTGACACTGGCCTTCCAGGGCGAGGTGGCGGGGTCGCTGCTGGGCAACGCCGTCGTGGCACAGGCGCGGGGTGCCGACTATCTCAGCGTCGCCTTGTCCCTGGTGCTCGGCGCCGCGGGAGCTGTCGATGTACTGGTGCTCTCGCAGCGTGAACGCGCAGCCGATCTCGCGGTCCTGCGGGCGACCGGCTGGACCAACCGCGAACTCGCACTGCTGACCCTCTACGAGGGGATCGGACTGGCTCTGCTGGGCGGTCTGTCGGGTGCCGCGGCGGGCCTGGTGGCGGTGCTGGCGCTCGGGCAGGGTGTACTGCAGGGACATCTCCTTGCCATCACCGGCGCCGCACTGCTGGCCACGCTGGTCGCCACCGCAATGGTCACCGCCGCCCTGACGGTACCCATCCGAAAACTGTCCCAGATCGCCCCCGCCCACCTGCTGGCCGCCGACTGAACCTCCGGGCTGCTCCTGCCCGACAACAGCTCATTCAGCGCATCCACTGGTCGAGAGCGGTGCTCCGTCACAGCCAGGTGGTGGCCAGCCAGGTGACCACGGCCGTGGTGACGATGAGCCCGGTGTTGAGTGCGATCCGTCGATCTTCGCCGGTCAGATGGACGGCGATCGCACCGATCTGCAGGAGCACGAACCCGATGGCCGCAGCCGGTGCCAGCCAGGGCGCGATGCCGGTCAGTGGCGGCAGGATCAGCCCGGCCGCGCCGAGTATCTCGACCGACCCCAACGCCCTGACGACGGGCAGGGGCATGCGGTCCACCCAGGTCATCATCGGGCGGAGTCGGTCGCGGCTGCGGGTCGCTTTCATCGCGCCCGCATAGAGGTAGAAGAGGGCGAGCACTCCGGCGACGATCCAATATGCGATGTTCATGATTCCTCACCACGTCCCTGGTTGCAGGTGACCCGTCGATGCCCACGGCGGCCCCGCGGGCTCGGTCGCGTAGCGGCTCATCGCCTCGATGCCGGCCTGTGGTGTCAGCGGCCGGCCGTCGGCCATCAGATTCTGGAGGTCTCGGAAGTACTGCACGTACAGGTCGGGGGTGAATGTGCTGAGCATGACGGCGGGTTGGTCGGTCGGGTTGGCGAAGGTGTGCGGGACACCGGGCGGGACCATCACGAGCGTGCCCGTGGTGGCGTCATAGTCCTGGTCCCCGACGGTGAACCGGACCGTGCCGGAGATGATGTAGAACCCCTCGTCGTGCTGGGCGTGACGGTGCTGCGGCGGTCCAGAGGTGTGGGGGGCGAGGACGGATTCGGCGAGTGCCAGGCGGTGTCCGGTACGGCTGCCGTCTTCGAGGACGCGCATGCGTGTGGTGCCCATGACGATCGTCTCGCCGTCTTCGGGGCCGACCACCGATACGGCGGGCTCGGTCTGCGGGTCGCTGTTCTTGGCTTCGTCAGTCATGCTCCGAGTGCACCGCGGGGGCCCTGCGACTGTCCAAGACCCGTTCCGCGACGCTGATGCCTTGTGGGTATCGTCGCAGCGTGGAGCTACGTACCCTGCGCTACTTCGTCACGGTCGCTGAGGAACTCCACTTCGGTCGGGCCGCCACTCGGCTGCACATGAGCCAGCCGGCGCTGAGCCGGGCGATCAAGCAGTTGGAGACCGAGGCCGGCGGCCTGCTGTTCACCCGCTCGCCTGCCGGCGTCACGCTCACCCCGGTGGGCGCAGTGCTGCTCGGTGAGGCGCGGGCCCTACTCGACCACGCCGACCGCGTCCACGCACGCGTGACCGCAGCCGCCGGCGTCGCGACCATCACCGTCGGCATCCTGAGCGACGGCACCGACCCGGGAGTGTCCAGGATGGCCGCCGCATTCCGCCGGAGCCACCCCGGCATCGACATCCGTATTCGCGCCACAGACCTGACCGACCCGACCTGCGGGCTGCGCGCCGGACTGGTCGACGTCGCCCTGACACGGGCGCCGTTCGACCAGACCGCCCTGACGGTGCGTGAGCTGCGTACCGATCCGGTCGGCGTGGTCCTGCGCGCCGACGATCCGCTGGCCCGCCGCGGCCGGCTGGAGCTGGCCGACCTGGGCGACCGCCCCTGGTTCCAGTTCCCGCGGGGAACCGACCCGTTCTGGCAGTCCTACTGGAACGGCGGCGAGCCACGCGAAGGCCCAGTGGTGCGCGTCGTCCAGGAATGCCTGCAAGCCGTATTGTGGAACGGCACGGTCGGCCTGGCCCCGCTCGGACACGACCTGCCCGCAGAGCTGGCCGCCGTGCCGCTGACCGACATGGCGCCGAGCCGAGTGGTGGCGGCATGGAACGAGGGTGACACCAGCCCGTTGATCCGGTCCTTCATCGAGATCGCGACGGCCGCGTACCGCCGCTGAGCACGTAGCAACCGGTGCTGCCGGAACTCGGGTTCCGGCTCGACTCGGGAAAGGGCCGGATGATGCACGGGGAAAGGACGCCGGCGGAGCAAGCTCTGGAGCGCCCGTACACCACCGTTGACGGAGTCGGGTTCCACGTCACCGGACTGTCTGTCGAGCACCATCCGGACCGCACGGTGACGTTCGCGTTCGGGCTGGCTGTGGAACGACCGGGCCACCCGAACGAAAGCTGGGCGGTCGCTCTCCCATGGGACGACAAGTCCTTCGTCGACGTCCTCACCTCGCCCGACCCCCACCCGGATCGGTTGCAGCAGCTGGTCCACATCGTCCACGCCTTGCTGGAAGAGTGGTGGGACACCAAGGGCCGCAACAGGCAGTCGGCGAAGCTGGGCCAACGGATCTCCTGAGACGGCTTTGTTCCCCGATGCTGGTGATGTCGCCACCCGCTTGGAGTCGAGGCGGGCCGAGGCACCCGGCCGTTGATCAACACACAGTAGACTCCCATGAATTCACAGGAACATCGCATTAAGGGGAGGGCTGAGTGCGACGGACACTATCGTTTCTCTTTTCCGTTTTGGCGCTGACCATGGGGTTGTCACTCCTACCCGCGACGCCCGCTCAGGCTGCGACGATCTCGGCGGACGCGGAGAACGTCGTCAAATCCGCCGGTGAGCGCTACGCGTTGAGAGCCGAGGCCAACGACCTGTATGTCTCAGTCGATCCGAACAACAACGGACGAATGACGGCGAAGGCCTCGCAGGTGAGCTTGTGGGAACGATTCACGCTGCACACCAATCACGCCGGCAAGAACATCGGGCTGCGTTCCGCGGTGACCGGTTTCTTCGCCACGACCGAGCGGGGCGCGACCGGTGACTACGAGGGCATGATGCAGGCCCGAGGCGGCACCCTCGGGAGTTGGCAGCAGTTCATCGTCGAATCCCACGAATCCGACGGAATGATGCAGATCGCACTGAAGTCGGTGGACAGCGGTCTGTACGTCAGCGTCGAACACGCCTCCGAGGGCGACGACAAGGACATGCTCAGGGCCCGGGCGTCGACCGTCGGCAAGTGGGAGCGGTTCACCCTGGTTCCGCAGGGCCAGCAGGGCACGAGCGCAGGCAGCCCGGCTCCCGCCGGCGTTTCCAAGTCCGATCTGCGTGTCATGACCTGGAACGTCTGTGCCAACAACAACACCAAGCACTGCTGGGACGCGAACCTGGCCGGCAAGGACCAGGTGAGCGCCGAGATCGTCGATCGGTTGCCGCAGCCGGGGACCGGGTACATGCCCGATGTGATCTTCTTCCAGGAATTCTGCGAGAAGCACGCGAAGCCGGTGGAGGAGGCCCTGGAGACGAACACCGGGCGCCAGTGGGACGTGCGCTTCGCCCCCACCCAGTACAACCTGGGCGAACTCGGTCAGTCGGTCCTCGGTCAGTACGGCGTGAAGGCTCAGAAGGAATGCGCGATGGCGGACGGTCTCGACCGGGGCGCCTTCGGAGTCGCGTTGGCCGTACCGGACTCGAACACGTTCTATCAGGGTTTCACGCTGGATTCTCCCGCTTCCTTCAAGGACACCTCGGACGGCGGCACGGTGAAGAAGGCCGAGCAGCGCCCGGCGCTCTGCGCCGACCTGCCCTCGCGAGCACTGCACGTGTGCACGTCCCACTTCAGCGCCGGCGAAGGCTACGACGATCCGCACGGCGAATTCCGGACGAAGCAGGCCGCACAGCTCATGGATATCGCCACGGGCGCGCCCACGGGTTACCGGCCCGTGTTCGGCGGCGACCTGAACTCGGTCGGGCCGGACTCGACCGGCGCCGACGGCGGGAAGCGCGACATTCTGAACAACATGTACGCGTCGTACCGTGAGTGCGCCCAGCTCGACGACCTGAACAAGGCCCGCACGGGTCCGGCCACGGCTGTCGCCGACGCGGACGGCCTGCCGACGATGAAGATCGATTACATCTTCGCACCGCGGAATGCCCCGTTCACATACTGCAAGGTTTCTGCCACCAACGGCTCCTCGGACCACTGGACGCTCTACGGAACGATTTCCGTGCCGGCCACCTGAGGCCCCGCTCGGCCGTCCGCTGCTGCCCCCTTCTCATTCAGGAAGGGGGCAGTTCCGTTCTGCGACGAACCGTCCATCGCTCAGCAGATGACGTGTGTGTGCAGTCTCGCTCACATAAGGGCACCGCAACGTTCCGCGTTCACTCTGTGGCGGCGGCCGCTCGCTGCGCAGGTGACAGTGCGCTCGTGCCGCAGGCCGCGGCGCGCGTCGTCAGGCGGCGGTGGGGCCCCAGGAGGTCGACATCCCAGTACCGGTTCTCGTAGCCGAGTCCGAGCGCTACGGGCTCCGGGCTCATGAGGGCTTTGTAGAAGCCGTTGTCGGGATCGGGATCGGTGGCCATGTCCGCGAAGTACCCGTCGTGGTCGTACCCTTGGAACGTGAACTCGTGGATGAAGGGCGAGAAGATCCCTGCGTCGTTCAGCCGCGTGCGCAGGTCGCTGCCATCGCTTCCGATGGACGAGAGCTTGTTCATCATGGCCATGTCGCTGGCATGGGCCCGGGCGACATCGCCGGCCTTGTCCGAGATCCGCAGCGCGGGAAGCCCCTGGCCGACCCGCTCCTGGTTGATCTCGCAGACGATGTAATCGACGTTCGGGTAGTAACCCTCCACGGACGTCACCGCTGCCGGTTCCGGCCGCGGCCCAGCGCCCGCAACCGCGTTGGAGGGCCCCGGAGACAGCAGCCCGAGAACTCCGGCCGCCGCGACGGCAACCGCCGACCTCACCACATGCTTCATACCTGGCCTCCTCAACAGCACGGCCTCTGATCGGGGACGACGTGCCCACTGTCCCGGCCCTCGCACCTCATGGGCGCCCGCGACATGCCCCGATCCCCCGCACGGACGCAGGTCTGCGCCGTCCGCCGAGCCCGGGCGAGAAGCCAGGCCACGACCCCGCGGAGGCGTCGTCGGCCCTGCGGCAACGACGTCCATGGCGGCAGGCCACCACCCGTTCGGCTCCGTATCGGTGCCGCCGAGCAGGGCAGCCGATGTGTGCGTGGGTGAGTGCCCTCCAGGGTGCCGCGGCCGATCCCCCGGGTTCGGCCGCGGCACAAGGCACGACTGTGCCGCGTTCACTGGCAGGATCAGAAACAGGCCACAGTCAATACGTCACCGTGATCCGCTGCGCCGGGCCGTTCACGCTGACCGATCCGCCGTACGGGATCACCAGTTGGGGATCGGTGTGCCCGAAGTCGACGTCGAACACCGCCATGGCGCCCGGGGCATACGCCGCCAGCGCGCGCAGCACCGCTTCGCGCTGCTCAGCGGCATAGCGCCGCTTGTCCTCCATCGTGTTCGGCTGCTGGAAGGACCACGCTTTGGCACGGCCCATCAAGGGCCGGGAAGCGCGCCAGCAGGCCCCGCTCCCCCATGTTGCGCAAGATCCGGAAGACGTCCTCCCCGCTCGGCAGCTCCTCCGACGTCTCGAGGAAGAGCACGCCGCCCTCGTAGACGGCTGGGTCGCGTGCGATCTCGCGGTCGGCCATCAGCAGCCAGGACAGGATTTCCAGGTTGCCGCCCCAGGCACGGCCCTCGACGAGTCGGTCGGGCTGGTGCCAGATCCAGCCATCGGCGGGCTGCGAGTCCGGTTCCCTCTCGAAGGTGGCCGCGTCGGCCCAGTCACGGTCGGTGTCGCGGTAGCGCTCGCCTGGCCGGAGTTCGTACGGGCCCGAGGTGAACAGGGCCGCGCGTACCGAATCAGCGGTCATGGGGTGGAGTGCGTAAGGGCGGCCGATCTCGGTCATCAAGCAAGCGCCGTGGTAGGCAACGATGCCCAGGTTGTGCAGGAAGACCAGCAGGTTGGTGTTGTCGCTTGTTCCGAAGAAGGGTTTGGGGTTGGCGCGGATCAGCTCACGGTCCAGGAAAGGAAGCACGGTGATCTGGTCGTCGCCGCCGATGGTGGCCATCACCGCCTTGACCGTGGGATCGGCGAACGCGGCGTGGATGTCGTCGGCTCGTTCCTTGGGTGTGGAGCCCATTTTCCGCGTCGTGGGGTATTCCACCGGTTCGAGGCCGAAATCCTCGCGCAGCCGCTTGAGCCCCAGCTCGTGTGGAAGGGGGAAGAGTTCCGGCAGGCCGGACCCGGGCGAGATGACTGCTATACGGTCGCCGGGCACAGGCTTGGGGGGATACACAGCTGAGGGCATGTCGGTCAGGGTAGGGGCCTGGTCACTTCTGATCATCTTCATTTCGGACGGGTCATTCTGGTGGCGGACGGGGTCGTCGCTCATCGCCTTGAAGGCGACGTCCGGTCTGCGCAGCGGTCACGGATCTTGCCGAGGAGTTCCGCGAGATGGGTGCGCTGGGTGCAGATCTCGCGCCGGCGCCCTACTTCGGTGCCTGGAATCCGCCGATCTCCAGCTCGAGCAGTTCGGCCAGCCGCAGCGGGGTGCGGTCCTCGAGCATCGGACCGATGAGCTGCACTCCCACCGGCAGTCCCTCTGGGGACCGGCCCGCTGGTATAGCGGTGGCGGGCAGGCCGGGCATGGTGGCCACACCGGCCCAGACGAGCTGGTCGAAGTACGGGTACCCGACGCCGTCGATGTCGATCCGGCGTTCCCTCGGATCGGGGTTGTGGTCGTGCGGGAACGCGGGAGTGGGCGTGATGGGACACACCACGGCGTCGAACTCGGCGAAGAGCTGCCGCCAGCAGTGGCGGTGGAGTTCGCGACGGCTGTGCGCCTCGATCCAGTCGCGGTGGCTGAGCACCATGCCGCGCAGCCGCGCCGCATCGAGACTCTGGTCGTCCGCGCTCAGTCCGGCGGCGCGGGTCCGCAGCTGCTCGTACGCTTCGACGGGAAGACGTGCAACGGAGCCCGAGAACAACAACTGCGTGTAGAGCAGCGCGGCTTCGGCCAGATCGGGCAGCAGCGGACTGTGCCGTTCGACGCGGGCGCCGCCGTCGGCCAGCGCGTCGGCCACCCGGTTCACGCCCGCCCGCACTGCGGACCCGGTCGGAATGAGCGGATGCTCGTCGAGAACCAGGACCCGGAAGTCGCGGAGCCGCTCGTGGCGCGCCGGCGGCAGCGTCAAGTCGTACGCCACCCCGTGCGTCAGCGGGTCCGGTCCGGCCATCACGTCGAGCAGAAGCGTGAGGTCGCGGGCAGTGCGCGCCATCGGACCGACGACGGCGAGGTCGAGGTCGTCGGGCAATGCCGGCGCGAGCGGCGGAACCATGCCGCGGTGCGACGCCAGGCCGAGTGTCGGCTTGTGCGCGTAGACACCGCAGAAGTGTGCGGGGGTGCGCAACGAACCGGCGATGTCGGAGCCGATGGACAACGCACCGAATCCGCACGCCAGGGCCGCCGCCGATCCGCCGGAGGATCCACCCGACGTGCGACCGTGATCCCACGGGTTGTTGGTGGTGCCGTAGATCTCGTTGAAGCTCTGCACGTCTTGCAGCCCCAAGGGCACGTTGGTCTTACCGAGGACCACCGCGCCTGCGGCCTTGAGCCGCGACACCTGCACCGCGTCCTCGGCCGGCATGTAGTTCCGGTGTGCCGGCAGGCCCCAGGTCGTGGGCAGCCCGGCGATGTTGTAGGACTCTTTGACCGTCACCGGAATGCCGAGCAGCGGCCGGTCCTCACCGCGGGCGCGCGCCTGGTCGGCATCGCGCGCGGCGACCCGTGCACGGTCAAAGTCCGGCACACAGATCGCGTTGATCGTCTTGTCGTCCCGCTCGATACGGGTGATCGCCTCGTCGGTCAGTTCCGCCGAGGTCACTTCACCGGCACGCAAGGCAGCCGCGAGTTGTTCGGCCGTCTGAAAATTCCACTCCATGAATCCGACCGTACTGGCCTCGGGAACAGGTCATGAAATACCGCTTCGCGCAACGGTTTTGACGTCTCCACACGCGTCATGTTTTCCTCTCCGGCCGCCGACATTCGGCGTGGACGCGTCCTTCCGCAGCGTGGGCCAACCGCGAGTGGCTCGTGTTCGTAGAGAGGGTGTGCGGATGATCCCGTGCAGTGGCTCGACGGGAGTGTGTGTCCGGCGGACCAGGGCCTGATCAGGTGGCGGGCAGCGGACGGTTCCCGTGCGGGTGCAGGCGGTCGGTGAGGAACGCGAGGATCTCGTCGCGGGCCCGGACCGTGGGGTGGCCGGCCTCGTCGACTAGATGGGCGGTGACGACGCTGTGCGGGGTGCCGACCAGGTCGGCGAAGAAGGGCGGCGGGGCCGGGTTGGCGGCGCTGTCCGGGAGGACGCGCCCGTCGAAGGCGTCGCCGAGCAGCGCGCGGTAGGCGGCGAAGCGCTGCCCCGTGCACCAGCGGTCGCCCTCGAAGCGGTAGGCGAGGACGGTGAGTCCGTCGCGGTCGAGCCGGTCGCGCACCGCGCGCGCGTCCGCGGCGTCGAGTTCGAGTCCGCCGGGGTCGTCGAGCGGCAGTGACGGGTGGTTGACCACCGGGGCGATCACCGCCGGCTCCAGGGCCATGGTGAGGGCGAAGTTGCCGGTGAAGCACAGGCCGATCGCGCCCACCCCCGGCCCACCGCACGCGGTGTGGGCCTTGCGCGCCAGGCCGCGCAGCCAGACTGTCACCGGGCTGGTGCCGCCCCCGGCGAAGGCGCGGAACTCCGCGCTGACACAGGCGCGGCGGACCACCTCCCGGCCGCCTTCGACCGTGGGGAAGGCGCCGTCCGTACCGAACAGGGAGGGCACATGGACGGTGAAGCCCGCGTCCCGCACCCACCGCGCGAGCCGCAGGACGTCGGGACTGATGCCCGGCATCTCGGGCAGCACCACGACCGCGGGCCCGGCCCCGGCCACGTACACCGTCTTCTCCACCCCCTCCACGGCCACGCTCCGGCGGGTGAAGTCGGTGATCGGATCGTCATCGCTCATGGGGTCAGCCTGGTCCCGGGGCCGGCCGCCGGGTGAGGGGCGGGATCGCCAAGGCCGGGGGTAATCTCGCCACACGTGAGGACGGCGAGCGGTACGCGGTCGGCGGCCCGGGGCCGGGGACACCAGGGGGTACGGGAGCGATGGCGGAGGCGGCGCGGCGGGCGGAGGACGGTGCGGGTCCGGGCGCCGGACCGGGTGCGCTGCGGGTCGGGGTCCTGGCGTACCCGGGCTGCTTCGCGTCCGAAGTGTTCGGCGTCCCAGACCTGTTGACGATGGCCGGGCATGTCGCCGGCCCGGACGCGCCCGGCTACCGGGTGTCGGTCGCCTCGCCCCGCCGCCGGGTCACCGCCTCGGGCGGCGCGAGCCTGGACGTGCGTCCCCTGCTCGAGGTCGACGTCCTCGTGGTCCCCGGCTTCGAACTGCGCCCGGACACGGACCTCGACGCGCGGCTCGCCCGGCTCGCCCCCGAGATCGCGGCGATCCGCGCGCAGGCCGCCGCCGGCACCGCCGTCGTCTCCCTCTGCGTCGGCGCGTTCCTGCTCGCCGCGGCCGGGCTCCTCGACGGGCGCCGGGCCACCACCTCCTGGCTGCACGCCGGCGAGCTGGCCCGGCGCTGCCCGAGTGCCGACGTGCGACCGGAGCGCCTGGTCGTCACCGACACGGGGGTGACGACCACGGCCGCCTTCAGCGCCATGTACGACTTCGCGCTGGACCTGATCCGCCGACACGACGGAGCCCGGGTGGCCCGCACCACCGCACGGTTGGCGCTCGTCGACGACGCGCGGACCTCCCAGACCCCGTACGTCGACCCGCGGCTCCTCCCGCAGCCCGGCCGGGAGTTCTCCCAGCAGGTCATGCGGCGGCTCGACCAGAACCTCGCCGAGCGGTACGACCTCGCCGCGCTCGCGGACGCCTTCCGGGTCAGCAGCCGCACGCTGTTGCGGCGCTTCGCCGAAGAGACCGGACACAGCCCGCTGGCCCATCTGCAGGCCTCCCGGGTCCGCCGCGCCCGCCATCTTCTGAAGACCACCGACCGTACGGTGGCCGCCGTGGCCGCGGCCGTCGGCTACCAGGACCCCGGCACCTTCGCCGCCCTCTTCGCCCGCCACACCGGCCACCGCCCGAGCGTCTACCGGGCCGCATTCCGCCGCACGGGCCGGGCGTCCGCCCTGGACGGCGGCGTCTAGGTTCTGTCTCCTTGGTCATCCGGCGGCGGACTGCGGCGCTCACCTCCGCCAGGACATCACGAAAGCCGTCATCGTCGATGACACGCGTGGCAGGATCTGGGTTCGATGTCCGCGAAGGCCCATCCCGTTGACCTCCCTGATCACGGATCCTGGTCTCCCGACACACGAGGGTGTGATACTTGGAGTAGCGGCACGGCTACGTTTGGTCCCCTACCCCCTGGCCACAGCATGCCGCGGCGGGCGCTACTGCCGTCATATACGGAAACCATGGGAAGGGACGGCTCTGTGGTGCGGGGTCCCACGCATCACCGACTGCCATCGAGTCGCATTCCTCTGCAGGAGGTCCTCATGGACTACTTCGACCTCGGAGCCTTCACCCGCCCCGTCTCGACGCGTTCGCCCGAAGCACAGTGCTGGTTCGACCGGGGCCTTGTGTGGTGCTACGCGTTCAATCATGAAGAGGCGGTCACCTGCTTCGAAGCGGCTGCTGCCGCCGATCCCGGCTGCGCCATGGCGTACTGGGGCATCGCCTATGCCTTGGGCCCCAACTACAACAAGCCGTGGGACGTTTTCGACGACGCCGATCTGCGGCGCACGGTGGCGCGGACGCACGAGGCCGTCGGACGAGCGCAGGCACTGGGCGACCGAGCCACGCCGACCGAGCGCGCTCTCATCCAGGCGCTGCACGAGCGCTACCCCAGCGCCGACAGCGCGGCAGACCGTTCCATCTGGAACGAGTCCTATGCCGAGGCCATGCGCGGCGTGTACGACCTCGCACCGGACGACATGGACGTCGCCACTCTCTACGCGGACGCGCTGATGAACCTCACACCATGGCAGCTGTGGGACCTGCGGACAGGTGAACCAGCCGCCGGCGCGCGCACCTTGGAGGCGAGGGCCGTCCTCGACCGCGCATTGCAGACCGAGGCGGGCGCCGGTCACCCGGGGGTCCTGCACATGTACATCCATCTCATGGAGATGTCGCCGACCCCGGAGAAGGCCCTCGCCGTCGCCGACCGGCTACCGGGACTGGTACCGGACGCGGGGCACCTGCACCACATGCCCTCCCACCTCGACGTGCTGTGCGGTGACTACCGGCGGGTGGTGGCGGGCAACAGCGACGCGATCAGGGCGGACGAGAAGTACCTGCGCCGGGCCGGCGCGATGAACTTTTACACGCTGTACCGCTCGCACGACTACCACTTCAAGATCTACGGAGCGATGTTCCTCGGTCAGTCCAGGACTGCCCTGGAGACGGCGACGCAGCTGGAGGCGTCCATCCCTGAAGAACTGCTGCGGGTGGAAAGTCCCCCCATGGCCGACTGGCTGGAGGGGTTCCTGGCCATGCGGGTTCACGTACTGATCCGTTTCGGCCGGTGGAACGACATCCTTGCCCTGGCCATGCCCTCCGATCCCGATCTGTACTGCGTCACCACAGCGATGCTCCACTACGCGCGCGGAGTGGCGTACTCCGCGACCGGGGCGGTCGCCGAGGCCGAGATCGAACGAGAGCTGTTCCGTCGCGCAGCCGCACGGGTCCCCGAATCACGGACGTTGTTCAACAACACCTGCCGGGACATCCTGGAGATCGCATCCGCCATGCTCGACGGCGAACTCGAGTACCGCAAAGGCGAGTACGGCCTGGCGTTCGCCTCCCTGAAACGCTCCATCGAGCTGGACGACAATCTGCCCTACGACGAACCGTGGGGCTGGATGCAGCCGACCCGGCACGCCTACGGAGCGCTTCTCCTGGAACAGGGGCGGGTCGAGGAGGCCGAGGCCGTATACCGCGCCGACCTCGGACTGGACGACACACTTCCTCGTGCCTCCCAGCATCCCGGAAACGTCTGGGCCCTGCACGGCTTCCACGAGTGCCTTGTGAGGCTGGGCAGGACGGGGGAAGCCCGGATCGTCGCCCAGCAGCTCACCGTGGCCGCCGCGCTCGCGGACGTTCCCGTCGAGGCGTCATGCTTCTGCCGCCTCGATACCGCAAACGCGGGCAGCGGCTGCTGCTCCGCCTGAAGCACTGGCCCGCGCAATGTGCGGTGTCACAGCTCCCCTGCCGCCTGCCGCCTGCGAGGAACGCGATTCAGGATCCAGGACAGTGATCGGCCTAGATTCCTTCTACGGTCGGTCCATGACCACTTCGTCGCAGAACCCAGCCCTGTCTCTTCCGGGCGTGCGCGGAGAGCTGCTGCACGCACTCGCGGAACAGCGGGCGTTACTGCTGATCACCGTGCGCGACATCACCGACGCCCAGGCCGCGGAGCACACGACCGTGAGCGAACTTACCCTGGGGGGCATTCTCAAGCACCTCACCCGGGGTGAGCAGGTCTGGACGCAGATCATGGTCAAGGAGGACGGAGAACTACCGGAGGGCATGCTCGACCTGGAGCAGTACCGCATGGTCGAAGGCGAGGCGCTCGCTGGGCTGCTGGAGCAGTACACCGCCGCTGCTCAGAGGACCGAGGAGGCCGTGGCCGCCCTGCCGGACCTCGACCGGAGCATTCCCCTTCCCAAGACCCCGTGGTCCCCGCCGGAGACCGTCCGCTGGTCCGCACGCCGGATCCTGCTGCACTTGATCAGGGAGACAGCCCAGCACGCCGGACACGCGGACATCATCCGGGAAGCACTCGACGGGGCCAGCACCACCGCTCAACGGTGACCGCCCACAGCCGGCGATCTCAAGGAGTCCCCACGCGATCGGCGCCTTGCCGAAGAAGGCAACACCCTGCCGACAGCCGCCCCCGCCGAAATACCCACCGGCAGGGCTTCACCGTCAGCGCCAGGCAACACGCCGGATCCTGGGGAGTGGATCAGTACGCGGAGTTGACGTTGTCGATGGAGCCGTAGCGGTGTGCGGCGTAGTTGGCGGCCGCGGTGATGTTCGCGACCGGGTCCGTGACGCTGTGGGCGGTCCCGGCGACGTGGTAGGCGTTGAAGGTGGGGTCGATCACCTGCAGCAGGCCCTTGGACGGGATGCCCTTCTGCGCGTTGACGTCCCAGTTGTTCTGGGCGTTGGGGTTGCCGCCGGACTCGCGCATGATGTTGCGGCGCAGGCCCTCGTAGCTGCCGGGGATGCCCTTCTCCTTCATGACGGCCAGGGACTTCTTGATCCAGCCGTCGAGGTTGTTCGCGCTGCCGGCGGCACCGGGGTCTGCCTGGCCGTCTCGCGAGGCAGCCGTGACGCTGTGGGCGCTCTGCGGTGCCTCGGCAGCGTGCGCGGAGGCCGGCATCAGGGTGAGGGCAGCGGCCGCGGCGCCGGTCGTGGCGATGCCGGTCAGAGCGAGGGAGCGCAGGCGGGCAAGGCGGCGGGGGGCGGTGATCGCGGTCATGAGAGAGGGTCTCCTGTGTGGGACGTCTTTCGAGGCGCCGGCCGGAAGTACCGGTCGCGGCCTGCAGGGCGTCGGGGCGAGGCCCTGTGCTGCACGTCGCGGCGGCGCGTCCGGCGCTCAACGCCCGGTCGGCTCTGCGGCTTGCGGCAACGACCAACATGATTAGCGGCCCGCCGGGACCAAGACAAGAATGTGACCTACTACCCAGCTTAGGAGAAATGCACCAAAACGGTCATTTGGCAGCTTTCAGTCCTGCTTGCCGCGATGCTCCTCTACGGTCCTGCTTAGGACGTGATATAGCCCCTATGGGCCGCGTCACCCGTTTCCCGGGGAAATCAGCCCCAGCCCGGCCGTCGCCAGCCCCCGAGCGTCGAAGATTTCGGGCAGGTAGCGCTGCTCGACCACCCGGCGATCGGCAAGACCTTCGAGGTCTTCTACGAGGACGGCTCCGCCGACAGCGGCCGTGAGCCATCCGGTGCTCAGGGAAGTACGGCGCCCTCGCCGCTGCGCGAGGAGGGCAAGGGGTACGCCGACCAGGGCGGCGCCTGCCGTCATGGCTGTACGAGCCAGGCCGGCGTAGGTCTCACTGTGGGCGACCGACTCGGCCAGCAACGAACCGATCGACACCGATACGCCGACGCCGACGCCGCCCACGACCTGGGCTGCCACCAAGAGCCGGACCGTGCGCTTTTGAACAGCGCGCACCGGCGCCTCGGCCTGCCACGGCACCGCGCGTGCTTCTTGGGATGCGGTCACGTACCAGCACTCCTTCTGGAAACCAACCGGTTGACATGGGCGCGGGTGCTCGGAACGGCGGGCGTCGCCGCTACGGCGTGTGCTGCTCGCTCTCCTGCCGCGAGGGCACCTTCGATGTGCCCGGCGTGGTGGGTCGCTGTCTCGGTCGATGCCCAGTGCAGTCGGCCGTGCAGCGCCGGCCGCTGGTAGAGGGGGTGGCCGAAGAGCGAGTAGTCGGTCAGATGCTGCGCGGTGGAGGGGGACGTCCACTCCTCGGCACTCCAGTTCTGCACGTGCAGGACGTGGGGGCCGGCGGCGTCCGGCCCGAAGAGCCGTGCGAGCTGTGCGGTGACGGCGCTGCCGAATCCCGTGCGGACGGTGCGGGCGTGCGCGAATCCGAAGAGTGCGGCGGGGCGGCCGTCGGGCCCCGACATGTCGTGTATCTCCTGCAGCGGGCCGGTCCTGCTGAACGCCGCACCGGCCGGCCCCTCCTCCCGCCAGAACGCGGCCGGGTAATGGGCGACGACCTTGACGACGGCCCCCATCCAGATCGGGGTGGACCGGGCGAGGCGCACGAGGTCGGCGGGCAGCGCGTTGCCGAAGTCGATGCGTTCCAGGGCCAGGGCCGGTGGGACGGCCAGGATGACGTGCTCGGCGTGCAGGGTTCCGGCCGGGGTGAGCACGGCAAGGCCACCCCGGCTGTCCGGCTGGATCGTGGTGACGGGTGTGTTCAGCCGCAGGGAGTCGGCGGGCAGCGCGGCGGCGAGGGCGGCGGTGATGCTCTGGGCACCGGCGGCGAAGCGGCGGGAGGGGGCGTCGACCAGGTTGCCGGCGAGACGGCGGACACCGGTGGTTTCCTGCAGGAGGGTGTCGCCGGCGAGGTGCTGGTCGAATGTCTCGATGCCGCTGCGTGCGGTCAGGTTCCGTACACGCTCCTCTCCGTCCCAGGACCAGGTGGCTCCCAGGCGCGGTGGCCGCGGCCAGTCCGGAGGCGCCGGTGACGGCGGCGCGGAGCGGCCGGAAGGGCCGGATCACTCGTTGCGGGCGGTGTCCGGGACGACGCGGAAGCGGGGGGCTCCGGATCGCAACCGGGTCACGGCTTCGCCGGCCTGCTCCAGCGGCATGCGCTCGACCATGGGCCGTACGCCGTTGGTGACGGCGAACCGCATCGCTTCTTCCGTCTCGCGCGCGCTGCCGGTCAAATGCCCGGTGAGGGTGTGGCCGTTCATCACGAGGCGGGCCGCCGGAACGGTCACGGATCCGGCGTCGACGCCGACGAGGGTGAGCCGGCCGTGCACATTCAGCCCGGTGAGCAGTTCGTCCGAGGGGGCCGTCGAGGAGGCGGTGTGGACGATGAGGTCGGCGCCGCCGAGTTGCTCCAGGGCGGCTCCGGGCGCCTGGGCGGTGCTGTCGATGTAGTGGTGGGCGCCGAGGTCGCGGGCGAGCGTCTCGCGGTCGCTTCCCCGGGCGATGGCGATGGTCTCGTAGCCGAGCTTCGCCGCGAACTGCACGGTGAGGTGCCCCAGGCCGCCGAGCCCGAAGACGGCGACGCGACCGCCCGCGCGCGTGCCGGCCCTGCGGACCGCGTTGTAGGTCGTCACCCCCGCGGAGCCGAACGAGGCGGCGTCGAACGGGTCGAGTTCGTCGGGGATGCGCGCGAGCGCGTCAGCAGGCACGGTGACGCTCTGGGCCCAGCCGCCGGGGTAGGACTGGCCGGGGATCTGGCGTTCGGGGCAGTGGACGACGTCGCCCGTCCGGCAGAACGCGCAGTGCCCGCAGCTGCCGCCGAACCAGCCGACGGCCACGCGGTCCCCGACCGCCCAGCCTTCGACCCGCTCGCCCAGTTCGGCGATGACGCCGGCGACCTCGTGCCCCGGGGTGACCGGGAAGGACGTGCCCGCGCCGGTGGCCGCGGCCGTGGCGATGTCGGCGTTGCACACGCCGCTCGCCGTGACGGACACCCGGACCCACGTGCCCGTCGGCGATGCCGTCTCGGCAACACACGGGTGAAGAGGGCCCCGGGGCTCGGTCACGAAGCTGGGCCTGGGCTCGGCCATGGTCCCCCGCTCCAAACTCACCTCGCCCGAGGTGCCCCACCGGCCACTGGTGAACGAGGGACGCGAGGTTCAGATCTCCTTCGAAGCGGTCTGGAGCGCCGACTCCCCACTGGCCGCGGACCTGCTCCGCCTTGCCGACAGCCTCGCGGCCGTCCGTCATGTGGCCGGTGGCCTGTCCCCACTGCTGAGGGCGGCACCCGGGGTGCGCGTCTACGACACCGTCTGAACGTTTCCCGGAACCGTCGCCAGACCCTCGCTCCGGCCCTGTCAAGGACCGCCCGCGCCCGCCCCGGGACGCGCCCCCTTCCCCCCGACACCGACAGGTGGAGTCATGCACTGCCTCACAGCTCTGCTGAGCGAGTACGACCGTGCCCGCGCCTACACCGATGACCTGTGGAAAGACCTCACCCCTGACGAGGTGACCTGGCGCCCGCACGAGGACTCCAGTGCCATCGGCTGGCATCTCGGCCACCAGGCCCACGTCGCTCACTTCATGATCCGCAACCTGACCGCGGCCGAGCCCAGCCCGGACCCGGAACTGGACGCGCTCATGGACTCGGCGAATCCGGAGAAGTTCCGCGGCGCGCTGCCCACCGTCGAGCGGCTCACCGCGTTCCGGGACACCGTCGCCGAACGCGTCCACGCCCGCATCGGAGACATCGCCGCCGGCAATGTCGGTGCCCCCACCCAACTGACCGTCGTCGGCACCTACCTGCTGACCGCGCTGATCAACCACGAGTACCAGCACGACCAGTGGATCAGCGAGGTCCGCGCCGACAGCCTCGGTCACGCGCTGCCGCCGGACCCGGCCTCGGACCGGCTCAGCCGCGTCGACGGCTACCTCGTCCTCGACCCCCATGCCTGACCACCGCACCGGACACCTTCCCCCCGTCAACGCGGCCGGTGTCTTCGCCCCGAAGCCCTTCCTGGAGCACACGCCCGAGGACTACGACCGCCACCAGACCATCAACCGGGCCTTCTTCTTCCTCACCCAGACCGTCGCCGACAACATGATCGCCCGCGGTGCGAGGGGAGCCGTCGTCAACATCGGCTTCATGTGGGCGCACCAGGCCGTCGCCGCCACGCCGTCGTCGGCGTACTCGATGGCCAAGGCCGGACTGCACTTGCTCACCCAGCACCTGGCGATGGAACTCGCCTCGCACGGCATCCGCGTCAACGCGGTCGTCCCCACCCTCGTACGCACGCCGATCTACGAGGAGTTCATCCCCAAGGCGGACGTCGACTCCGCCCTCGACCGCTTCAACTGCTTCCACCCCCTCGGGCGCACCGGCACGCCCGACGACGTGGCGGCCACGGTGGCCTTCCTTCTGTCGAGTCGCGTCCGGGCAGGGCACGTTCTAGGTCAACGGTTCGTGGCGGGGCGGCTGCCGGCTCACCGTGCAGACCGACGCGAGCAGCCACCCTCGGCGATCAGCGTGTGCTGATGCAGAAGGGATGCCCAGCCGGATCGGTGAGAACCCGCGCCTTGTCCCCGTGGGGCTGGTGATCCGGCTTGCCCGCACCCAACTCCAGCAGCCGGGCCTCTGCTTCGTCCAAGTCCTCCTCGATCGTGAAGCAGATATGCAGCTGCTGGGGAACGATCTGGTCGGGCCAGCTCGGAGCCCGGTAGTCGTCGACCCGTTGGAAGCCGATGAAGAGTCCGAACTCACCGTTGAGGCCCGCGAAGTCGGCGTCCGACTTCGGGTGCGGTTCCAAGCCGGTGGCCTGCTGATAGAACGCCGCCAAGGCCGGCGGGTCAGGGCAATCGAGCGTTATCGCAACCAACTTCATCTGCAGGGACATGGCATCTCCGGCCGGTCGGTGGACTTCCGCGATCAACACCTTAGAGCCGGCCGCCCACAGCTGAGCGGGCCGCGTCGTGCGGTGCCGCGGGGACGATGCGCTACTGATCTGCTGAGTGCTTGGCCAGCGCTTCTCGGTGGATCCACTGGAGCAGGGTGGGGTGGTCGACGGTGGTGATGACGCTGATGGTGGTGTGGACGTGGCGGTCGTCGTCCAGCTGGGCCAGCAGGGTCGCGGCCAGGTCCGTGCGGGCGGTGAACCTGCCGTCGGCGTGGCCTTCGACGAGGGTGTAGTCGGTGACGCACGGGAGGTGGTAGAGCCCGCTCGGGCGGACGATCGTCCAGTCGAGACCGCTGGCCGCGACCAGGGTCTCCATCCGCCGCATGTCGTCGTACAGGGTTTTGCCCAGCACCCGTGTCACATAAGGCAGAAGCACTCGGTTGAACAGGAACCCGCCGTCGGAGTAGGGCCGCGGGTCGACCCCGCTGGAGCTGACCACGGCAAGTCGGCGCACCCGGTGGCGTTGCATGGCGGTGACGATGTGGGCCGCTCCCCGGGAGTAGGTGCTGATCGGCTGCTTGCCGGCGGGGACGCCGAGCGTCGACAGCACCGCGTCCTGACCTGCCACGGCCGCGTCGACGGCTGCCGGGTCGAGTACGTCGGCGCCGGTCACCTCGAGCCGATCGTGGCGCAGCGGGAAGGAGTCCGGCTGCCGGGTGACCGCGGTGACCTGATGTCCGGCGGTGATCGCCTGGCCCGTGAGCAGGCGGCCGGTGGGGCCGTTGGCCCCGAAGACGGTGATTCGCATGCCGGTTGTTCCTGGCTGTGCCGGTTACGGCACGTGTCGGCCGGCGGGCCGGGCGGGGGCGCGCAGGGGGCCGAGCGCGTGGGTCCAGGCCAGCAGTTCGTCGACCAGTGCGTGTATCCGTGCCCTGTGCAGTTCTCGTGGCCGGAAGTCGGTGAGGTCGACGAAGTCCTCGCGCAGCGACAGCGCCACCTGCGGTCCGATGTCGGCCATCCGGAGCACGCCCGCCTGTGCGCGTAGCTTCTGCACCGCCATGACCGCACCGAAGACGCCGTACCCGACGTAGGCGACCGGTTTGCCTCCCCACTCTTCGTGGAGGTAGTCGATGGCGTTGGTCAGGGCCGCGGGGGGCGCGGTGTTGTATTCGGGGGTGACGACGACGAAGGCGTCGTACGAGCCGATCCGTTCGTCCCATCGCCGCGTGTGCGGCTGCCGGCCCGGTGCCGCGCGTGCCGGTACGGGTTCGTCGAGCAGCGGCAGCGCGTAGTCGGCCAGGTCCACGAGTTGGAACTCGGCCGTGTCGCCCGCATGTCGGGCGGCCAGGTCTTGTACCCATCTGGCTACGCGGTGGCCGTTGCGGCCGGGGCGGACGCTGCCGATGATGATGCCGATCGTTGTCATGGGCGATGCCTAGTCCTTGTCCTTCTCATTGCCCTTGTAGCTGGGGCGCGTCATGGGGTGGCGCGGCACGTCGCCGCCGGTGGCCGTGGACTCCTGCCGGGGTCTCTCCGGGGGATGCCGCTGCCTGCCTGGTTGCCGTGGGCGGCGCGGCTCAGGGGCTCCGGTGGGACCGGCTGACGCTGTCAGTCGGGGCTCGCTGGGCCTGCTGCGTGTCGCGCAGGACGGCCCAGGCATCCGCCACGGGGCCCATATGTCCGAGTTTGTCGGGGTTGCTCACGGTGCGGATCGCCTGGATCTGACCGTCGAGGATGTCGAGCGTCCAGGTGTTGACGACCTTGCCGTCCCGATCGCGGAAGATCGCGCCCGGCTGACCGTTCACCTGGTGCGGTTCCACGATGCCGCCGATGCGCATGAAGGGCGGCAGGAGGGTGGTGAGCACCTGAGTCACGTGGCCCGCGCCGAAGAAGCCCGCGGACCACTGCGGGGCCTTGCCGCCGCTGTCGGCGATGAGCTGGACGTCGGCGGAGAGCAGCTGCCTCAGTCCGTCGACGTCCCCTTCGGTGACGGCCTCGAAGAACCGCGTGGCGAGTTCCTCGCGTTCGCGCCGGTCGGCCTCGAACCGGGGCCGGCCTTCGTGCATGTGGCGGCGGGCCCGTACGACCAGCTGGCGGCACGCAGCCTCCGAGCGGCCCACCGCCGTGGCGATCTCGGGGAAGCCGAAGGCGAACACCTCCCGCAGCACGAACACCGCGCGTTCGAGCGGGGAGAGCCGTTCGAGCAGGAGCAGCGCCGCCATCGACACCGAGTCGGCCAGCTCGGCCGAGCGCTCGGGGTCCTGGTACGGATCGGCAAGCAGCGGTTCGGGGAACCAGGGCCCGACGTACTCCTCGCGCCGGACGCGGGCCGAGTGCAGCACGTTGATCGAGATGCGGGTGACCACGGCGGACAGGAACGCCTTGGCCGAAGTGGGGGGTGTCGGGGACGCCTCGTAGCGCAGCCAGGCCTCCTGGACGGCGTCCTCGGCCTCGGCCACACTGCCCAGGATCCGGTACGCGATCGAGAACAGCAGCGGCCGCAGCTCCTCGAACTCCTCGGTCTTCCCCGTGCTCCCGGTCACGCCAGCTCCTCCTCGAAACCCGTGCGCCACGACGGATGGCGCAACTGCCAGCCGAGTTCGCGCTTGGCCTTGGCATTGGTGAAGCCGCGCCCCTCGGTCATCATCACCACGGCCTGGTCGCCGGCCAGCAGCCGGGCCAGCCACACCGGGATCCGCATCGGCCGCTTCGCTCCCGCGCATGCCGCCAGGTGGGGCAGCCACTCGCTCGCCGGGGCCGGTTCGTCGTCGACGATGTTGTACACGCCTGCCGCCTTCTGCTCCACGGCCAGGACGGTGGCGCTCGCCGCGTCGTCGAGGTGCACCCACGAGCTGTAGCCCGTGCCCCGCCCGATGAGCGGGTACTGCCGTCTGCGGACCAGTTCGACCTGGTCGTCGATGGCGCCCGGACCGTAGAAGGCGCCGTAGCGCAGGAACGCGCCGCCGGCCCGCAGGACCCTTTCCTCGGCGTACCGCAGAGTCTCGAGGCCCGCCTGTGCCGCCGTGCCCTCCAGCACGTCCAGCGGATCCTCCTCCGTCTTCACCCACCCGCCCTCGCGGATGCCGTTCCAGGAGGCGTAGCCCTGCGCGACGACATGGGACACCTCGGTCGCCTCGGCCGCCGCCAGCAGGTGGTCCGTGCCTGCCCCGCGCAGCCGGTTGGTGAGGGCGAACCATCGGTCCGGGTGCTTGATGTCGGGCTTGCCGGCGTGCCCGAGGGAGATCGCGGTCATCTGGTGCACGATCACGTCCGGCCGGGCCTTGGCCACCGCCTCCCCCACCGACGCCGCGTCCAGCCCGTCCATCACCACTCCGTCCGCGCCCAGCCGCGCCAGCATGCCCAGCTTGGCCGCGCCCGTCGTGGTGGCCGTCACCTGGTGACCGCGGGCCAGGAGCTGCGGCACCAGCCTCCGCCCCAGGACCCCTGTCCCGCCTGCCACGAACACCCGCATGACCATCACCTTCCCGATGTGAGCGCCTGTCTCCACCTCACGAGACAAGACAGCCCGGCCATCTGTGACATGGCGCGGAAGACCGTGTGCGGAAAGCGCCCCGTAAGGGGCCGGCGCCGAGAGCAGGCCGGGCCGGCCTCACCGTCCCGCGACGAGCAGGCGACAGCCGCAGTCCATGGCCTCCCGGCCGGGCAGGTCCGCGTGCCGGTGCCGCCGGGCCCCCGAGGCGAGGCCCTCGCGGAGCCGACGATCGCCGGCTCGACCCGGCTCGACCACGGACGCTGCGCGCGCTCGGCGAGGGCGGCGCGGCTGCGTGGCTCCTTCACCGGTCGGCACGGACGGCCGGCAAGAGCGTCCCGGCAGGGCGCGGCAGCCTGGCGGTTCGTCAACGGATACGAGACCGCCGACCGCTCCGGCACCGCGGTCGCTCCCGGCAGCGATGCGAACACGCCGGGTGGACTCCTGAAGGCCCGCCGAGGCCTGTGGCTACTCGACCGCCGGGTCCTCCTGGGAGCAGTGCACGGCCCGTCGCACCGCTTGCTCCACCTCCTGCCGACTGCTTCCGGTCGCCTCGGCGTGCGCGGCGATCGCCGCCTGCACAGCGTCCGACGCCGCGCGCCAGCGGCGCGACTGCTCCTCGTAATCGTCGCCGGTGAGGCCCGCGAGCTTGGCACGCTCGACTTCGGCTGATCGTTCGAGTCCGACCAGTTCCTCGGGGATGTCCGTCACGTGCACGGATCCTAGGCGGCAGGCCTGGCACGCCGGCCCTCGGACGTACCGCCCGATCGGGTACAGCCGTCACTGAACGCGGACCGGGTTCTCGGGCCGCGGTTTTCCCGGGCCGCGGCCCGCGATCGTAATCACCGGCTTCTTGGGTACCCGTCGCGACGGGCCCGGGTCCGCCCGGAGGCCGACGGTGATCGGCCCGTACAACGGAGGCGCACCAATGAGCACGCACAAGAAGTCGGTGGACGTCAACGTCCCCGTCAACACGGCCTACAACCAATGGACGCAGTTCGAGGACTTCCCCCAGTTCATGGAAGGGGTCGAGGAGGTCAGGCAACTCGACGACCGGCACAATCACTGGACCACCAAGATCGGTGGAGTGCGGCGGGAGTTCGACACCGAGATCGTCGACCAGCTTCCCGACGAACGCATCACCTGGCGCAGCACGACCGGCGACACCCGTCAAAAGGGCATGGTCCGCTTCGAGCGCCTGGACGACACCCACACCCGGGTGGAGCTGGTGATGGACGTCGAGCCCAGTGGCGCCGTCGAGAAGGTCGGAGACCTGCTCGGTACGATCGACCGGCGCGTCAAGGGAGACATGAACCGGTTCAAGCAATACATCGAAGAGCGCGGGGCGGAGTCCGGTGAGTGGCGCGGCCGGATCGCGCCCGGGGACTCCGGCCCTGCCCTCTGATCCCGCTCAGCCGCGCGGGAACGCGGGCGCCCCGGCGGGCTGCCGCCGGGGCGCCACCCACGGACCCGCTCACGAGCGGTCTCACCGACCGGTGCCTCGCCGTCCCTCCAGGAAGGCGGTGAGTGCCTGGGCGACGGCGGCAGGGCATTCGATCGGAGGGTAATGGCCCACCGGGGGTGGTCCGGCGAGTTCCGCCACCGTGGCCTCGGGCATGCGTTCGCGGATACGTGCGAGGACGTGGGCACCGCTGATCGGGTCTGCCGGTCCCCAGACGAAGAGGGTCGGCCCTTCGTAGGATTCCAGGGCGCCGATCCAGCGGTCGGCATGCTCGCGACGCTCGTCGATGTACCGCAGCAGCCGGGGGGCAAGGCGGTGCCCGTCCCGGTCCCTGACGGACGACCAGAGATCTCGAAGGTCCTCGTCCGCGACGTCTCCGCCGAGAATCCGGCGCAGCGAGGAGACGAATCGCCGTCGCGTGGCGAGCGGGGCGAGCAGAGGACCGAGGGGGCCGTGGAGGAGACGCTGGATCCGCACCGGCCGGTGCAGATCGTGGTAGAGACCACCATTGAGCCATGCCATGCGGGTGACGCGGGCCGGGTCGCGGGCCAGCAGCTCCTGGGCGACACTGACGCCGTAGTCGTGGGCCACCAAGGCGGTCCGGTCCACACCGACGGCAGACCACACCCCCTCGACCAGTGAGGCCTGTTCCAGGACGGAATAGGCGTGGCCCCGGGGTTTGTCGCTCGCACCGAAACCGAGCAGGTCCACGGTGGTGACACGGTTGCCCGCCTCGACGAGCCGGGGGACGACGGCCGCCCAGTCGTGGGACGAGGTGGGGAACCCATGGATCAGCGTGACCGGACGGCCGTCGGGAGAGCCGTCCTGACGGACGAACAGTGAGTGCCCGCGAACGGTGAGGTGGCGTCCGCCGGCTGTCCACTCGGGCAGGGGCGGCAGGACACGGCGTGTCATGGGGTCTCCGATTCCGTGGTGCGGGGATGCCCGAATCCTCGGAGGAGCGCGCGCAGCCCGAAGTCGAACTCGGCTTCCGCGTCCGGCACGTTGAACAGTTCGGCATGGCGCTGGACGACGGGGTAGGTGTCGGGCGGCAGAGAGGCGAACAGTGCCGTCATGTCCCTGCGCCGAGCCGGAGTGCGGGCGGCGCCACTGCCCGCCCAGACGGCCGCGCCGATGACGAAGTGGGTGACCGTGAGGTAGATGTGCACGGCGGTCTCCGCCGGCCAGCCGGCGCGGAGGAGCGCCGCCAGGGCGTGGTCACGGGCGCGCAGGGCGTTGGGGCCGAGGAGCTGACCGGTGGTCATCAGGGGCGCCACGGCCGGGTGGGCGGCGAGCACCCTGCGGAATTCGCGTGCGCTCCGCTCCAGGTCGGCCGGCCAGTCCTCGCCCAGCACGGGAAGTTCCACCTCGCCCAGTACGTGGTCGACGAGTTCGACCAGCAGAACGTCCCGGCTGGCGACATGCCGGTAGAGGGAGGTGTGCCGTACCTGGAGCAGGTCGGCCAGCTTGCGCATGGTCAGCTCGTCCAGGCCCTCGCGGTCGACGAGTTCGAGGGCGGCACGGGTGATGCGTTCCAGGGTCAGCCCGCCCGGGCGCGGCCTGCGGCGGGCGCGTTCCGCGTAGCGGTCCTGCCACCAGGCCGCGCTGCCCGGACCGGAGTCGACGGCGTGCGAGGGCTCGGGGCCGGGGGTGCCGGCGACCGTCATGGGCTGCTCCTGCCAGGGATGCGTCCACTGGACGCATTCTTACGCGTCCACTGGACGCATGACAAGAGCCGGTCGGCCTCCGTCGCGTCCCGGTCCCGTGGCCGGCAGCGGGTCGGCGGCTGCGGGCCCAACGGCGGACGAGGGCGTCGTGAGCCGTCGGCGGGGTCACTGCCCGGAGGCCTCCAGCACCTCGTCGGCCGACGCGAAACGGTGCTCCTCCGGCCGCAGCACTTCGTAGAGGTGACCGAAGTACTCCGTCTGCGCCGTCCCCGTGAGTACCGCCAGCAGGAAGGCGAGACACCCGGTGTCGTGGTGCTCCCACAGTGGGCCGCGTCCCTCGTTGTAGAGCACCGTCCATTCGTCGGGATGCCGGCCGGGCCGCACCAGCCAGTACAGGAACGCCCCCGTGCCCTCCTCGAACGCCCAGGGCAGGACCCGGGCGCCCGGCTCCTGCAGTTCGCCGGGCCTGTCCTCCCCCGCGTCCCACAACCCGGCCAGGATCTCGGCCCGTTCCGCGGTCTGCGCGTGCAAGTCGCAGTCGTCGTAGGCGGAGTCGGGGACGAGCAGCCAGACCGTCTCGTCGAAGATCCCGTCGCCGTACTTCTCGACCAGCTCCTTGTAGTCCGCGGGCAGAGCTGTGCCGAGGGCACGTTCGGCCTGCGCCCAGTCCACGGTGGGCGGTGGGACGGCCGGCGGTGGGCAGAGGCGGACGAGATCGTGGAGGGTGTTCACGGGACGAACGCTACTGGACATGCGAAACGCCCAGGGGCGTGCCGGTTCCGTTCCGCGACGGACCCGGTCCTCCACATGGGTGACGCCGGGATGCGATGTGTGCACATTTCCGTACGGTCGGTTGCAGGGCCGGGACATGCCTTGGCCTGGACGTCAGGAGGCTCGACATGCGTCGCATCAGCTCGACACTCGCCACCCTCGCCGGCGCCGGGGTGCTCGCACTCACCGTTCCCGGCTCGGCCCTGGCCGCGAACGGGTTCCTCGAGATCGACGGAGTCGTTCACGATCACCCGCATGGCTGCTACGAGATCCCGAAACTGTCAACCGTCTTCAACTTCACGGACATACCCGCTCTGGTCCACAACGTTCCGGGCTGCAAGGGTGGTGTCGTCCGGATCCTCCCACCCGGGCTGGCCGTGCAGGTACCCGGAACGCACAGCGTCTTCCTCGGTTGACCGGTGGTGGGTTCCCTCTGGTTCGAGGCAGGAGCAGGGATCAGCGTCCGTAGCGCTCGCAGCGCAGGGGCTTGTGGAAACCGTCGGTGAGGCAGACCCGCACGACCGCTGCTCCGCCGGGGACGTCCGCCGGCACGATGATGCTGAAGCGGGCGCTCGAGCCGCACACGATGTTGTCGCTGAGCCCCTCCCCCAACTGCCCGTCATGGCTGTCCAGGGTGTACGCCCGGGTCGCCCGGCAACTCGCCACGTCGGCCGCTTGCCACGGGGGCGCCCAGCAGCGTCACTCAAGTCCGGCAGTACCGCCCGAACTCATGGCCCGCAGCACTGTTCCCCCTTCGAAGGCGAACGACCAGCCCGGAGATCGTATGGGTGCTGGTGTTCAGCCCGCCCGGCCGCCGGGGGTGAACGTGACCGGAAGCCGCACCGGGCCGCGAAGGCCGCCGGGCCGCCAGCTCAGCTCGGTCGGCGGCACGGCCAGGGCGAGATCGGGCAGGCGGCGCAGCACCGTTCCGATGGCGATCTGGCCCTCCAGCCGGGCCAGTGGCGCGCCCAGGCAGTAGTGGATGCCGTGCCCGAAGGCCAGATGACCGTTGTCCTGACGGGTGATGTCCAGTCTGTCGGGGTCGGGGAACCGTGCCGGATCACGGTCGGCGATCGCGGACGCGACGACCACGGTCGCGCCACGCGGGATGGTCACGCCCGCGATCTCGACGTCTTCGCGCGCGAAGCGGACGATGCCCGGGCTGACCGGGCCGTCGTAGCGGAGGAACTCCTCGATCGCGGCCGGCAGCAGCTCGGGGTGCTGCCGGAGCAGGGTCAGCTGTTCCGGGTGGGTGAGGAGCGCGGCGATACCGCTGCCGATCAGGTTGACCGTCGTGATGTAGCCGGCCACGAGCAGCAGGAAGGTCATGGCGATCAGCTCGTCCTCGTTCAGCCGCCGCTCCTCGTCGCGGGCGCTGATCAGCGCACTGAGGAGATCGTCGCCGGGCCGGGCGCGCTTGGCTTCGAGGTGCTTCGTCACGTACGCGCGCATCTGTTGCCACGCCTCGTCGACGACGGCCGGGTCGGGCATCTCCTCTCCGCGGACGACCAGGGTGTCGGTCCATCGCTGGAAGTCATGCCGGTCGTCCACCGGTACGCCGAGCAGCTCGCTGATGACGGTGACCGGCAGGGGAAGCGCGAAGTCCGCGACCAGTTCGGCCCGGCCGGCCGGCAGCACCGCGTCGAGCAGCCGATCGGTGATCTCCTCGACGCGGGGCCGCAGCTCGGCGATCCGGCGTGCCGTGAACGCCTTCGAGACCAGGCGGCGCAGCCGGGTGTGATCGGGCGGGTCGGAGCGCAGCATGTTGCTCATCATCGATTCGCGCTCGAAAACGGGCAGCTGCTCCATCAGGCGCGGGTCGGAGGCGTCACGGACATCGCTGCTCAGCCTCGGGTCGCCCAGGGCGGCGAGCCCGTCCTCGTGGCGGGTGACCA
The DNA here is from genome assembly GCF_055569615.1 of Streptomyces sp. NPDC031379. Classification (NCBI taxonomy): domain Bacteria; kingdom Bacillati; phylum Actinomycetota; class Actinomycetes; order Kitasatosporales; family Streptomycetaceae; genus Streptomyces; species Streptomyces sp. NPDC031379. The sequence goes on along the minus strand of NZ_JBVIIT010000019.1, from coordinate 135,467 downwards.
CCCAGGCGTCCAGACCGCCGGCAATGATCGCGCGGCGGACCGGGCCGTCCTCTCGTAGCTGTCGGTAGAGCGGGAAGGGATCCGCGACGAAGGCCGGATCGGCGTAGGGAAGTAGGACTGGCTGCCGGCTCATCACGCCTCCCCGGGCACGCGACGACCGAACGCACCCTTTGTTGAATCCTAAGGGTGTTTGTGTCATTTGTCCGAATTATGGCGTCTGTGCAGGACCGACGGAGCGGGGGCCGATGCCGTGCAGGTCCGGCGACGGTACCGGCCCGAGCGTGGGTCTGCGTGGTCCGGCTCAGATCCAGGTGTCGAGCGCATTCTGCTGTGCCAGTCGGTGTACGGGATCGTCTGCCCGGTGTAGAGGGGGAAGAAATAGATGAAGTTCCACGCGATGAGCAGGACGAGCACGCCCGCGGCCACCGCTCCCCCGATGCGGCGTCTGCCGGTCGCGCCCGGCGGCCCCAGCAGGGCTCCCACCATCATCGTGACGGCCAGGCACAGGTACGGCACGAAGACGACCGCGTAGAAGGAGAAGATCGTTCGGTCCTGGTAGAGGAACCAGGGCAGATAGCCGGCACCCACCGCACACAGGATCGCACCGGCGCGCCAGTCGCGGCGCAGCGCCCAGCGGTGGAGCAGGTACACGAGGGCGCAGCATGCCGACCACCACAGGAGGGGTGTGCCCAGGGCGAGGACGGTCTGTGAGCAGTCGGCGGTGGTGTGGCAGCCGTCGTGTCCGGGTTTGGGTGACTGGTAGTGGAACAGCACGGGGCGGCCCAGGACCAGCCAGCTCCAGGGGTTGGACTCGTAGGTGTGGGGCGAGTGCAGCCCCACGTTGAACTGGTAGACGTTGTACTCGTAGTGCCACAGGCTGCGCAGCGGGGCGGGGATCCATGACCAGGTGCCGCCGCGGCCGTCGGCCCAGTGGCGTCCGTAGCCGTTGTCGGAGAGGAACCATCCGGTCCAGGTGGCCAGATAGGTGACGACGGCGACCGGGACCAGGGAGAGGAACGACCAGCTGAGGTCCTTGCGCAGTACCGCGCGGTAGGGGTGGTGGGCTCCCGCGATGCGGCGGGCGCCGGCGTCCCACAGCAGGGTGAGGATCACGAAGAAGGCCAGGACGTACAGGCCGTTCCATTTGGTGGATGCCGCCAGTCCCAGGAAGAGGCCGGCCATGAGCCGCCAGATGCGTACGCCCGTCCCGGCGTGGTCGCCGGTGTGTGCGTCCGGACGTGTACGGCCGTCCTCGCCTGCCGGCAGGGCTGCCGCGAGCCGGGCTCGGGCGTGGTCCCGGTCGATCAGCAGGCATCCGAACGCCGCCAGGACGAAGAACATGACGACGAGGTCCAGCAGCGCGGTGCGGCTCATCACCAGGTGCAGCCCGTCCATCGCCAGCAGCGCGCCGGCCAGGCAGCCCAGCAGTGTCGAGCGGAACAGGCGGCGTCCTATTCGGCACAGCATGAGCACCGACAGGGTGCCCAGCAGGGCCGTCATGAAGCGCCAGCCGAACGGGGTGAGGTCGAACATCCACTCGCCGAGGGCGATCACCCACTTGCCCGTCGGCGGATGCGCGACGAAGGCCCCGGTGTCGGAGAGCGGAATCGACTGCGGGTGGCCGAGGATCTGCGGGTCGGAGACCGTGCGGTCCGGCCAGGTGCCCTCGTAGCCGAGCCGCAGCAGGGACCAGGCGTCCTTGGCGTAGTAGGTCTCGTCGAAGACGACCGCCCGCGGCCGGCCCAGGTGCCAGAAGCGGACCGCCCCCGCCAGGACGGCGACGAGCACCGGGCCCAGCCAGTCCATCACCCGCGCGACACGCTCCACCCGCGCCGGGCCGAAACGTGTGAACCCCCACAGACGCGCCGACGGCTTCGGAAACGGCGGCACGAGACGCTCACGGATGTCGGCCCCCGGCCGTGCCACGTATCCGAACCGGCGAAGCCGTTCACGCCAGTTGCCGGGCGCCGGTGCGGGACATGTGTCGTCGAGGACAGGGGAACCGGTCGCGTTGCTACTCGTCACCGGACGACCATAGTTGAAACGTGTGGCGTCCGGATCCGGTCTCACCGCCGGCGTCGCGGCCGCCCGGCTTCCTCGCCCGGACGCGCGTCGTCCACCGTCGTCTGTCTCCCGTCGCCCGTAGGTGTGACCCGCACGCGCGCCTCCGGACCCCGTCCTCCCCCGCCCCGAAGACTGGCGTCATGTCTCAACGCCCGCGCATCACCAGGCTGCTGCAGCGCACCGCCCTGGTCGTGGCCGCTGTCCTCACGACTGCCCTGTCCACCACGTTCGTCGCCGCACCGGCGGCGTACTGCGCCGACTCCTGCGGCGGCTCCGTCGTCGTCGCCCCGCTGTCGCAGGAGCCGCCCGCCACCGGCCCGTGCACCAGCCCCGAGCCGGTGGTGTGCGAGATCCGCCGGTCCACTCCGCAGGAGCGGGAGGAACAGCGGGACATCCGCATGCGGTACCACTCCCTCATCGGGGACATGGACCGCGTGCGGTGCGCGATGCGTGCCGAGGGACGCAGCCCGCAGGAGATCGCACGCCACCTGGTCGACATGCGCAACGACGCCAAGGAGATCACCCGGGCCGGGATGTCGCCCGAGGAGGTCCGGCTGCTGGAAGAGCGCAACATGGCGAAGTACGGCAACCCCCTCGGCCCGACGGCAGACCAGCTCTACGCCAAGTACGGCTCCTGGGAGAAGGTCGCCGACGCCGCCACCCGCACCAGCCGCGCCGTCGACGGCGAACTCGGCCTGGAATACCGCCCCTGCCCCTGCGAACTGGTCCCCGCGGCGAGCGCCTGACCGGCCCTCACAGCGGGCTCCACGACCGGTCACCCGAGGCGTTCGCCGAACTCACGAGCGCGCTCGCGCCCGGCGGAGGCAACCGCCGAGCCGCCTTCCTCGATCCGTCTCGGTGGCGACGGCGGAGGCGGACAGGAGCGTCGCGGCGGCGAGACTGCCCCAGAGGGCGGCCGCGCCGTGGGGTGCGAGAGCGGTGATGACCGCCGGGGAGACGGCGAGACCGAAGCCCGTGGAGAGTTCGAAGCGGGCGAGGGTGCGTCCCAGGAGGTGGGCCGGGGCGAGGGCGGTGACGAGCGCGGTGGCGCTGCCGGCGTAGAGGATCTCGCCGATGGTGCAGACCACGGACACCGTGGCGACGGCAGGGGCGCCCCAACCGTGTCCCAGTGAGGTGGCCGCGAGGAAGCCGAGGTAGGACGCGGCGAGTACCACGCCGGCGAGAGCCAGCACGGTCCGCCGGGAGAAGCGGGACATCAGGACGGTGACCGGAACCTGCAGGGTGACCACCAGCACCGTGTTGGCCACGAAGATGGCTGCCGACCACATCGGGGATGCGTGCAACTGTGTCACCAGGACCAGCGGGAGCGCGATTTCGGGGACGTTGAGGCAGAAGACATAGACCACGTTGGCGGCCGGCAGCGCGCGCATCCGGGGCCCGGGCGCCTCGTCCCTGTCCTTGGCCGGGGCAGCGGCCGGATGCGCGTGGAGGCGGACCGACCACGCCAGGGCCGCCGCGGCGAGATAGGCGAGCCCGGTGACGGCTGCCAGCGCCTGCAACGCGGTCGTTCCGCCCGTCAGGCATGCGGTGGCGAGGAGCGCGCCCACGCCCAGGCCCGCGTTGCGCAGGGCCCGGCCTCCCGCGAGAGCGGTGTCGCGTTGCCGGCCGTGGGCGACCGTGGCCACGAGAGCCGCGTGGGCGGCCGGCCATGCCTGGTTGCCGACGCCGAGGAAGAGCGCCGCCGCCGCGAACGGCCAGACGTGCCCCGCCGGAGTGAACAGCAGCAGTGCCACGCCCAGCACCCGGACCAGCATCGACGCCGCCACGACCGTGCTGCGTGCGCCCCGGTCCAGCCATCGGCCCACCGCCGGCATGCACACCAGGCCCAAGGCGACGCCGGCCGTCATGGCGATGCCGGTGACCGGCGCGGACAGCCTCAGCACCGTCACCCCGTAGAGCAGCAGAAAGGGCCGCAGCAGGCCGGTGCCGAGCGCGTCCACGGCCAGGGCGAGGGCATAGCGGGGGCCTCCGGAGGCCCGGACGAGGGCGCGGGGCTGGATCTTGGTGAGGGTTGCCATGACGTCCGACGGTGCGTGCGGCCGCCGGGCCGGGCACGTCGGTTGACGGACACCGTCAATCGACGCCGTCACCGGACGTCAGAGCCGTGATGATGAGCGGATGACGTTGAGGATCGACATCAGCGGCCTGCCGTCCGGGCGGGTGCGGTTCGCCGCCTCCCCGCTGGCCGAGCTGACCGCGATGCTGCACGTGCTGGCCGAACCCGGGCATCATCCGCGGCACGCCGGCTGGGCCGGGGAGGTCTGGGCCGGGCTGCGGCCGGGGCTGGCCGAGCGGCTCAGGGAGGCGGAGTTCCTCTGGCGTTCCTCACAGGCCGACTTCCTGCTCCCCGCCCGGCCTCGCCCGACCCTCGCCGAGGAGTTGGACGACGTGGACCGGATCGACGACGAAACGTATGTGACCGCCGCGCTCGTCACCACGTGCGGCGGCAGCCGGGTCCGTTTCGCCGCTCCGTCGCCGCTCACCGACGCCGGTGCGCGCGAGCGGGCCCTGGAGCTGGCCCAGGCCCGCGGCGCGCGGCAAGAGGCCTTCGCGGAACGCCTGCTCGCGGACCCGGCCGCCGTGCGGGCGCGGGTGCGCCAGACCCTCGAACAGTGCGCCGAGGCCTTCTTCGACGCCGCCTGGGCGGACGTCGCCGTTGGGCTCGCCACCGATCTGCGCCTGAAGAACGACCTGTTGCGGCGCCAGGGCGTCGGGCCGGCACTCGCGTCGGTCTCCGGCGCGGTCTCCCTGGCCCCGGACGGCGACTGCATCATCGTGGACAAGCTGCAGGACAAGGCGACCGCCGCCCACGGTGCCGGGGTCACCTTCATACCCAGTGTCTTCGGCGGGCCTCACCTGGTGGTGGTCCACGCGCCCGGGTGGCAGCCGGTGGTGCAGTACCCCGTGGCGGAGCCGAGTCCGGCAGAGCCGGTGTCGCTGGACACGGTCACGCTGCGGCTGGAGGCACTCTCCCATCCGGTGCGGTTGCGGCTGCTGCGCACCCTGGCCCGCGGCGCGCACACGACCGGTGAGCTGGCCCACGCCTGGGAACTTTCGCCCCCGGAGGTTTCCCGCCACCTCGCCGTCCTGCGCCGCGCGGGCCTGCTCACGGCCCGGCGGCACGGTCGTTACGTCCGCTACACCCTCAATCTGCACGATCTGACGGCGCTGGGCACCGACCTGCTGGCGGCCGTGCTGCGCTGAACGGGCTCTGGCCCGCCGGAGCGCGGGCGACCGCCTCCGTTTTCCTCAGGTCCGCCGCATCGCAGGATCAGGTGACGCGTGAGGTGTCCTGGCGGGACATGTCCTCTCGGGGCTGCGCCACGCACAGGGCCCAGATGACGACTCCCGAGAAGGCGATCATCAGGGTGGACCAGATGGGGGAGTACGGCAGGGACAGGAAGTTGGCGATGATGATCAGTCCGGCGATGACGATGCCGGAGATCCGTGCCCACGTCACCGTCCGGAACAGCCCCAGGCTCACCAGCACGGCGACGGCGCCCAGGATGAGGGTGACCCAGCCCCAGCCGGTCAGGTCGAACTGGAAGATGTAGCCGTTCGTCGCGATGAACACGTCGTCCCTGGCGATTCCCATGAGGCCGCGGAAGATGTCGATCACTCCGGCGACCATCAGCATGACGGCGGCGAAGAGCGTCAGCCCGGCGGCCCACTGCTGCTTGCCTGCCTCTGTGGTGTGTGTCGTGGTCATTTTCAGGCCTCGATCGATTGTGTCCGATGATCAGTGAGGGCCGAGCGTTGCCGAGGTGGCGCTGTCTGTGGGGCCGCTGCCGCTCAGGACCAGCGCCTTCGCCCTGTGGAACTCCTCCTGCGTGATGTCGCCGCGCCTGCGGAGGTCGGCGAGCTTGGCGAGTTCGTCGGCACTGCCGGAACCGGGACCGCCCGCCGTCTCCCTGATGTACGAGTGGAACGCCTCGCGCTGCTGGATCGCCCGTTCCATCTCGCGGCGGCCCATGTCCTTGCCACGGGCGAGCAGGTAGACGAAGACGCCGAGGAACGGCACCACGATCACGAACGCCAGCCAGCCGGCCTTGCCCCAGCCGCCCATGGAATCGTCACGGAAGACATCGAAGACGATCTTGAAGAGCAGGAAGAACCACATGATCCACAGGAAGAACCACAGCATGGTCCCTAGGGCGCCCAGCAGGGGGTAGTCGTATGCGAGGTCCATCTGCGTGATCCTTTCTCGTCACCTCCGGGCCTGGGCCTTGAGTCCACACTGCGCCGGAAAAGGACCGGCGGCCTCACACGCTCCGGGTGATTCCGCGGCCGCGCTCACCCGTCCGAGGTAACCGTCGCTGCGCCTGCGTGTGTCCGCGACGGGGACGCCGGAGTGTGCGCACCGTGGGCTACGCGCAGGGAACGGCGGTGAGGGAAGATGATCGTTTCGGTGGTGTCGATGCCCGGCGGGACCACCGCTCGTACCAGCCTGGCGGAGGCACGTGAGTGCCTGGCCGCCTCCGACTTCGTGCTCGTCGGCGTCCAGCTGCCCGACGGGCCGGCGGCCGAGGGGCGGCCGGTCGTCGCCGGGCTGGGCCTGGAGGCCGAGAGTCCGAGGTGGTTCGGCAGGGCGGGTGAACCGGCACGGGCCCAGTTCTTCGGCGACCGGGCCGGTTTCGTCGTACCCGTCGTGGAAGGCGGCCGAGTCGTCCTCGTCCATTTCCTGGTGACGGAACGGCACCTGATCACTCTCCACTGGGGGCCGGCCGGGCCGCTGCGGAGTGTCATCGCCCGGCTGGGGCAGGAGAGCCCTCCCGACATCGTGTCCGTGCTGTTCCTGATGCTGCAGGAGGCGCTGGACACGTTTCGCCGGGCCGCGGTGGCGGACCTGCTGAGGGTGGAGGAACTCGAGGACGGGATGTTCGAGCGACGACGCCCCGATCAGGTGTACCGCCTGGCTCGGCTACGGCGGCGTGCCGCGCTTCTGCACCACTTCCTCCTCCCCTACCTCCAGGCGACGGACGAGGTTGTCGAGCGCAGAATGCTGAATCCCGACTTCCCCGAGGAGCGCCAGCGGCTCGCCCGGGAGTTCCAGCACACCGGCCGGCTGGTGCTCACCGACGTCCAGTCCCTGCAGGAGGCCACCCGGCGGGCCTTCGCCAGCTACGCCTCCCTCGTGTCGGGCGAGCAGAACGGCGTGATCAACCGGCTGGCCATCGTGTCGACGATCTTCCTGCCCCTGACGTTCCTGACCGGCTACTTCGGAATGAACTTCGCCTACCTCACGGACGAGATGGAGAGCAGGGCCGTCTTCTGGCTGTTCGCCGTCGCGTTGCAGGGGGGCGTGCTGTTCGTCGCCCTGTATGTGCTGCACCGCACCCACATCTGGCGAAGGCTCCGCAGCGACGACGGCAGGGAGGAAGAGTGAGCCCGCGACGTCAGTCGGGGGCGAAGGAGTAGCTGCGCCACAGGCCGGTGGACCTGACGATGTCGTCCGACGACTGCATGTCCAGGTAGATGCTCTCCCCACCCGGCGGAACGGTGCAGTCGGGTGTCGTGTACAGGAGCATGCTGCTCTGCGTGTAGTTGGTGACGCGGGTCACGCCCTCACGAAACCGGTGACATCCGTGGATCGACGGGTTCGTGATGGTCTCCACGAGCCTGGCACCGTTGCGCGCCACGATCTGGCCGGAAGCCTGGTCCTGGCAGGCGGTGAGCGCGAGGCCGAGCACAGCGATGCCGGTGAGCGCGGCCATGGACCGTGAAACGGGCATCAAGCCTCCTGTGCCGGGGGACGGGAGCTGCCGGGGACGTCGTCCCGCCCACCACTATCCGTCAGAGCGGGCGGGCACGCCTGGTGGGTACGACCGTTGCGGGCACGGCCGGGCCTTCGCCACTGCTCAGCCTGCCGGTGCCGGCTCAGGGCGGGCGGTTCGCGCAGGCGGCGTGGTGCGCGGTGCCGGGCGATAGTGGAGATGCACCAGTGTTCCACCGTCTCCTCAGGTGTCGCCGCCTGTTGCGCGTTCAAGCGCCTGAAGCCACCGCGGCGGACCGACTCCCGCTCCCAGGAGGTTACGGATGGATCTGATCCACTTCCGCATGGTCATGCCGCCCGCCCTCACCCAGCAGGCCGTCGACCTGCTCACCTCGCACGACCGCGTCCTCAATCTCGTGGTGGTGAGAGCGGCCCGCGTTCCGGACGGCGACATGCTCGAATGCGACGTGCTGAGGGGCGCCGCCAACGGCGTGCTGGGCGATCTGCGCAAGCTGGGCGTCGACCGGACGGGGTCGATCGCCGTCGACGACGTCGACATGATGTTCTCGCACGACGCCGAGCGGGTCGAGGCCGACCAGCCGAGCGCGCTCGTCCACGCGCCGCTGTGGGCCGCGGTCGAGGCCCACATCCGCAAGGAGGGGACCTATCCGCCGTCCTTCTACCTGTTCCTGGTCATCGCGGGGCTCATCGGCTCCGTCGGCATCATGACGAACTCGCAGATCCTCATCGTGGCGGCCATGGTGGTCGGCCCGGAGTACAACGCGATCACCAGCATCGCCCTGGGCCTCGACCGTCGTAACCGCCGCAGGGTCCGGGAGGGGGTGCGTGCGCTGACGGCCGGCTTCCTGCTGGCCATCGTGGTCACCCTGGGGTTCGCCGCGCTGGCACGAGCGTTCGACCTGCAGTCCACGGCCTTCGAGCTGGGGCTGCGGCCCGTGTCCCACCTCATCGACACGCCGGACTTCTTCTCCGTGGCCGTCGCCGTCCTCGCCGGCATCGTCGGGATCGTCTCGCTCACCGAGGCCCGCGGCACTGCCCTGCTCGGGGTCTTCATCTCCGTGACCACGATTCCCGCCGCCTCGGACCTCGCGGTGTCGGTCGCCTTCTCCGAGTGGGACCAGGCGTGGGGGTCCCTGCTGCAGCTGCTGCTGAACGTGGTCGTGCTCGTGATCGTCGGCGTCCTCGCCCTGCGTCTGCAACGCCGTCTGTGGCGCCGCGCGGCGCGCCGTGCCACCGCACCGGCGCCGCGCTAGCGGAGGAGCACCGGCACCCCTGTGACCGGCGCACACCGCCGGAACGGGTCCGGCGGGCCCGAGCCGGATCCCCGGCTTACGCTGATCGAGGGGGGAGCGTTCGGGTGAATCGCGCACCGGAAGGGACTCCCCGATGGACGACTACCCGCTGATCGAGAACCACGGTCTGCTCGGCGATCTGCAGACGGCGGCGCTGGTGACCACCGACGGGACGGTCGACTGGCTGTGCCTCCCGAGGTTCGACTCCCCCAGCGTGTTCGGCGCGCTGCTGGACAAGGACAAGGGCGGGCACTGCACGGTCCGGCCGACACACGCGACGCATGCGACCAAGCAGTTGTACCTTCCCGACACGGCGATCCTGGTGACCCGGTTCATGACGGAGGCGGGCGCCGGCGAGGTCCTGGACTTCATGCCGGTCACGGGCACGACGGCCACGCCCACCCACCGGCTGGTCCGCCTGGTGCGTTGTGTGCGGGGCAGTATGACGTTCGATGTGGAAATCGCTCCACGGTTCAACTACGGCCGGACGGCCCACCGGTTGCACATCAGCGAGCAGGGAGCGGTGTTCGCGGCCGAGGACGGCACGGAACTCACCGTGCATCCCATCCGCGAACCGGAGGACGAGCGGCTGGTGGACGTCCTCACGGGCCGGGGGAACGACCTGCACCTCACGTTGACGCTGCAGGCGGGACAGCAGCGCGGGCTGGTCCTGGAGTCGGCCGCCGACGGGCCGCCGCGGCAGATCCGCCTCGCCCAGTACCAGGAGCTTTTCGAGGAGACCATCAGGTTCTGGCGGTCCTGGCTGGGCCAGTCGCAGTACTCGGGGCGCTGGCGGGAGACGGTGGAGCGATCCGCCATCACGCTGAAGCTGATGACGTACGCGCCGAGCGGCGCCCTGGTGGCCGCCCCGACGACGGCGCTGCCCGAGCAGCTGGGCGGGGAGCGGAACTGGGACTACCGGTTCACCTGGATCCGTGACGCGTCCTTCTCCGTCTACGCCCTGCTGGGGCTGGGATTCACCGAGGAGGCGAAGGCGTTCATCGCGTGGCTGGGCGACCGGGTCAAGGAACGGGCCGGCAGCGACGGGGATTCGGGCCCGCTCAACATCATGTACCGGGTCGACGGATCCTCCGATCTGGTGGAGGAGATCCTCGAAGACTGGGAGGGCTACGAACGCTCCGCGCCGGTACGGGTCGGCAACGGGGCCGCGACCCAGCTCCAGCTGGACATCTACGGCGAGGCACTGGACAGCATCTACTTCGCGCACCGGCACGGGATCCGGCTGGGGCACCAGGGCTGGAACTCGCTGCTGACGAACCTCGACTGGCTGGTCGACCACTGGGACCAGGCGGGGGAGGGCCTGTGGGAGACCCGCGGCGGCCGCAAGCACTTCACCTACGGCCGCGTGATGTCGTGGGTGGCGTTCGACCGCGCTCTGCGGCTCGCCGAGTCGCACGGCCGGCCGGCCGCGACCGCGCGCTGGGGCGCCGAACGGGACGCGATCTACGAACAGGTCATGACGAAGGGATGGAGCGAGGGCCGGCGGGCCTTCGTGCAGCACTACGGCAGTGACGTGCTGGACTCCTCGCTGCTCCGGATGTCCACGGTCGGGTTCGTCATCCCCGAGGATCCGTTGTGGACGTCGTCCCTCGACGCGATGGAGGAGGAACTGGTCAGCGACAGCCTGGTCTACCGCTACAACCCCGAGGCCTCGCCCGACGGGCTGCGCGGCTCGGAGGGCACCTTCTCGCTGTGCACGTTCATGTACGTCGACGCCCTCGCGCGCGCGGGACGGACCAACCGGGCCAGGTTGGTGTTCGAGAAGATGATGGGGTACGCCAACCATCTGGGACTGTACTCGGAGGAGATCGACCCGACGGGCCGTCAGCTGGGCAACTTCCCCCAGGCGTTCACGCATCTGGCCCTCATCGACGCCGCGCTCACGCTGGACGAGGCCCTGGCCCGGCAGTAGCCGGTCCCGGTTCAGCCGGTCGGCGGCGCGGGTCCGAGGAGCACGAGCGTGTCGCCCTGATCCGCGGTGGCGGTCGAGGCGTCGGTGACCGGCTCCAGCCGGCCGTCACGCCGTACGACGAACAGAGCGTCATGCCCGGGCGGGCGGGGCGCCGAGGCGGGTTGCACGTGGAAGCGGCCGCCCCGCTCGTGGCGGTCCGCCAGGGTGTGCCGGACCAGCTCCGGGCCGAAGAGGATGCGACCGGCGGTGTAGGGGGCGACCACACCCTCGCTGCCGGGGGGCGGGCCGACCCGGTAGACGGGGCCCTCGACGCTGTCCTCCATGAGGATCGCGGCCAGCGCGTTGAAGTCGTCGTCGGCCGTGAGAAGGAAGACCGAGGTGACCCCCTCCAGCCGCGCCTGGGGATTGGTGGCCGCGGCCATGAGTTCCCCGGTGACCAGTTCGATCCCCGCCTCGTTGATCTGGTTCCTCTCCTGTGCGACGCCCGCCCACATCAGCACGTCGACCCCGGCCGCGCGCAACGACCGGGCCAGATCGACGACCCAGCGATCGCCGCCCACCAGCAGCGGACGTGCACGCGCGGGGCGCGCGACGCCCAGCCTGCCGGCGACGGGTCTCGCGGTGAGCGCGTAGATCACCACGGTGCCCACGATCACCAGGAAGGTGACGGGAAGGATGTCTTCGGCGCCGGGCAGTCCCTTGGTGGTGAGGGAGGCGGAGAAGGTCGTGGCGGTGGACGCGGCCACGATGCCGCGTGGGGCCATCCAGCCGATGAAGGCACGTTCACCCGCGCCGAGACCCGTCCCGGCGGTGGACAGCAGGGCCACCAGGGGCCGGACCACCACGACGAGCGTGACGACGAGCGCGAGGGCGGGCAGGAGCACCGGGACGACGGTCTTCGGTGTCACGGTGGCCGAGATGGAGACGAACAGCAGGCCGATGATCAGCTGGACGAGTGTCTCGAAGAACGGTCTGCGCGCGGGCATGTCGAGTCCGGGCAGGTTCGCGACGGTCAGTCCGGTGACGATCGCGGCGATGAGGCCGGTGTCGTCGTACACCATGTCGCAGCCGACGGCCACCACGACGACCGTGGCCAGTTGGGCGAGGGTGCCGAGGGTCTCCCCGAGGCGGAGCCGCCGGAGGGTGAACCACAGCAGTGCGGCACCGATCGCTCCGCCGGCGAGTCCCAGGGCGAGGCCGGCGAAGAACTCACCGAATCGGAAATGACCGCTCTGGAGTCCCCCGGAGACGATGGAGTGGAAGACGACGGCGCCGAGGATGCCGCCGACGGGATCGATCAGGGAGCCTTCCCACATCAGGACCCGCCGTACCTCGTCCGTAGGCCGGACGTGCTCCAGCAGGGGTCCGACGACGGTCGGCCCGGACACGACGAGAATGACCCCGATCATGCTGGCGGCGGCCAACGGCACACCGAACAGGGCCGGGCCCAGGCCCATGACGGTCCCCCAGGTGAGCAGGACCCCGGACACCAGGAGTCTGACGACGGTGTTGCGGGTGGCGCCCTTGAGATGGCGCAGGTCCAGGCCCAGCCCGGCGTCGTAGAGGATGATCGCCACCGACACCGACACCAGGGGGGAGAACGCCGGCCCCAGGAGGGCGTCGGGGTGGACGTCGTCGGTCAGGGCTCCGGCGGCGAACCCGGCGGGCAGCAGGAGGATCAGGGCCGGGATCCGCAGTCGGCTCGCGAGGATCTGGCACCCGACGGCGAGGGCCACGGTCAGCCCGATGCCCAGCAGGACGTCGTCCTCGGTCACCTGCCTCCTGCCCTTCGGTGCGCACCCGGGGAGTGCGGGCCCGCCGTGGGGTCAGCCCTGGTCACCGGCATCGGCGCGCCGCAGGTCGGAGTCGGTGAGGCCCTCCAGCTCACCGTGGGTGTCCAGCCAGTAGAGGAAGACGACCGCGGGGATGACGAGCACGACGGCGACGAGGGTGACCAGGCCGAGCCAGCGGAGCGTGGTGTGTGCCCCCGCGCCCTCGGCCACGGTGAGTGAGGTCGGGATGAGGTAGGGGCGCTGCGCCATGCCCCAGGCGATGACCGCCGACGCCACCGCGCCGACGGCTGTCACCCGGGACCAGGCCGCGGTGGGCCGCATCAGCAGCCACGCGGTGGCGAGGGTGCCCAGCGCGGCCACGACGACGAAGACGAGGCCCACGCCGTGCGTGAGCCCGTGCCACACATGCGGGGCGTCCCCGTGGGTGACGATCAGGGTGATCACGGCGAGCACGGCGAGGGCGGCCAGTGCGCCCAGGGCGCGCCGCCGGAAGTAGCGGTCGAGGTCCGGCGCGTCGAAGCGCCGGGCGTCCGCGGCGAGGAAGACGGCACCGAGCGACGCGGTGGCCGCGACGGCGAGCAGGCCGAACAGCAGCGAGGTGGGATTGGCCCAGACGTCCGTCGATGCCGTCGTCGTCGAGGTCACCCGTCCCGAGGCCACTCCCCCGGCCGCGGCACCCAGGAAGAAGGGGGTCAGGAGCGAGGCGACGGCGAACACCGCTCCGTACAGGCGCCGGCCGGACAGCCTCTGGGCGGGCTTGCGCAGGGCGAAGCCCGCGCCGCGCAGCACGGTGCCCACGGCGGCCAGGGCCAGGGGCAGCCACATCGTGGTGAAGACCTGCTGGAAGAGGACGGGGAAGCCCGTCCACATGATGACCAGGACGAAGATCAGCCAGACGTTGTTGACCTCCCAGACGGGGGCCATCGCGTGGTCGATGAGCCGACGTGGGCGCTTGCCGCGCTCCGCTCCGCCCGCCGTCAGGTCCCAGAAGCCGGCTCCGTAGTCGGTGCCGCCGCCGCAGGCGTAGGCGGCGATGGCGAGCAGCAGCACGACGGCGATGACTCCGGCGATCACGATCGGCTCCCGGTGGTGCGCGGCCCGTACGGCGTGTCGGTCTCCGGTGGCTCCTGCGGTGGCCGCGTTCCGCCCGACTCGTCGGCCTGCCGCCAGCGGGAGCGCATCTTCAGCAGGATCGCCAGGAACGATCCGAAGACGAAGACGTACACGACGATCACCAGGCCGACCATGAGCCACAGACTGCTGGAGCGCGTCGCCGTCACGGCTTCGGCGACCCGCATGTTCTGGTACACGATCCAGGGCTGGCGGCCCACTTCCGTGGCGATCCAGCCGCATTCGACGGCGACGACGGAGAGGAAACCGGAAACGGCGGCGGACCGGTAGAACCAGGGTGAGCCGGGCATGCGGCGGCGCAGCAGCCAGAGTCCGGCGTACCAGAGCGCGAGCAGCACCAGCAGGGAGGCGATTCCGACCATGGTGTCGAAGGCCCAGTGGGCGATGGTGGCCTGCGTGGCCGTCGGCCGGTCGCTCGCGGGCACGGAGGTCAGCCCGGTCACCTTGGTGTCCGCGTGGAACCCGGCGAGGATGGAGTCGAGTTGGGGGATGCGGATGCCGCCGGAGATGCTCCCGTCGGGATGCAGCCGGCCGTAGAGGTATTCCGGCTGGTGGGTGTCGGTGTCCCAGACGATCTCCATGGCGGCGAACTTCACCGGCTGTTTGTGGAAGACCTGCCGGGCGATGGAGTCGCCGAGCACGAACTGCACCGGTGTGAGGACCGCGGCCAGTGTGAAGGGGATCGTGAAGCCGAGCCGGTGGTAGCGGTCCCGGCGGCCGCGCAGCCAGCCGACCGCGTAGACGCCGGCCACGACGTAGCCCGCCGTCAGGAACATCGCCACGACGAAGTGCCAGTACTGCGGGCCGAACATGGGCGTGAAGATCGCCTTCCAGATCTTCACGTCGACGGGGTTGCCGGCGGAGTCGAGGGTGAAGCCCCGGGGGGTGTTCATCCACGAGTTGGCGGCCAGGATGCCGAAGGCGCCGAGCAGGGCCGCGAACGGCAGGGGCAGTCCGAGCAGGAAGTGGGTGCGCGAGGGGAGCCGTCGCCAGCCGTAGAGATAGATGGCGATGAGGACGGCCTCCAGGAAGAAGGCCCAGGCCTCGACCCCGAAACCGATGCCGAAGACGTCGCCCCAGCGGCCCATCATGCCCGGCCACAGCAGCCCGAACTCGAAGGAGAGCACGGTGCCGGTGACGACCCCGATCGCGAACTGGACCGCCATGACGGCCGACCACCGCCGTGCCAGCAGCAGGGCGGTCGCGTCGCCGCGGCGCAGGCCGTAGCCGTGCATGATGAGCGTGATCAGCGGCAGGGCGACGCCCAGGGGCACCAGGATGATGTGGGAGGCGAGGGTGAACGCCATCATCGATCTGGCCGGGAGCGTTTGGGCGGGCGCGTCCGCCAGCATCAGGACCGTGTGCATGTGAGCCCTTCCGGGAGCCGACGCGGAGGAGGCGGGTCAGCCGCCGGTGGCGAAGCCGGGGAAGAGGGTCATGCCGCCGTCGACGTACAGGGTGGTTCCCACCACGTAGTCCATGAGGTCGGAGGCGAGGCCGACGACGGCGTGTGCGATGTCCTCGGGCTCGCCGATCCGCTTGTAGGGGATCAGCCGCAGGAGGTCCTCCTGCGCCTCGGGCGTCTCCCAGGCGCTGCGGTTGATGGGTGTCTTGATGGCGCCGGGGGCGACCGCGTTCACACGGATCCGCTTCGGGGCGAGTTCCTGGGCCAGCGTCGCCATCATCATCTGCACGCCGCCCTTGGAGGAGGCGTAGTTCACGTGGCCGGACCACGGGATGAGCTGGTGCACCGAACTCATGCAGATGATCTTCCCGGCCGCACGCGACACCTCTGGGACGACTCCCCGGCGCAGGAACTCCTTGGTCGCCTCGCGGGCGCAGAGGAACTGCCCGGTGAGATTGACGTCGATGACCTTCTGCCACTGGGCGAGGGTCATGTCGGTGAGCAGGGCGTCCCGCTGCAGTCCGGCATTGGCGACCAGGATGTCGATCGTGCCGAACTCCTGGACCATCCGGTTCGTCATGGCGACGACCTGGTCCTCGTTCGAGACGTCGGCCTCGTAGGCGGCGGCCTTCACCCCGAAGGCGGCGATCTCCTCGACCACCTTCTCGGCTTCCTCGCGGCCGGCCACGTAGTTCACCACGACATCGGCCCCGGCCCGTCCCAGGGCGACGGCGGTCGCCCTGCCGATTCCGGAGTTGGCGCCGGTGACCAGCGCCTTCTGACCCTTCAGCAGCTGCGCCGGAATCACGTTCTGCGGTGCGCCCTCGACGGAACTCACGATGCCCTGTCCTCCACTGTGTACCCGGATGAACCGGGCCGCGGCCCGGAGGGTTCAGCCGTCAGACAAGCATCGTGGAGGAGAATCGGCACGCCGGGGCGGACGGCGTTGCGCCCCCCGGCTGACGATCTTCGCCCGCTCGGAGGCGGGACGTGGGGACCGCGTTTCAGCCCAGCCGCTGCAGCAGGTGGTCGCCCACGCGCAGGGCGTTCGCGATAGCCGTCAGGGACGGATTGACCGCGCCGATGCTCGGGAAGAAGCTCGTGTCGACGACGTAGAGGTTGTCCAGGTCGTGGGCCTTGCAGTCGACGTCCAGCGCCGAGGTCGCCGGGTCGGTGCCGAAGCGCACCGTGCCGGCCTGGTGGGCGGTGGCGCCGATCGGCATGCCCTTGTGCAGGTAGATGCTGTGGGACAGCAGTCGGTGCTCGTGCATGCCGAGATGACCGAGCATGTGCTGCAGCTTGTGCCGAAGGCGCTTGAGGCCGGCGATGTTGTTGCCCTCGTCGAGGGTGAGCCGGATCCGGCCGTCGTCCTCCAGGGTCACCCGGTTGTCCGGCTGGGGCAGGTCCTCTCCGCACAGCCAGAAGTCGACGGCGTGATGGGCCAGGACCTCGAAGGGCATGTCCGGCGCCACCGCGCCCGCCCAGCGCGGGGCCTCGCCGTGGATCTGCTCGGCGTCCGACTTGCCGAGCATCTGGATGCCGCCCAGGGGGTAGTCCCAGTCGTCCGCTCCCAGGTACCAGTCGTGCAGGGCGAGGGTCTTCTGGAACTGGGTGTCGTTGGGCTCCTTCGAGATGGCCATCAGGGCCAGGTTGTTGTGGCGCATGTAGTGCCGGCCGACGACGTCCGAGCTGTTGGCCAGACCGTTGGGATGCCGGTCATCGGCGGAAGCGAGCAGCAGGGCGGCGGAGTTGACGGCACCACAGGCCACCACCACGATGTCCGCCGAGAAGCGGGCCTCCTCCTCGCCCGGAAGCCGGGCGACGACGCCGGTGACGGCGCGCCCGGTCGGATCGGTCTCGAGTCTCGTCACCCGGGCGTTGGTGATCATCTCCACGTTCGGGTGTTCGAGTGCGGGCTCCACACAGATCACCTGGGCGTCGGACTTGGCGCGGACCAGACACGGGAAACCGTCCACCCGGTTGCAGCGGATGCAGGCACTGGAGTGGGTGGCCCCGCCGAACTCGTCCTGGGTGAGGTTGACCCCGACCGGCAGGTGGAAGGGGTGCAGTCCCTGCTTCTCCAGGTCGTCGCTCAACTGCCGTATGCGGGGCTCGTGTTCGACCGGCGGATAGGCGTACTGTGCGCTGCTCGGCCCTTCCCAGGGGTCCTCGCCGTGCCGGCCGTGCACCAGGTAGAGGTGCTCCGCCTGGGTGTAGTACGGCTCGAGGTCGTCGTAACCCAGGGGCCAGGCCGGTGAGATGCCGTCATGGTGGCGCAGTTCGCCGAAGTCCTCGGGCCGCAGCCGGAACAGCGCGGCACCGTAGAACTTGGTGTTGCCGCCGACGTAGTAGTTCACCTCGGGCGGGAACTCGTTTCCGTGACTGTCGAGCCAGAACTCCGGGGCCCGGTACTTGGCCTTGACGAACACGGCCGTGGAATCCCAGTTGTCGCGTTCGCGCCGTAGGTAGTCGCCGCGTTCCAGGATGAGCACGCGCTTGCCCGACGGGGCCAGGCGGTGGGCGAGTGTGCCGCCGCCCGCGCCGGTACCGATGACGATGACGTCGTATGGGGGGAGGGCGTCCACGGCAACCACCGTCCTTGCTCGTGCGGTCTGTGGCTGGTGCCGGCTTTTGCTCTTCGAACGTACGCGCAGCGCGGTCGTGCGGCACCTGGAACGGGCCCCGCCTCGGCCCGGTCACAGAACGGCGATCGGGTTCACCGGGGAGCCGGTCGCCGCGGGCAACCGCAAAGGGGCGACGACGCACAGGAAGTGCCGACGGCCCTGCTGCTCGCACACCGTGGCCAGTTCCTCGAGGTCCAGCCAGTCCAGCAGATGCAGGCCCATGGCGTTGACGGCGAGCGCGTGCACGGGGAACGGGATCTCCGGCACAGCGCTCGGCGCCGTGTCGCTGTTGCCGTCGCACCCCAGGACGGACACCTGCCGCTCCGCGAGGAAACCCATGGCCGTCGGGTGCAGGCCCGCCCTCGCCCGTGTCACGTCCCAGGCACCGAGGGTGCGGCGCCGCAGGCGGTGTCCCACGCGCACGAGCAGCAGATCGCCGGGTCCGACCGTCGTCCGCTGGGCGGTCTCGGCGGCGACGAGGTCCTCGGCGGTCACCTGGTCCCCGGGTTCGAGCCACGGCACACCGCGCAGGCGCGGAATGTCCAGCAGGACACCGCGGCCGACGATGCCGTCACGGACCAGGTCGAGCGTGAGCGCGCCGGCTCCGTCCGGTGTCACGGCGCTCGCCGGTACTCCGCCGTACAGCTCGCCGTCGAACATCACGTGGCACAGCGCGTCGAGGTGCGTGTCGGCGTCCCCGTGCACGTTCATGGCGAACCGGTCGCGGGCGAAGTACAGCCCGTGCTCGTCGGTCTCCCGGTTCGTCGGTGCGGTCATCCGATGGGTCGCGGGCTCCGGGCTGTCCGGACCCGGCCGGGTCTCGACCGGCGCGGCCAGTGACACGGTGCGTCCGCACCGGACCTCGGCGGCGGCCGCCACCACCCGTTCGGTCGTGATCCGGTCGAGCGCGCCACGCCGGTGTTCCCCACCGTCCTGGGCCTGGTCCCGCAGCCGGCGGTACAGATCACGGAAGGCCCCCTCCGACATGGGCCGCGGTGCCGTGGAGGGCGCGGGCTGCGAGGGCGCGGGTTCGGGTGCCCCGGGCGGAGAAGGCGGGGGCTGCGGTGCCCCGGAGGGAGATGGCGAGGGCTGCGGTGCCTCGGACGGCGAAGACGGGGGCTGCGACGCCCCAGACGGCGAGGCCCCAGACGGCGAAGGCTCGGGCTGCGACGCCCCAGACTGCGAAGACCCAGGCTGTGGCCGCGGGTGCGAGGTCATGGTGAACCCCCGTGTGTGTAGCCCGGCCGGGTTTCGCCGCTGTCGTCCCAGGTGGCGGCGGGCCGGGTGTCGGGTGGGCCGGCCGGCTTGCCCACCGCTGGGGCGGCGCGTCCGGGCGGCAGCAGTTCCACGGTCACGAAGCCGACCACGGCGGCGAGGATCGCCACGGGAATCATGGCGCCGCTGCCGAGCACCAGGACGACCAGCAGCACGCTGCTCACCGGGAGCCGCAGCGCTGCCGCCGTTGCGGCCGCCATGCCCGCCGCCATGCCGGGTACGACGCCGAGGCCGGGCAGCGGGGCGAGCAGTACGCCCACCGCGGCGCCGAGGAACAGCGAGGGGAAGACCGGGCCGCCGCGCAGGCTGCCGAGGCAGAGCGCGTACGCCACTCCCTTGCACAGCAGCACGGCGACCAGGGCGCTCACTCCCCAGGCGTGCGGATCCGCGGCCAGCCGCTGCAGCACGGCCTCGCCGGACGAGGCCACGTCCGCCGGCGACCGGTCCACGGCCAGCGTGTACACCGCGGCACAGGCGCCGGCGGCAAGCGCACAGAGTGCCGTGTGGAGCACGGGGCCGCCCACGACGAACACGGCGGCCCTGCGCCCGACGGACAGCAGCAGGTGGACGGCGGCGGCGATACCGACGGCCATCAGCACCGACCAGAGCACGTCTCCCGCGTCGAGGCGGGGGAACGGGACACCCACCTTCAGCGACAGGCTTCCCGTCGACAGACCGGTCCAGCGGCCGAAGCCGGTGAACACCAGCGAGCCGATGCCGCTGGACAGGAGCGCGGGCAGCATGACGGCGAACAGCTGGGGGCCGCCCACACCGGCCACCTCGATGAGGATCACCGCTCCGACCAGCGGATTCCCGAAGATCGCCGACAAGGCCGCCGCGGCGCCGGCCGCACCCACGAGGGCCGTGCTCCGTGGGGTCACCGGGGCGCGGGCCACTTCCCTGAAGAACAGGGCGAGGCCGCCCCCGAGCGCGATCAGCGGGGCCTCCGGACCGAGGGTCGCGCCGAGCGGAAGGCCGGCCGCGGCGGCGAGGATCACCCCCGGCAGCGCGGCCGGTGCCATGCCCGCCGCGTGCAGACCGGAGGCGGGCACGTGTCCGCCGGCTCCCGGCAGATGCCTGACGACGAGGCCGACGACGACACCGGCGAGCGCCAGCAGGGGCAACGGCCACCACCAGGGAGGCACGCTCCGGCCGAGACCGGCCGGCAGGTCGGTCCAGAGCAGATGTTCCAGCTCGTGGAGTCCGGCGAGGAACCAGAAGGCGGCCAGCGAGACCGGGACACCGATGGCCGCTGAGAACACGAGCGCCTTCTGGTACGCGGGGTCGCGCAACAAGTCCCGCAGCCGGTCGGCCTCTTCCGGCTGCGTACCAGCGGGGGCAGGGGGCGTGCCCGCAGCGGGGGCGGGGGGCGGATCCGACCGCGTCACGGCACCGTTCCTCCCGAGTCAGCCGGGCATCGGGCACTCCTGTGCGTCGACATGTGCGCGCGTCTCTCCCGCTCATTGCAGCACTCGGCCCAAGGCCTCGCATGTCCGGACGGCACCCGTCGCAGGACGCCGACGGAGCCGTTGGGGTGCCTGCGCGGATCGGACGGCCCACTCCGCGAGCGGGACTCGGCCGTTCCCCCTTCACTGAGAAGGTCAGTTCGTTTCGAGGTCACGGGAGGCACGGCATGGCAGGGCACTGGACACGGGGTGCGACGGGCGCGGTACTGGCCCTGGCCGTCGCCGTCACGGCCGCCGGATGCTCCGACGACTCCGGAAACCCGTCCGGCAGCGCCAGCAAGGCGGCATCCGCCGCAAGCAAGGCGGCATCCGCGGCGTCCTCCGCCGCCTCCTCCCTCGCCTCCCAAGGCGCCGACGCACTCGCCTCGGCCACTGCGGAGGCCAAACGCAAGCTCGACGAGGCCAAGGGCGGGGTCAAAGCGAAGGACGACGTCACGCTCGGCACCGTCACCACGAGCAACGGCAGCAACGCCACGGTCAAGGTCACGGCCAAGAACACCGCCGACTCCACCAAGTCCTTCGCGGTCCAGGTCAACTTCACGGACACGAGCGGCAACCTGCTCGACGTGACCGTGGTGACGGTCAAGGACGTCGCCGCCGGCGCCTCCGGCGACGGCACCGCCCAGAGCAACCGCAAGCTGACCGGCGAGGTGCGCGCGGACGTCGGCACAGCCCTGCGCTACTGAGTCGTGCCCGGTGCCGCACGGGTGTGGGAGGGGCCCCTGTCCGGCGCTGACGCCGGGCAGGGGCCCCTCGAGGCGATCAGGCTGCGTCAGCCGTCGGATTCGGGCGACGGGATGTAGGCGCCCGGCACGTCCTCGGGTGCGAAGATCTTGCCCTCGCCGGGGTACGGCTTCTTCCACCCGTGCGTCTCGTACCACGTGAAGTGGTTCATCTGCGCGGGGTTGGCGTAGTCCGGCACGGCGTTGGGGCCGGTCAGACGCTGCTTCGACTTCCAGTGCTCCCACTTCGCCGCGAGCATCCGCCGGTCCGCCGGCACCTTCGCCGACGGTACGGCCGCCGCATGCGGGTTCTGCGGCGCCGGGGTGTCCAGGCCGCAGGGCGGCGGGGTCTTCAGGCCGTCGGTCAGCGGGGTGCGGTTGGGCAGCGCCGTGAACGGCGTGGGGTCCGCGTGCCGCGTGAACGCCCCGCGCATCGGGCTCGCCGCGCTGTCCTTCTGGTTCATCGGGTGGATCCCGAGGATCTGCTCGATGGTCCGGATCACCGTGATCTGGGTGTAGTAGCGGCTGTCGACGGTGCCGTGCCGGGCCCAGGGGCTGATGATCTGGATGGGGGCGCGATGCCCGTCGACGTGGTCGAGGCCGGCCTGGGAGTCGTCCTCGACGTCGAAGACCGCCGAGTCCTTCCAGTACTTGCTGTGCGAGATCTCGTCCACGATCCTGCCGGTCGCGAGGTCGTTGTCCGCGACCTGAGCGGCGGAGTTCGCCGGGCCACCGGTGTGGTCGCTGGAGAGCCAGAACATGTTCAGGTTCGCCGGCCCGTTCTTTTCGAAGTCACGCTTCCAGATCTCGTACCGGTAGACGTCCGGGACGCTGGTGTCGAACTTCGGGAAGCCGTGCACCGACACGTCGTTGAGCGACGGAATCGGCGAGGACGAGTTCAGGGCGTAGGCGGTGTCCTGCCCGGTGGCGTCCATGTTCTTGGCGTCGCAGTACAGGTTCTGCCAGCTCGCGCCCGACGGCTTGGTCAGGAACTGCTGGAACTCGCCGAAGTCCCGCACGGACTTCCCCACCGCCTGCGCACCGGTCCAGATGAAGCCGGTCCGCTGGTGGCCGCGGGCGTCGTCCTCGGTGTCGTAGCTGCGCGCGTACTCACCGGCCGAGGACTCGGTGTACTCCGGGTCGTCGGCCTGCATCAGCCAGTTGTGCCCCTCGGCGGAGTTCGTGCCGATGTCGTACGTGTTGTCGTACAGCCCGAACTGCCCGGCCAGGGCGTGCTGGTTCGGCGTCACGTTCTCGCCGAACTGCGTCAGCGAGGGGTCGCCGTTGCCCTGCGGGATGTCACCGAGGACCTGGTCGTAGGTCCGGTTCTCCTTGACGAGCAGGAACACGTGCTTGATCGTCGAAGGGTCGCCGAGCCGCTGCGGGACCGGCACCGGCTTCGCCTTGCTCCTTGCCTCGGTGAGCTTGACCGAGCCGGGGGTCCAACCGTTCTGCTGGAAGACCTTGGCCGTCTCGGACCTGATGACGCCGTCCCGTGGCAGCGTGAACCGCTGCACGCTCGATGTCGTGTCGTGGGTGGCGTGCCCGGCGCCGGCGGTGGGGCGGCGGGCGTCGATGCCGCGGGTGTTGGAGACCAGGACGTCCTTGCCGGCCGTGGCGATCTCCGCCGGGAAGTAGTCAGTCGGGAGCAGGCCGACGTAGCCGACCGGCTCCTGCGGGGTCCGGTAGCGGTAGACGGCGACCGCGTCGGCGCGGCCGAGCGTCACGAGCAGGTGACCGTCGTCGGTGAGCGTCACCGCGTCGGGCTCGTAGCCCACCGACGCCTCCGGCCACGGCTGGGTGGCGATGGTCTGCACGACCTTGTCGGTGGCGGTGTCGACGACCGACACGTCGTTGGTGGCGGTGTTGGTGACGAACAGCGCGCCCTTCCTGGCGTACAGGGCGGTCGGGTGCAGGCCTACGTCGATGCTCGCGACGGCGGCGTCCGGCTTCGCCAGGTCGATGACGCTGACCGTGCCGGTGGTGGTGGCGGCCGTCACCGGGTCGGCCGGCACCTGGGTGTTGTAGGAGTTGAGGGTGGTGTCACCGGGCTTCGCCGTGCGGCCGCCCTCGTTGCTGACGTAGCGCTTGTCACCGACCTCGGCCAGGTCACGCGGGGCGTTGCCCACGGCCCAGCTGTGCCGGACGGCGCCGGTCGCCGCGTCGATGGCGACCACCCGGTTCTGGCCGTTGACCGCGCAGTACACGGTGGAGCCGTCGGCCGAGAACACCGCCTCGCCGACGAGCGCGTGCCTGGCCCCGTCCGCGGGGATGCTGACGGACGTCGGGGAGGTGACGCTGCCGTCCGGGTTCACGGTGAACCTGGTGTAGCCGTCGGTCTGGCCCAGCCACAGCTGTGAGCCGTCGGGCGAGTACGTGGGGCCTTCCTGGCCGACGGAGTTGCTGCCGATGCGCGGGGTCGACGACGCGGAGGTGCCGACGAGTTGCTGCACCTTCCAGTTCTTCAGGTCGACGATGGCCAGCGCACTGCCACCGTCGGTGACCGAGGCCGCGAGGTGGGCGCCGTCCGGGCTGACCGAGGACGACATGATCTTGCCGTTGTCGATGACGAGCCGGTCGCCGTACGGGGCGAGGTACTGGTCGCTGGAGACGACCTGGCCCCGATCGGTCGTCTGGCCGACCTGATCGGTGGCGAACTGGTGCGTCTGGGCGAAAGCGGCACCGGCCGCGACGAGGGCGAGAGCGGTGATGCCCGTCGTCACCAGGGGTATCCGGCGACCGATGCGTCTACCGAGAAGGCCGGAACGGTCCTTCTCGACACGCCGGCGGCGGCGTGTTACCTGCATGGAGTCATCCCTTCGAGGTGGCGAGCAGTTCGACGTCGCCGTCGAACTGCCAGAGGGGGTTCGGTGCGTCGCCGGCCGGGGTGCGGACCAGGAAGTAGCCGTTCACTTCCTTGGGTCCGTCGCCGTCGGCCATGAAACGCCCGTCTGGGGTGACGTCGAGCTGGTAGACGGCCGTCCCCGCGGCCTCGACCCCGGGGAGATGCCAGGAGACGACGCAGCGCCAGTCGTTGCCCGGCCCCTCTGCGGCGACCCTGACGCTGCCCTTGTCGCAGGTAGCCGTGGCCTTCAGCTGTGTTTCCGTGACGTCCGGGCGGTTGAGTTCTTCGGTCTGCAGGGGGTAGAGGTGGGCGAACGCCGTGGCGACCGAACGCTGCACCTCGTCCTGCTCGACTCCGGAGCCCGTGGCCCCGGTCGTCGCGGTGAGGACCGCGACCGTCGCCGCGACAAGTCCGGCCGGCAGCAGGGCCCCGGCGGTGAGCGCGCGGCGCCCCGAGCCGTCGTAGCCGGGGTTGGTGAAGTCGCGCCGCAGGAACAGCAGGTAGGCCAGCGCGGTCGCGGTGACGGCCCACACCAGGCTGACCACGATGCCGATCAGGAGCGGGCCGAGCTGCGCGGGGCCGGTGAACAGACCGTTCCAGGCGATGAAGGCGTAGCCGGGCAGGGCGAGGCGTACGACGACGGGCAGCGGCAGCATCTGGGCGAGCTGCATCGCGAGCGCGACGAGCGCGGGCAGCAGCAGCCCCATCGGGGACCGCCCCAGGGTGACCGACCCGAGCAGTCCGATCGCGGCCAGGGCCAGGGTCGGGGCCAGGACGCACACCCAGGCGAGGAGCACCTTTTCCGCCGCGTCCGCCGGTGCCAGTATGTGGCCGTCGAGGCCGACCAGTGGCTGGTTCCCGACCGCCAGGACCCCACCGGCAGCGCTGGAGCCGGCCAGCCCGGCCACGAGCAACAGGATGACGGTGAGGCTGGCCAGTGCCTTCGCTGCGAAGATCCGCCGGGGCGAGCGGACGGCTACGAAATGCCCGGCGCTCGGGCCGTGTCGGGACCGGTTCCGGGCGCGTTCTCGGAGCAGCAGCGCCGGCTGGGCGGCGAACTGGGGCGGCCACCGGCACCGCGGCACGGCAACGGTGATCACCGGGCAGCGCGACCGAGGGCCCCTGACCAGACCGCGCATCGAACGCCGGCCACAACGAGGAGACGCATCGTGAACCATGACCTGTCACCCGCCGCCGCGACGGGCCCGGCGGCGCCGTCCAGCCGACCGGTGGTCCGACCGGCCACCCCGGCGGATGCCGAGGGCATCATCCGGCTGCGCTCCGCCTACATCCTCTCCGAGCACCTGAGCGAGGAATGGATCAGCCGGTGCGCCGACGAACTGGCCCCCAGGCTGGTCCCGGCCGGGGACGCCCGCGCCTTCGTCATCGATTCCCCCGACGGCTCCCTCGCCTCCTGTGCCCTCGGCCTGATCCACCCCGTGCTGCCGGCGCCCAAGTACCCCAGGGGACTGGCGGCCCGTGTGCAGGCGGTCGCCACGCGTCCGGACGCCCGGCGCCGCGGCTACGCCCGAGCGGTGCTGTCCGCGCTGCTCGAGCACCTCCACACCGAGCACGTCACGCTCTTCGAACTCCACGCCAGCGACGAGGCGTCACCTCTCTACCGGGAACTCGGGTTCGCCGGCAGCCCGGCGCTGATGCGGATGACGCGACTCGAGAGAACGGCCGCGGCGGGCGAGCGGGGAAACGGAGAAGGCGGTCGTGGGTGGCTGCCGACCGAGCAGTACGCCGAAACGGTGCCCAAGGCCACCGCCTTCGCCTGCGTGTACTTCACCGACGGCGCAGACCGGCCGCTCCAGCTGCACTCCACCTACTCCCCCGCGTACCCCTGGCAGCTGGTGGGCGGCACCATGGACCCGGGCGAGCGTCCCTGGCAGACGGCCGTCCGCGAGTGCCGGGAGGAGACCGGCATCACGCTGTCCGTGCCGCCTCGGCTCCTGGCGACGGTGTACGGCCTCCCCGGCGCCGAATGGCCGTACAGCACGATGGGCCTGGTCTTCGACGGAGGCCGCCTCACCGAGGCGGAGATCCGCGCCGTCGTACTGGATCCGTCCGAGCACGACGAGGCCCGCGTCCTGCCCCTTGAGGCGTGGGAGCCGTTGATGCCACCTCAGGACTTCGCGCGCCTGAGCGCTGTGGCGCGAGCCCGCCGCACCGGCGTGGCCGCCTACTTCGACACCTGGGACTGGGGAAACGGATGAGCATCGGATGGCCGCCCGGCGGGAGGGAGGCCGCGGTCTCCCTCCGGAGTCCGGGCGGTCCTGCGTCGGCTCGCGTCCACCCGGCGGCTCGGCGGGGCGGCGTTTCGCGCGTCCCCGGGTCCTGCCCGGAGTCTAGGCTCGGCCCGTGGGACAGCCTGACCAGCGTGCCGAGGGCGCGGGACCGTTCGTCACCCGACTCACGTGGCACCTGCCCGACGGCGGCATGGCGGTGTGGGAGTCACGGACCGCGCGGCGGCGCGGCACGCTCGTCGTCCGTCCGCCCGGTGCGACGGAGAGCCGGCGCACCCGTGCGGATGCCGTTGCCCTCGGCCGGCTGCGCACGCTCAACGTCATCGCGGCGTTGTCCTTCGTCATCGGCGGGGCCCTCTTCGCGGCCGGCGCGGCTGACGCCCAGTTCGGCTCCGGCGATGCCACCGAGTGCGCCTCGATCTACTTCGCCGGCGGCTTGTTCTTCAACACCGGCGGCTACGTCTCGCTGCTCCAGGTGGTCAACGCACCCCGCAACGCCGCCGCCGGTGAAGGCCGGCTGACGACCCGCCACTGGCGGTGGTGGAGCTATGAGCCGATGCGGGTGGACTGGCTGAGCACGTTCCTCCTCTTCGCGGGCACGCTCGTCTTCGCCGTCAACCTGCTGGACTCCTTTCTGCAGGGGCTGAGCGTCCAGCAGGTCAACCGGCTGATCTGGGTGCCCGACGTGATCGGCTGCATGCTCTTCCTGATCTCCGGACATCTTGGCTTCGTCGAGCTGTGCCACGGCCGGCCCTGCTTCCGCCCCCGCGGCCTCAGCTGGTGGATCGTCGCGGTGAACCAGCTCGGCTCCGTCCTGTTCATGGTCTCGGCACTCGCCGCCTTCACCCGCCCCGCCACCGGCAGCCTCGTCAACGCCGACATCGCCAACTGGGGCACCCTCACGGGAGCCCTGTGCTTCTCGCTCGCCGGTGTCCTCCAGCTCTACGAACATCCCTGAGAGCTCGTCACACGATTGTGTTGCGGTGCGCCGGTCTGGCGCGACCAGTACGACGATTCCGCCGTTCGTGAGGCGTGGGGCATCGGGCGTGCATCGTGGACGACGGCTTGTGGGGGCTGATCGAGCCGCTGCCGCCGCGGGTGTCTTCGACCGGTTGCACCGCCTCCTGCCATCCGAGCTGCACGCGGCCGACGCTCCGGCCTGGTTGCGGGCCTGCCCTCGGTCCAGCCCCACAACCGCCGCCAGGCCGTCACCCCGCTGCAACCGATGCGTTCGGACGGCCCAGCGGCCCCGCTCGACCGCGTTCCGGCACTTCGCCGAATGGTCGAAGGCCAGGGCGTGAGCCACGTGCTGCCGCTACACCGTTCGACCCCGGCGTCGAGTGATTCGTAAGGCGACAATTGAATCGCCAATCATCCTGGGAAGATGCCGAGAGGGTCGAGTGGCGGTTTACTGGGGATGGGCGTTGCTGTCGCCGGCGTCGCGCAACAGCATCAGGATGCGGCAGCAATTGAGGGGGATTCGTTTCTCTTGCTGTCGTAAAAACCCAACTCCACGCCCGGAGGTGCGACATGGGCGGAAAGTTCTTCAGTGGCCGCGCCCGACGCTGTGGTTGGCTTTTGTCGGGAGGTTTGGCGCTCGCGGTGACAACAGTACCGCTCACTGGAGCCACTCCTGCTCAGGCTCAGTACGGTCCGTACACATGCGCGCCCGGTCTGGTATGGCGGGAAGCAGTAAGCGGAGATCGCGTCTGCGTCAGGCCACAATGGCGGGACAAGACGTGGGAGGAAAATCGGCTCGGCCCCTCACGTGTGCAACCCGGTGGCGGGCCTCACGGTCCGGACACGTGCAAGCAAGGATTCGTCTGGCGCGAGACCCGCCCTTCGGACCACGTCTGTGTTCCCCTACAGAGTCGCACTGATGCCCGTCGCGGTAACGCAAGCGCATACACCGGGTATGCGCATCCAGACCAACTCCCCAAGAACGGCACCGCAGCCTGGTGGACGGATTATGGTAGTCAGTTGGCGGTAAGCCCCTCACACCTGTCCTTCTATGGTTGGGAACCCGGGAGGGGTTACCACCGCCAGATGGGCAACACCGGCAATTACTACGGCGCCCGACTAGTGACTCCTCCGAACTGTCAGCAGAGTTACACTCGCAACATGTATGTGCTCGCAGTCGACGAGACTACGGGTATCGTGAGCAATGCCGGAAGCGTGCGGGTTCCTCTCTGCCTCTACCCCTGAAGCAAGGTCTCCACAACGACGCCAGCCGGCAACTTCTACCGCTGGAGCTGGGGTTCGGCTCCGGACAGACCTGCTGGCGCCGCTCGGGCCGGTGACATGAGGCGGGTGTCTTCGACCCGTTGCACCGCTTCATGCTCGCCGCCGAGCTGCACGCGGCCGATCGGACGGGACGGAGTCGGGGCTGTGGCGTTCGCGGAACCGGACGGTGGCGGTGGGCCCATGCCCTCCACCGAATCGCCCCCGCAGGCGGCACGACGGTCCTGGGCACCGCTGCTGGCGGTGTGCGCCGGGTATTTCATGGTGATCCTGGACGTGACGGTCATCAACGTCGCCGTACCGGTGATCGGCCGTCAGCTGTCGGCGTCGCTGACCGGCATCCAGTGGATCACCGACGGGTACACCCTGGTCTTCGCCGGTTTCCTGCTGACCGGTGGCGCGCTGGGCGACCGGCTGGGCAACCGTCGGGTCTTCTGCTGGGGCGCGGCGGTGTTCACCGTGTCCTCGGCCGCGTGCGCGCTGGCGCCGAACGCTCCCTTCCTGGTCGCGGCCCGGCTCGTGGAGGGGCTCGGCGCGGCGCTGATCGTGCCCGGTTCCCTCGCCCTGCTCCAGCAGGCCTACCCGTCGCCTGCCGCCCGCTCGCGGGCCTTCGGGCTGTGGGGTTCGATGGCGGGCATCGCCGCCTCCGCCGGCCCGCTGCTGGGCGGGCTGCTCGTCTCCACGGTGGGTTGGCGCTGGGTGTTCCTCATCAACCTGCCTGTCGGAGTGGCCTGCCTGGTGCTGACACTGCGGCACGTGACGCGCTCGCCCCGGCACGCCGGCCGGTCCCTGGACTGGCCGGCGCAGTGCGCGGTCGTGGCGGCGGTGGCGCTGCTGACCGCGGCGCTCAACGAGGCCGGACGCCGGGGCTGGTCCGACCCGGCTGTTCTCGGCGGTCTGTGCCTGGCCGTGCTGGCCGCCGCCGCGTTCGGAATGCGTGAGCGGCTGGCCCGCTCTCCTGCCCTTCCGCTGAGTCTGCTGCGCTCTCGTGCACTGAGCGGTGGAGCCGTCATCGGCCTGCTGTTCAACTTCGGCTTCTACGGCATGGTGTTCACCGCCAGCCTGTACTTCCAGCACCAGCGCGGTTTCAGCGCCCTTCGGACCGGGCTGGCGCTGTTCCCGGCGGTGGCGATGACCATGTTCGCCTCGGTCCTGTCGGGGCGGCTGACCCGCCGCACCGGCGACCGTCCGCTGGTGCTCTCCGGCATGCTCCTGGCCGCCCTGGGGCTGGCCGGCTGGGCGGCGGCGGGACCCGACCCCGTCTACCCGCTGCTGGTGGCGCCGATGATGGCCGCCGGATTCGGCACCTCCTTCGCCCTCACCGGCTCCACCGCCACCGTGATGGGCGCCGCTCCCCCGGCGTACTCGGGGGCCGCCTCCGCCCTGTTCAACACCACCCGCCAGGTCGGCAGCGCCTCCGGGGTCGCGCTCGGCGGCAGCCTGCTCGCCACGGCCACCGACTACGACTCCGGGTTGCGCACGAGCATGGTCGTCGGCGCGCTCGCCTACCTGACCGCCGCGGGCCTCGCGTGGCGGTGCGTGCCGGCGAAGACCGAAAGGACGTAGGGCGTCTCGAGGCCGTCTCCCTCGGCGGTCCGCGGAACTCGTCGGCCGGTTCGCCCGCTCCGAGGCCCGCGGCCTCGCCTCCGGTCGGGGCCCCTACGCCGACGCACCTTCGCGGCGGCGTGTCCGTGTCACGGCTCCCGCGATCCGTCGCCGCCGCGTGGCGCGATGTGGAAGTCGAACGCGAGCGTTCCGGGGTCGAGAGCCGTCGCCCCGCCGTCGACCGTGAGCACGGTGCCGTTGACGTACGACGCCGACGGGGACAGCAGCCAGCCGATCGCCTCGGCGATCTCGCGCGGCTCTCCCGGCCGCCCCAGGGGCAGCAGCCGGGTCGCCTCCGCGTACGCGGCCTCCACACCCCCGTCCCGCAGATCCGTCTCCTGGGCGAAGCGGGCCATGCGCCGGTCGGCCATCTCGGTCCGTACCCAGCCGGGGCACACCACGTTGGCACGCACCCCCTGACGCCCGTAGTCGACGGCCACGGAACGGCAGAGCTGGAGCAGGGCCGCCTTGGACGTCGCGTACGGGGCGTTGCCGGCCCCGTTGCGCAGTGCGGACACCGAGGCGACAGCGACGACGGAGCCCCTGGACTCCAGCAGGTGCGGTATCGCCGACCGCAGCAGCAGAAGCGGACCGGTGACGTTGGTGCGCATGACCTCGTCCCACTCCTGCAGCGACAAGTCCCCCACCGTTCCACCGCGCCCGATGCCCGCGTTCAGCACCAGCCCGTCGAGCCGTCCGTGCGCGTCCAGGGCCGCCCGGACCAGACCCTCGGCCGCATCGGGATCTCCCACGTCGGACGGAAACGCCAGCGCCCCGGTCTCCCGCTCCAGGCGCCGCAGGGGTTCGGCCCGCCGGCCGGAGACGATCACGTGGTGACCCTCCTCGCGCAGCAGCCGGGCCGTGGCCTCCCCGATGCCCGTGCCTGCGCCGGTCACGACGACAACCCTCTTGTCCGTCACTTCACTCAGGTCCTTTCACCGAGATCATCCAGCGAGGCCGAGACTAGAACGCGCTGATCCACGGCTGCCTACTTCCGGCCACCTCCCGCCGGAGGAGCGCGGGGAGAGGGGGCGGTTGCACGCCGGGCGAATCCTCGGACGCGACAACGATCGGTGGAAGCGTTCTGGGCATCTCGTCTCCCGCCCTCTACCCTCGGTGCCCGATCTCGGCCTCTTCCCCCAAGGAGGGCGTACGAAGATGAGACGTGGAACGGACAGCACCCGCTTACGGCGTTCGGTGGCCGGCCTGGTCGCTCTGATCCTCGCCGGCACGGCACTGATGACGAGCGGCGGACCGGGGCAGGCGGCACCGGCCGCGCCGGGCGGCCGGGTCTCCGCCGCGACGGTGGACCTGGCGCGCTGGATGGGTGACATGCACGCCTATCTCGACCACGCACCGCTGAACCGGATCGCGATGCCCGGCAGTCACGACTCCGGCAGCTGGAGCATCCCGGCCGACCCGGCACTGTGCACCAGTGGCTGGTCCTACGGCGTCGCCTCACTCGACCCACGGCTGGCCGCCAGCATCTCGCGAACCCAGAGCGGCGGTCTCACCGACCAGCTCGACGAGGGCGCCCGCTATCTCGACCTGCGGCTGTGCCTGGAGGGCGGGCAGTGGAGGACCTTCCACGGCGCCCCGATGGGCGGACCGTTCTTCGACGAGGCCACGGGAGAGGCGGCCTCGGTCAAGCGCTGGATCGACGAGCACCCCTCGGAAGTCGTCATCATCAGTGTCTCGGCCACTGCTCCGGCGGGCGCCGACGCCAAGGAGCCGCTGACCAGACTGCGGGAGCTGTTCGGCTCCCGCGTCGCGGCCCGGACGGAGCTGTCCCCGACCTCGGCCTACGGCGACTTCGTGAAGGCCGGAAAGAACGTCGTGCTCGTCGACGCGTCGGCGGCGGTCGACCAGCCCTGGGCCTGGCACGCGGACAGCGTCTCCGACCGCGGCAGCTACCCGGCCGGAAACCCCTCCTGGTGGGAGATCATGAAGTCCTTCTTCCAGGCAAGCCCGCCGCAGCGGGTCTACGACCAGACGCTGGCCCTCAACCAGGCCGCCCTCGCCCGGGAACCCGGTGCGGACGCCGACCGGTTCTTCGTGCTGTCGAGCATCGTCCAGCCGGATCTGCAGATACCGCAGCTGTTCCTGATCCGGTTGCTCTCGCCGTTCTTCCCGGCGTCCGTCAGGGACAACTACCTCATCCACCTCGCCAATGGGCTCAACCCCCAGCTGGTCACCAGGCTGAGGACGGACTGGCGCGCACCTGAACTCGCCCGCCACATGAACATCGTGGCGATCGACGACCTGGGCCACCGGCCACAGGGCGATCTCCAACGCGCCGTGATCGACATCAACACCCTTGCCGCCCGCGCTGGTTGACGTCCTGCGAAGCACCCGCCGAGGTGAGCGGCCCTCTGTACACACCGAGTTCTCAGGAGTCCCTACGGCGCCGCGGCGGTGTGAAGGTGTACAGATCGAGGATGTCCGGCCGGGGAGCCACACCCGGGCCGCCTGCGCGCACCCAGGTGACGATGTCCTCGGTCGCGTCCGGGTCGTTGACGAGTCCCAGCCAGACCGGCCGCGCACCGGTGGCCCGGCCCGCGGCGGACGGCTGTACGACGATGACGTTGGCCTGGTCACACACGTCGAGGCAGTCGGAGATCCGCACGGGCACCGCGGCCCGCAGCCGCTCGGTCTGCGCCGCGTGATCGACCCCGGTCACCTTGGCACTGCCGCAGCAGCAGTCCCGGCACACGACGACCCGGCACGGCACCGGGTCGGACCCCTCGGCAGCGACCTCGTCGAGCACCACCTCTTCGGCCTGCCTCTCGGGCATGCCCCACCACCCCTCCCTTGAACGTGAGCCGGCCGGCGCCCGACTCTTCGCCCGGGCTGCCCGCCCCCTCGGACATTAGCCTGCCGCGCCTCGCGCCCTGATCACCTGGTCGGAACCTCAAGTTCGCCGGCGCCCCGGCCACGGGCAGGCGCGTGGAGTGGGGCGAGGTCGGCGTGCCGCACTTCGACGACGGGGGCCGGATCACCGACCTGTGGTTCATGTGCCAGGAGTTGAGCCTCGCCGAGCGGATCGGTTACGAGATGCAGCTGAGCTGAGGCGCCGTCCCGCTCAGTCCCGCCGCGGGGCGGCGGCCTCGAGGTCGGTGATGCTGCCCGACATGATCGTCCGCACGTGCTCGGTGATGTGTTCCGCCGGCCAGTCCCACCAGGCCACCGCCAGCAGCCGGGCGACGTCCTGGTCGCTGTAGCGGGTGCGGATGAGGCGGGCCGGGTTGCCGCCGACGATGCCGTAGTCGGGCACGTCGCCGGTGACCACGGCGCCGGAGGCGATGATCGCGCCGTGTCCGATGCGTACGCCGGGCATGACCGTCGTGCCGTGGCCGAACCAGACGTCGTTGCCGACGACGGTGTCCCCCCGGTCGGGCAGGCCGGTGAGCAGGTCGAAGTGGTCGGCCCAGGAGCCGCCCATGGTGGGGAAGGGGAAGGTCGAGGGGCCGTCCATCCGGTGGTTGGCGCCGTTCATGATGAACCGCACGCCGGTGCCCAGCGCGCAGAACCTGCCGATGACCAGCTTCTCCGGACCGTAGTGGTAGAGCACGTTCCGCGTCTCGAACGCGGTCGCGTCGTCCGGGTCGTCGTAGTAGGAGTACTCCCCGACCTCGATCAGCGGAGATGTCACCAACGGCTTGAGCAGCACCACCCGCGGCTGCTCCGGCATCGGGTGGAGGACGGTGGGGTCGGCAGGTACAGGCATGGCGGGTGATTCCTCGGCGGTCAGGTGTCCGTGACGGTCCATGGTCGCGTCACTGAGGTGTCCCGGACACCGATTTGCCACCCGGCCGGTCGTCGGAGGCCTCCCGGCCGTCGGCGTCGCTCGCCTCAGGTGTCTGCCTGTTGGGGGCGGATGAGGAGCAGGGCGATGTCGTCGCTGCGGGGTGCGGATCGCTGGGCGTGGTCGATGAGGCTGTCGGCGAGGGTGTCCGTGGTCTGGTTCCGGGCGTGTGCGAGCTGGTCGGCGAGAGAGGCGATCGCGTCCTCGATGTCGGTGCCTCGGGATTCGACGAGTCCGTCGGTGTAGAGGGCGAGGACGGCGCCGGGCCGCAGGGGGATCTCGCTGGTGGGGTAGTCGGCGGCGGGGTCGATGCCGAGCAGGAGTCCGGGCGGCAGGTGGAGGACCTCGGTGTGGCCGTCCGGGTGGCGCAGGATCGGCGGGGGGTGGCCTGCGGTGGCCAGGCATGCGCGGTGGTGGGCGAGGTCGAGGTCGATGTAGAGGCAGCTGGTGAACAGCCCGGGGTTGAGGTCGGTGAGCAGGCGGTTGGTGCGGGCGAGGACTTCGCCCGGGGGCGCGCCTGCGGTGGCGTGGACGGCGGTGCGCACTTGTCCCATGAGGGTGGCGGCCTGCACGTTGTGGCCCTGGACGTCGCCGATGGCCGCGGCGGCCCTCTCCTCGCCGAGACGGATGAGGTCGTAGAAGTCGCCTCCGATGTCCATTCCGTAGCTGGCGGGGAGGTAGCGGGCGGCCACGTCCAGACCGGCGATGGCGGGCAGGGTGCGGGGCAGCAGTCCGGCCTGGAGGTTGTGGGCGAGCTGGTGTTTGGCGTCGTACAGGAGGGCGCGGTCCAGCGCCTGGGCGATCAGCCCGGCGGTCGAGGTGAGGACGGAGCGCTCCTCCAGGGGAAAGGTGCGAGGCCGTTCATAGGCGAGGACCAGCGAGCCGACGGGGCGTCCGGAGGTGATCAGCGGCAGGAACGCCCAGGCGGCCATCGCGTCCTGCAGGGCGGCGGGGGGATAGGACCGTTTCAGGTCGGCGAAGGTGGCGAAGAAGCTGGGTGTGCCCGTCGTCAGGACGTGCACCGCGGGGGTGTCGGAGGTCAGCGGGGCGGCATCGAAGTGGCGCATGAGTTCGGCCGAGTAGCCGCGGTGACCGATGATCCGCAACCGGCCCTCCTCCGCCGCCATCAGGGCGAGGGCCTGGGCGCCGAAGGCGGGAAGGATCTGGTCGGCGACCCTTTCCACCACATCCTGCACACCGACGGCCTCGGTGAGCGTGGCGGCGAGATGCATCAGGTGGTAGAGCGCCGTGGCCCGGCCGGGCTCCACGCCAGGGGCGGGGTGCAGCAGTCGTGGAGGTGCCACGGCGTGGGCCGAGGACGTGGGGACGATGCGCACGCTGATGCCGGACGCGTCCGGGTAGAGGTGGAAGGACAGCCAGCGGTCCGGGGGGCGGCGGGCGGTGAAGGACGTGGGCCGACGGCTGAGCGCCGCGGCCCGGTAGCGGTCTTCGGCGACGGGGTTGTCCAGCCACGGAAGTGCCTCCCAGGGGCGGGCGCCCAGCAGGTCGGGGATGCCGAGGCCGAGCAGGGTGGCCGCGGCGGTGGTGACGAAGGTGATCCGGCCGTCCGGGTCGAGGGCGCAGCAGCCGCTGGGCAGGCGCTCGGCGAAGTCGACCGCGGCCTGTGCCTCGGCCGGCCCGGCGGCGCGGTTCCGCGAGGGAGGCAGGATCCGCGGCTCGGGCCCGGCCAGTACCGGGTGGCCGCTGTCGGCGGCCTGCCGCAGGATCAGGCCCAGGCGGTCGCAGGCACCGGCGATCCCCTCGCGTTCGGGTGCGCTCAGCGTGGGTGGGTGTGCGCTGGACCAGTGCAGCACCAGACCGCCCCACGTCCTCGGGCCAGTGGTGATCGGCGCGGTGCACAGGGCGAAGGGGTGGGGCAGGACGAGCGCCAGCTGCGGGTAGCGGCGCGCCAGTTCCTCCTGACTGCCGATCCAAACCAGGCCTCGCTCCCGCACGGCGTCGCTCACCGGGGTCGCTGCCGCGAGCGCCACCCGCGCCCAGGGCAAGGCGATCCGCTTCGAGATTCCGCTCAGCACCGCGAGCTGGAGCAGTTGCCCGTCCGGTGACAGCAGGTAGACCGCGCCGGCGTAGGCACCGATCTCCCGTGCGAACTCGCTCAGGGCAGGGGCGAGCGCTTCAGGGCCGAAGCCCGAGGAGGGGGCGCCGGTCGCCGTGTCGGACACGTCTCACCTCCGGGTGCATGCGCCGAGCGGTGATCTCCGTACCCGCCCGAAGCGGCTGCGGGCCGTGTCCGCGCTGATGCCCAGGACGGCGCCGATCTGCGCCCAGCTCGCCCCGGCCCGCCGGTCGGCCAGCACCGCCCAGCGCACCAGCTGGCCCGCCAGCTCGGGCACCTGCGCCACAGCGACGCAGTGCAGGCCCCTGGCCGAGGCCCATGGCATGGGGCCGGTGCTCTGCTTCTGTGCCACGGCCTGTACGTGGGCGAGCAGCTCCGTCCCGGCCACGATCATCGCCTGCCGCTCCTGCGCGGCCGCCCGCCACCGTCGCCGGGCCCGCCATGCCGCCTGCCGGTGCGCCGGACAGCAGTACCGGCGACCGCGGCCGTTCGGCTCCGGCAGCACCGTGCCGCACCAGCCACACCGAACGTCACCCATATTCGGACGATACGCCCACCCTGGCGTGACAGCACTGCGATGTCGGCACCGCGCCCGCGGGTGCGGTCGCACGCGGGCGAGGAACACGATGGGATGCACCGGTCCCGCTCCCCGGGAGCTGGGTTCCGGCACATCGTGACGGTCGCGGCATGGAGCGCCGGATCGCCCCGGAGGAAGGAGTTTTCCGTGGATGAACCGGCGCCGGAGGGCGGACGCTACGGAAGAGACCTCTTCGCCCCCGATCAGTCGGGCGAAGCGGAGCGCGTCGACTACGGCGCCCTGGCCTACGACGCGGTGAGCCAGGCGCGTCTGGCCGCCCTGGGTGTCGGTCCCGGGTGGCGCTGCCTCGATGTGGGTGCCGGCACCGGGACGATCAGCCGCTGGCTCGCCGAAGAGGCCGGCGTCGACGAGGTGCTGGCCCTGGACCGCGACCCCCGCTTCGTGAACGCTCCACCGAACGGCCGGCTCCGGACGATGGCCGTGGACGTCACCGATCCGGCGTCGGGGCCGGCGCCGGGCGGGTTCGACCTGGTCCACTGCCGTTTCGTTCTGATGCATCTGCCCCAGCACGCGGACGTGCTGGCGCGCCTGGCCGGCTGGGTGGCGCCCGGAGGCTGGCTGGTCGTCGGCGATGCCCTCGACCTGACCACGGCCCACTCGCCCCACACGGCCTACCGGCGGGCCATGGCGGCGATGTGGCAGGTGCTGCGGGACACGATCGGGACCGACATCAGCTGGGTGACGGGCTACCCACATCTCCTGCACGACCTGGGGCTGCTCGATGTGGGCGCGGAGGTCGTTCTGCCGCCGCTGACCGTCGACGCGCCCATCACCGCCTTCTGGAAGAGCACCTGGCTCAGCATGCGAGACGCTCTGGAAGCCGGTACGGCGCTGGAGGCGGGCGAACTCGACAGCGCTCTGGACTACCTCTCCTCGCCCGCGCTCGCCGACCTCTCCCCCGGCATGATCACCGCGTGGGGCCGACGGCCTCGCGGGTGAGCCGCGGGAGCGGCGGGAGCCGCCTTGGGCCTGTCCCACCGGGTCCGACGGATGCGCGCGGTCAGGGTGTGGTGCTCCGGAGCTGCTCGCCGTCGCCGCGAGGACCGCTGGACGGCAGACCGGTCAGGTCGGCCGCTTCGTGGCCCGGCTCCAGTGCCGGGCCGATCCATTCGCACAGCAGGACGGTGGCATCGTCCTGGAGACGGCCGTCGTGGTAGGCGAGGACGGCCTGGACGAGGCGGCGCAGGGTTTCGGGGACGGGCAGGCCGTCGGCGTGGTGGCGGATGAGGAAGTCGGTGAAGCGTTCGACGCCGCATTCGCGACCCCCGCGGCGACGGGCCTCGGTGATGCCGTCGGTGTACAGGACGATGCGGCCGTCGCCCTGATCGACGAGGCGGAGCCGCCTCGCCCCGTCCAGCGCCGCTTCACCGTCGGCTACCGGAAGCCGAAGCCCACGTCATCGTCCGATGCCCCGGTGCCATCGGATCTCGCCGTCGTGCCATTCGTCGGTGGGAGTGAGCCCGGCAGCCGTGGCGACGGCCGCGGATGCCCGGTGTTCGGGGTGGATATGGGCGATGACGGTGTGCACCGGCTGCCGGGCGAGCCAGTCGACGAGCCCTCGGGCTGCTTCGGCGGCGATGCCTCTTCGCTGCCAAGGGGTCCCTACCACCCAGGCGATCTCGGCGATGTGGCCGTGGCCGGAGGGGCTGACCGTCGCCTGGACCGTGCCCGTGAGGCAGGACGTGTCACGGAGCCGGATCACCCAGTTCAGCCAGGAGACGGCCGGATCGGGAGAGCCCGCGGTCATGCGCCGGTAGCGCGAGCGCAGGGCTTGCGGGGTGTCCGGAGTTCCGCCGATGAAGGTGTGCAGGGCCGGGTCGGACAGCACCTCGGCCATCTCCTCGGCGTGTTCGACGTGCAGCGGCAGCAGGTCCAGCCGCCTGGTGCCGATGGCCTGGGCCGTGAGGGCGCTCACGCCGCGACCGCCTTCATCGCAGCGCGGACCGCAACGCCGGGACCGCATTCCCTGAACTGCTGGAGGGGATCTTCCAGCGGAAGGCGTCGCCGTTGCCGTCGACGTAGACGAGGGTGCCGCCCTTCTCGGCGGCCGTGATGTCGAAGGCGGTGGTGTCGTTCTGGAAGGTGCCGGGCCGAACGGTCGGGCCACCGTCACTGAAGCCGACGGGAGCGATCCCTGCCGCCCCCTCGCTGTTCCCCGACCTGACGACATGCCCGTCGGGCGACTCCCAGCGGAAGCCTCCGTCGTCGGTCGTCGCCGTCACCGGGGTCTTGACCCGATTCGCGGCACTGAAGGCGACGACCGCGAAGAGGTCGTGCTCCGGGGCACCGGTGTCGGTCCTGTCGACGTAGACGACGGTGTCCGGAGTGATCCGCACCGTGCCCTTGCCGCCGACGCCGGCCGTGTCGGCGCTCTGGCCCAGCCGGAGTTCGGTGCGCGGACTCGGCCTCGGCTCGCTTCCGTCGTCACCATCGGTGCAGGCGGCAAGTCCGAGGACGCAGACAGCAATGAGCGCGGTTGTTCTGACGGCGTGACGCATGATCTTTCATACTAATACTGCAGCCGCAGTCGAGTCGTCTCCGTAGACTGCCGGCATGGCATGCCGCATCAGTGAGCTGGTCATCGACTGCGCCGACGCCGAAGGGCTCGCCGCATTCTGGAGCGAGGTCCTCGGCTACGTCGAACTCGCCCGGGACGACGACGGAAGCATCGAGATCGGGCCGCCGGACGTCGGCTTCGGCGGACCGCAGCCCACCCTCGTCCTCAGCCCCAGCAGCGAGCCGCGGACCGGGAAGCTCCGACTGCACATCGATGTCAACGCCACCGACCGCGACCAGGACGCCGAGCTGGAGCGGCTGCTCGCGCTCGGTGCCAGGCCCGCCGACGTCGGCCAGACCGGCACCGAGAACTGGCATGTCCTGGCCGATCCGGAAGGCAACGAGTTCTGCCTCCTGCACGCCCGGATCCGGCCCTGACCGCGTCCGTACCCGCGGGCCCATACTCCTCGACGCATGCCGGGCGTTGCCATCGCAGCCAGAAGCACCTGCACACGGCCCAGGACCTCCTCGTCTGGCACGGGGAGCGGTTCCTGGGTCAGCGGCCGGGTGCACGGGGAGCCCCCGCGCAGAGGCGGAACCACGCTCTAACGGGCGCGCCGCCGCTGACCCCCGTAGAAGACGGTCGCGCCGACCAGCAGAGTCAGCCCGATGGTCACGGCAGCGGTGATCTCGCTGGTGTCCCGGTCCTCGGGCCCGTGGGGCAGCCATGGATCGAGCAGCCCCAGCGGGTCCTCGCGCACCACGATCCGGTCGCCCCGCCGGGCCTGGCCGAAGCAGTTCTGCATCTGGGAGACCTCGAACGTGCGTCGTTCGCCGCCCAGTTCGCGGACCGTGCACATCATGTCGGCGCCGTGCTTGCGGTGCAGGTCGACGACGTCCACGACGACCGCGTCCACCGGATCCCCCACGGTCCGCATGTACCCCTCGTAGACCGCCGGCCCGGCGAACAGCGTCAGCGCGAACGAGGCCACCGCCACCAGCGTGGCCGCCCCGGCCCGGTGCCACACTCCGCCGACCAGACACGCCGCGACCGCGATGACGGCCAGCACGACCACCACTCCGAGCGGCGTCACCCACTGCGCCACACCCGCCCCGAACAGCAGGAGCACCGGCACCGCCACGGCCCACTTCGACGAGTTGACCGCCTTGCGAGCCGGACTCAGCGCCCGCTTCCCGCTCACCGTCCCGCCAGGCACGGTCCCCGCCGCGGTCCCGAGTCCGCTCATGCCCCCGCCGCCTCCCAGAAGATCACCAGCCGTCCGCCGACGAGGGTACGGACACGCCCCGAGGCCTGACGCGAGGGGTCGGGCGTGCGGGCTCGGCGCTACTGCCGGCTCAGACCAGAACGGGGAGAAGCCGTTGAGGATGCGAACGTAGTCGCTGTCGACCCTTTCCGTCAGGGTGATCATCTCACCGACCGGGCCGGAGGCTCGGGAAGAAGCGGGGTGGGGGGAGGGCACAGCGTGGACAGGAAAGCCCCGGCGGCGACCAGTCACACTCGGCCACCGGGCGGTCTGAAGGTTCACCCGACCGAGTAGCGCGAGCCGACCGCCCTCAGGGAGTGCCGCCAGAGCTGTCGAAGCGGCATCGGTCACCCCGCTCGGTCCGAACGGCTGGACAGCATCGCACTCATCACGGACCGGGCCGGCGTCAACCGATCACCGCGGCGTGACACGAGTGCGGACGGCGGGTTGATACCTCCCGGCTGGTGCGCAACGATCACGCCACCCGTGACCGGCGAAACCCGTCAGCACCACTCCGCTAACATGTTCGAACTTACGATGATCACCCCGATCGCCCGCTCTTCACCGGAAAAGGCGTCATACAGCACCATCAATAGTTTATGTGACCAATATCTATCAAATCGGCCAAACAATTGATATCCAATATATCTCAAGTGTTTTCACGAAAAAACTACAGAATAACCTTCGCCGCATGGCGTCAGCCGCGGGTGATCCTCTGGGCCACGGTGGGCGTGGTGACCCTCGGATTCCTGGTCGCGCTGGAGATCGCCGCGCGCCACTACGGCTTGCCGGGGCCGATCACCAACCAGGCGAAAGAGGTGATATTCGCCCCCAAATCGGGGCCGCTGCTGTACGCCAGCATGGCGTTGATGATGGTCGTGCTTCCCTGGCGGCAACGGTTCATCGCGGCCGGTGTCGCGGTGGGCATCGACATCGTCTTCTTTCTGGTGCGGTGGGCCGTCGACGCCAAGATGATGTTCGGCAACGGCGCGTTGTGGGTCGTCGTGGGCTACGCGGTCATCGCTGTCACGCGCCGCACCGGACAGGAACGAGCCCTACTGCTGAAGGGCGTCGGACTGGCCCTGCTGCTGGTGGCCGGCCGTAAGACCGGCGACACCTGGCTGCTCGTCACGTCCAAGACCCGCCCGGCGGTGCTGGACCAGTACGTGGCGACCGCCGATCACGCACTGGGCGACCCGTCATGGCTGGTGGGCCGGTTCGTCAGGGCCACCGGTCCGATCGGCTCCCACGTTCTCGACTACGTCTACATCCAGCTCGCGGTGGCCGCGGTCGTCGTCGCGCTGTACCAACTGCGCAACGTGGCGACCGAGCGCCGATTCCCGCGCCATCATCTGGTGCGCACCTTTCTGGTGATCGGCCTCCTCGGGCCCGGCATCTACATGATCTTCCCGGTGGTCGGGCCGATCTTCGTCTACGGAGCCGACGGCGGCCACTGGGCGGTGGCCAACGTGTGGCCGGACACGGCGCCGGTCCATGTGCCGCACCCGATGCCGTTCGATGAGATCACCCCGCGCAACTGCATGCCCAGCCTGCACACGGCTTGGGCCACCACGATCTTCATCCATTCCCGCAAGGGGCCGAGGGCTCTGCGATTCCTGGGCACGTTCTGGCTGATCGCCACGCTCGGTGCAACGCTGGGCTTCGGCTACCACTACGGCGCGGACATCGTCGCCGGCGTGGTGTTCGCGGTCACGATCGAGGCGGCCATGCGCTCGCTCGCACGTGGCTGGGACCGGTCGGGAATCCAACTGGTCGCCTACGGCGCAACGGTCTTCACCGCGCTCCTGGTGTCCTACCGCTATCTGTCGATGGAGATGGCCGGGCGTCCCTGGGTGTTCGGACCACTCATCGTGCTGGCGATGGCCTCGGTGATCTACGGCTACGTGCGGACCACCAGACTGTGGGAACCGAAGGCCGTACCGGCGCTGCAACCGGAACCGCAACCCGAGCCGGCGTGAGTTCACGGGGTCAGTTCGATTCGTCGGCCGCCGGTCTGTCGGGCGACTCGTCTCGCGCGGCGGACCGTCCTGACTGGTGGGCTCCCCCGGAGAAGGTCGTGAACGCGCTCTCCAGTCGTTCGGTGGCCGCCTCAGGAAGTACCACGGGATGTACCACGAGCTGACGTTCGGCGAGGCCAGGTCCCGACGGATGCGCGGGAGCATGCGGACGGATCCGCCGAGCAGCCCGCAGCACGCCACGCAGAGCAGGATGCGTCGCTCCGGGGAGACGGTCCAGGACCACTCGAGCAGGCGGACCCTGCTCGGGGCGGCCAGGTCCGCCTGCTCCGGCCACAGGATCACGAGACAGGCCGCGCGGATCGGGCCTCTGAGCCCGGCGAACGGGCGACCCTCATCAGGTTGACGTTGTGCGCCCACGGGACCGGCCCAACATCAGATGACCCACCACGTGAGGGGGCGTGGCGCTCGCCCACCCGACTCGCGAGCGGTGGTCGCGGCCCCGACGATGGATGAACAAGACCATCGACCTCTTGGACGGCCTATGTCCCCGAACCGACTCAGAGCCTCTGCCGGAGCCCGGCGCGGCATCGTCCTGGGAAGTGCGCT
The DNA here is from genome assembly GCF_055569615.1 of Streptomyces sp. NPDC031379. Classification (NCBI taxonomy): domain Bacteria; kingdom Bacillati; phylum Actinomycetota; class Actinomycetes; order Kitasatosporales; family Streptomycetaceae; genus Streptomyces; species Streptomyces sp. NPDC031379. The sequence goes on along the minus strand of NZ_JBVIIT010000019.1, from coordinate 92,241 downwards.
CGGCAGTCTTCTCCTGGTCGGCGGGCTCGCCGGCTGCGGCAACGGCGACGGTCAGGGCTCCTCGCCCCCGGCAGGCACTCCCAGTACGCCGAATGCCTCGTCCTTCTCGGGGACACCGCCGTCGGCGATGGCGTCCTCCGCCTCCGCCGCGATCAGCTCGGCCCAGGCCTCCGCCTCCGCCGCGGCGTCGTCCGCCTCGGCCCGCGCCTCCGAGTTCGAGGCATCGGTGGACGCCGAGACCCACCGCAGAAGCGCGGCGGCGGAAAAGGAACTGAAAAACGTCACGGGCCAGGGCAACGCGCTCTCCGAGGTCGCCATGACGGGTATTCCGAGAGCGCAGAGCGGCGGAGTACTCGCGGTACTCGTCACGATCACCAACAAGACCGACAGCAAGGCCTCCTATGCCGTGCAGGTCGACTTCAAGAACTCGGCGGGCAAGGTGGTCGAGACACGGTACGTCGGCGCCGAGGATCTCGAGCCCGGCAAGAAGGAACAACCCATTGCCTTCAGCCACGAGCCCCCGGAACCGAAGCTGACGCCCGTGCTCGCCAAGGCACAGCGCTACTGAGGACTCTCGGCGAGGTCATGGGGGCTGAAGGTGCGGCGGTAGGCGGCGGGTGAGATGCCGAAGGCCGTTCTCATGTGTGCGCGCAGGGAGTTCGCGGAGCCGAAGCCGGCGCGGTGGGCGACCAGGTCGATGGACAGGTCGGTGGTCTCCAGCAGTTGCTTGGCCAGTTCCAGGCGTTGTGCGGTGAGCCATTGCACCGGTGTCATGCCGACCTCGTCGCGGAACCGCCGGGTGAAGGAGCGCAGGCTCATCCGGGCGTGCTCGGCGAGTCGGGCGAGGGACAGCGGTTCGCCGAGGTGTTCCAGGGCCCAGGCGCGGGCGGCGGTGGTGCTGGCGGCGGTGGGTTCGGGGACCGGGCGGTCGATGTACTGGGCCTGGCCGCCGTCCCGCCAGGGCGGTACGACGCATATGCGGGCGGCCCGGTTGGCGGCGGCCGCGCCGTGGTCGCGGCGGATCATGTGCAGGCACAGGTCCACGCCCGCGGCCACGCCCGCCGAGGTCAGCACGTCGCCGTCGTCGACGAAGAGGACTTCCTCGTCGACCTTGACCCTGGGGTAGGCCCGGCGGAACTCCGGGGCCAGGTTCCAGTGGGTGGTGGCCGGCCGGCCGTCGAGCAGCCCGGCCGCGGCGAGCACGTAGGACCCGGTGCAGATGGACACCAGCCGGGTGCCGGGCCGGATGCCTGCGATGGCCGCGGTGACCTCGGAGGGCAGCGGGCCGCCGCGGCCCAGCTCGGGCATCGCGTGCGTGGGCGGGACGATCACGGTGTCCGCGGTGGCCAGGGCCTCGGGACCGGCCGCGGGCTGCACGGTGAAACCGGCGTCGCTGAGCACGGGGGCGCCGTCGGCGGTGCAGACGGTGACGTCGTAGAGCGGGCGGCCCTCGGCGTCCTCCACGCTGCCGAAGACACGGGAGGGGATGCCCAGCTCGAAGGGCGGCACCCCGGGCAGGGCGAGCACGGCGATCCGGTGCCGCCGGGGCGCCCGCGCCGCCCGGTCCCGCTCGTCCCGCGTGATCGTCCGCTGTGCCGTACCCATGGCCAGATCCTGTCACATGGTGGCCATACGGCCAACACCATGGCGGGCCGATGTGCCGGATCGTGGACTGCGTCGCGCCGGGAACCTCCCGGCGCCGAGCCGATCGAGACGGAAACGAGGCGGACAGCATGCGTGCGGTGGTCGTGCAGCAGTGGGGCGGACCCGAGAACCTGGTCGAGCGTGAGGTCGAGCGCCCGGAGCCGGGACTGAACGAGGTCCTGGTGCGGGTGCACGCGGCCGGAGTGAACCCGGTGGACTGGAAGACCCGCGCCGGCGGAGCCCTCATCGAGTGGGGCGCCGTGCCGGCGGTCGGCTGGGACGTGTCCGGCACGGTCGAGGCCGTCGGGCCCGGTGTGGGGATGTTCCGTCCCGGTGACGAGGTCTTCGGGATGCCGCTGTTCCCGCGCCAGGCGGGCGGGTACGCCGAGTACGTCGTGGCGCCGGCCCGGCATCTCGCTCCCAAGCCGGCCGGTCTGACGCACGTGGAGGCGGCGGCGCTGCCGCTCGCCGCGCTGACCGCCTGGCAGGCCCTGGTGGACACGGCGGACGTGCGTCCCGGTGAGCGGGTGCTGGTGCACGCGGCGGCCGGCGGGGTCGGTCACTTCGCCGTGCAGATCGCCAAGGCCCGCGGCGCGTACGTCATCGGCACGGCCAGCGCCGGCAAGCACGACCTGGTGCGGCAGCTGGGCGCGGACGAGGTGATCGACTACCGCGCGGTGCGGTTCGAGGACGTCGTGTCCGACGTCGACGTGGTGCTGGACGGGCTCGGCGGCCAGACGGCCGAGCGCTCCCTGAAGGTCCTGCGGGCCGGCGGCCGGCTGATCACCCTGCCCGGCCCGGACGACGTTCCCGCCGCTCAGGAGGGGGTGCGGGCGGTGTGGGTCCTGGTCGAGCCGGACCACCTGGGTCTGCGCGAGATCGCCGGCCTGGTGGAGCGGGGCGCGCTCAAGCCGGTGGTCGAGACGGTCCTGCCGCTGGCGCAGGCGGCGAAGGCGCACGAGATCGGCGAGCAGGGCCGTACCACCGGCAAGATCGTCCTGACGGTCGACTGATCCCCGGCCGTCGGCTGCCGCGGGGAGCACGCGGCCGCGCGAGCGGATACGGAACGCGTCCCGGTGTGCGGTCGGCCGAGCCACCACCGGGCCCGGGCCCGCGGACCCACCCGCCGGGCCCCGGCCCGACGAGGCGCCGACGCGGCCCCGCCGGCTTCAGCTCGCGAGCCGTTCCCGGTCGCCCATCACCACGACGGGGTGCTGCGCCGGATCCAGGGTGCGCAGGAGGGTCTTCATTCCGGACTCCGGGACGGTGACGCATGCCGACGTGCCGTCACCGTGGTCCAGGTGCAGCCAGATGCCGCCGCCCTTGTCGACCCCGTCGGGACGGTTCCAGTCGAAGGGCGGTGCGCCCTCGAGCCGGTTGTAGTCGATGGCGATGACGTAGTCGAAGTCACGGGCGTGGGCTTCGTCCGGATTCAGCATGGACGCGTAGGCGTTGTCGTCGTGCCAGTACCTCAGTCGGCTTCCGGGATCCGCGAGCGTGCCTCCCGCGTCGGTGAGGGTGAACACGCCGACGGGACTCTGTTCGTCGTCCATGCGATGGTCGGTCGTCCAGCCCAGCCTGCCGTTGTGCGCGGGCCAGCCTGCCGTTCGCTCCCAGGTCGAGCCCCGCTTCTGGTAGAGGACGACGAAACCGTCGGGGGAATACCGGCTTTCGCCGTAGACGACCACCACCTGTCCGGTGTCGGCCGGTACCTGCCTGCCCATCCGGTCTCCGATGCCCGGAAGGCGGGTGCCCACGGCCTGGCCGGGCAAGGCGGACGCCGCGCCCGGTGCGCCGCCGGGACTCCTCCTCTCGGCCCCGTGGTCGCACGCCGTGGCAGCGGCCATCAGGACGCCGCAGGCGAGAGCCGTGCCTATGGCATGTCGCGCACCGCCGCGCCGCATCGGCCGTCGAGTGGGCCGGGTCACCGTGAACATCCGCATGATCACGATCCTGTGGGGAGGCGGATGTCCTCCGCATGCCGAGGCGGCATCCGGCGCAACGGTCCGCCTCCCGCGCTGATGGTGCGCGCCGGCCTCCTGGCCAAGGTGCGGCGTTCCCAGGAGGCGGTCGACGCCTGCACCGAGGCCGCCACCGTCTTCCGGGAGACCGGCGACCATCACCACGAGCGTCAGGCACTCCAGCGGCCGGCGCGTGCACGCGACGAGCGTCGGCCCAGGGTGACCGGCACCCGGTCGGACCGGTCTCCGTGCGGATCGGCCGCACGTCAGTCGTGTGGGGCCCAGGGAGCAGGATTGCCGGTGGGCCGGGCTCGCTCGGTTGCGGCCCAGGTGGCGAGGAGCCGCAGGGCATCGTGGTCGGGTGTCCCGGGGGCGGCGCTGTAGGCGGTGAGGGTCAGGCCCGGCTGTGCGGGCAGTTCCATGGCGTCGAAGTCGAGGGCGAGGACACCGACGGCGGGGTGGCGGAAGGACTTGCGGCCGGTGTGGTGCAGGCGCACGTTGTGTTTGGCCCAGGCCGTGCGGAACTCCTCGCTGCGGGTGACGAGTTCGCCGATGAGCCCGGTCAGTCCGGCGTCGTGCGGGGCGCGTCCGGCCTCGGTGCGCAGCAGGGCGACCGTGGTGTTGACGGACTCCCCCCAGTGGGGAAAGAAGTCACGGCCCCCCGGCGTCAGGAACTGTGAGCGGGCGATGTTGACCGTCTGGGCGGTGGGGTCGGCGAACAGGGGCGCGTACAGGGCACGGCCGAGGGTGTCGGTGGCGAGGATGTCCAAGCGGCCGTTGCGTATGAAGGCCGGGGAGTCGGCCATGGACCGCAGGACGCGCAGGACGCTGTCCGGGAGCGGTCCGCGGGCGCGCTTGGTGCGGCGGGCGGGGCGCTTGGCGGCGGCGCGGGCCAGGTCGAAGAGGTGGGCGCGTTCGGCGTCGTCGAGCTGGAGGGCGTTCGCGACGGCGTCGAGGACCTCCTCGGAGGCTCCGGCGAGGCGGCCGCGCTCGAGGCGGACGTAGTAGTCGATGCTGACGCCGGCGAGCAGGGCGACTTCTTCGCGGCGCAGGCCGGGCACGCGCCGGTTGCCACCGTAGGCGGGCAGGCCGGCCTGCTGCGGGGTGATCTTGGCGCGGCGGGAGGCCAGGAACTCGCGGATGTCGCTCTCGGTGGTCACGCGTTCCAGGCTAGGCCGGACGGTCCACAGGTGGGGGGCTCTGTCGGTACCTGGCACAGCAGACCCTTCTTCACACTGCCGACCTGCGGTTTCCTCGATACCGGCAGCGGCTTTCGCTCCGATGTCCGACCGGGGTACGGGGTGTGGCGGCTGCCGGAAGGCCGAGCCCGCCACACAGTGGGTGGTGGCCGGTTCACCCCGTTCGGATCGAGGAGTCGCCCCCATGCCGAAACAGTCCGCACCCCCGGAGCTGGCCGGGATCGCACCCAAGCTCGTGGAGGTCACCGACGAGGTCCTCTTCGGTGACGTCTGGGAGCGGCCGGGGCTGTCCCCGCGCGACCGGAGCCTGGTGACCGTGAGTGTCCTGGCCGCCCTGTACCGCGGCGAGCAGCTCGGCCACCACCTCGGGGTGGCCCTCGACAACGGGCTGAGCGTGAAGGAGCTGTCCGAGGCGATCACGCACCTGGCCTTCTACGCGGGCTGGCCCAACGCGATGACCGCGATCAACCGGCTGAAGCAGCTCGCGGACGAGCGCGGCGCCTGACGAGCGGCGCTGCTCACTCGGCACCACACCCGCCCCTCCAGTTCGATCAAGGAAACGCAGTCGTGGAACACGTCCCTGACACCCCCACCGTGAAGGCCCCGGCCGAGCGCTTCACCGGAGACGTCTATCTGAACCCGATCTCGGTCCCCGCGGAGCCGGCCCGTCTTGCTTCCGCGCTGGTGCGCTTCACCCCGGGCGCCCGCACCAACTGGCACTCCCACGCCCTGGGCCAGGTCCTGCACGTCACCGACGGGGTGGGCCTCGTCGGCACCCGTGACGGCGGTGTCGTCCGCGTGAGCGCGGGTGAGACCGTGCGGTGCCCGGCGGGCGAGGAGCACTGGCACGGCGCCACCGACACCCACCTCATGGCCCATATCGCCATGGTCGTCGGTGACGGCACCGGTGACGGCACCACCTGGCTGGAGCCGGTCACCGACGAGCAGTACGCCGCCGCTCTCGTCGGCATCGGCCGCTGACGGCCACGAACAGCCACGACCTCTCCCCCCTGTCGCCGCCCGTACGTGTGCCGCCGAGAGCGTGCACCTACGGCCGGCCGAATCACCGATCAGAAAGAGCGATGTCCCATGCGGGCAGCATTCATGTACGAAGCCGGTGACGTCCGTGTCCAGGACGCCCCGGACCCCACCATCGAGCAGGCCACGGATGCCGTCGTGCGGATCGTCCGCTCCTGCGTGTGCGGCAGCGACCTGCACCCCTACCATTCCTTGACCGCCGCCGACGGCCCCGTCCCCATGGGACATGAGTTTCTCGGTGTCGTGGAGGAGACCGGCTCCGAGGTCAGCGGTCTCAGCCGTGGCGACCTGGTGGTCTCCCCGTTCGCCTACGCCGACAACACGTGCGAGTTCTGCCGCGAGGGCGTGCACACCTCCTGCCCTCAGGGCGGCTTCTACTCCGCCGGCGGTGTCGGCGGCGCCCAGGCCGAGGTCATTCGTGTCCCCCAGGCCCAGGGCACCCTGGTCAAGCTGCCCCGGGACGTCGACGAGCGGCTGCTGCCCTCGCTGCTGACCCTGGCCGACGTGTACGGCACCGGCTACCACGCCGCCAAGCAGGCGCATGTGCAGCCCGGTGACAGCGTCACCGTCATCGGTGACGGCGCGGTGGGCCTGCTCGCCGTGCTGTCGGCCAAGCAGCTCGGTGCGGAGCGGATCATCCTCATGGGCCGGCACAAGACGCGCACCGACCTCGGTGTCGCGTTCGGTGCCACCGACGTCATCGCCGAACGCGGCGAGGAAGGCATCGCGAAGGTGCGCGACCTGACCGGCGGCTACGGCACCCGCGCCGTCCTGGAGGCCGTCGGCCACATGCCCGCCTACGAGATGGCCGTCGGCGCCGTCCGCCCCGGCGGCGTGATCAGCCGGGTCGGTGTGCCGCAGTACGAGGAGGCTCCGGTCGGTTTCGCCAGTCTGTTCGGGCCCAACGTCACTCTCACCGGCGGTCCTGCCCCCGTGCGGGCCTACATCGACGAACTGCTGCCCGCCGTCCTGGACGGCAGTGTCGATCCGGGCCGTGTCTTCGACCGCACCCTCCCTCTCGAGCAGGTGCCCGACGCCTACCGCGCCATGGACCGGCGCGAAGCCCTCAAAGTGCTCATCGCTCCCTGAACCCCGAGCGGCCGGGACAACGGGCGGCCGGGACACCGGGCGATGAAACCAAACCGCCCGGGCCCGGACCTACCTGGGCGTGATCGTGACCGTCGCATACGCCTCGCCCGGTCCCGGCGGCCTGGTCCACGGCCGTGTCGGCACCGTGGGCAATCTGCCGTGCTCGAGGGCGAACCGGGGCAGGTGAGACGGCGAACGACTGCGCGATCGCGTCCGGGGCACGGCGCTCGTCCGAGCGGTCGGGGGCGGGCCCGGCGGGGGCCCGGAACAGGCCGTCGGGGCAGAGCGCGGCAGGGAGGGTGCCCGTCCGGCGGCGCTCGGCCTCATGGACCGTGAAGGCGTACCGCTGTGCGCCGTCCTCGGCGCAGGCGAAGTGGAACAGGCCCGGCTGCACCCAGACCGTCAGGGCGCGGGTGCCGTGCGACAGCTCGGGACCGGGGTCGGCCAGGCGGGCCGGGTCGAAGCCCGGCCGGGGGGCCGACTCGAAGGCGAAGCCCCAGCCGTCGCGGGCGCCGAGCCGGGCCAGGGGACCGCGGCGCTGCCGGGAGAATCGCAGATCCCAGAGATCGGCCTCGCCCGCCACCGGCTCCAACGGGCCCGAACCGAACCGCTCCGCCAGCTCTTCGGGGCGTACGCCCTCGACCAGGACGAACCGGTACCCGTCCCGGCGGGGTCCACCCGTGGGGTGCCCGTCGGCCGGCCACCCGAGCCCGTCGCGCGCAGGTACCCCCTCGACGGCGGGCGCGGGCAGCGCCTCCCCGTGACCGGCCCGGGGTGTGGTCAGCAGCAGCCGGCCCCGCTCCGGTGTCACGACCGGCCCGAGCAGCGGGTCCCCGAGCAGGCCGAACGGGGCCACGTGGTCCTCCTGGTACGGCTGCCACAGCGGGACCGTCGCGGCGAGCACCCGCCAGGCGCCGTCCGTGTCACCCCAGCGCGCCAGCTCTCTGGCCTCCTCGACCGCGCGCCCGAAGGGGCCCGGCGAGGTGTACTCGTAGGTGCGCTGCCTGATCTGCTCCAGGACGGTCCTGGCCCGCTCCCTGTCCGTCGCGTAGTCCTCCGTCGCCGGGCCGAGCACCAGGGCGTCGTCCCGCCGGCGTGCGCGCAGGTGCTCGCGCGCCCTCAGGGGCAGTACCTCGCCCGCGTACAGCGGATCGTCCATGCGCGGGTCAACCGGTACACCGCCGCGCCCGCCGTCGAGCAGCGCCCGCAGCTGAGCGGACAGCAGTCCGGCCCTCGGTCTGCCCAGCTCCCCCGCCTCGTCGAGGACAGCGAGCGCCGCGTCCAACTCGCCCCGCAGACAGGCCAGTCGGGCCTCCTCCACCTTGACGTCGAGGTCATGCGTCACGCTGTTCTCGAAGCCCGGCCGACCGCCGCCCAGGCGGTAGAACTCCTTGTACATGTCCTCCATGAAGGCGCGGAACGAGGCGTACCGGTCCGGCCGTTCGCCGCCCCAGCCGTGGTACACGTACACCGCCCACTCGCCGTCGGCGCCCACATCGCCCGGGTCGATCAGCACATCGGTCAGGTCCGAGTCGACCGACAGCTGCAGCGCCCGGCCCCACATGCCGGGCAGGAGCGCCTCCTCCTCGGCCGGGTCCTCGCCCAGCTGCTCCTCGTACATCGGCTGCAGGCCGTACGGGTCTCCGTACGGCCCGATGTCCTCGGCCCCCGGGTGCGGGAGGCGCGGAAGGCGGCGTACACGGCGGCCAGTTCCTCGTCACCGGCGTACTCCCACAGAGCCGGCATCGCGACCGTCTCCTCCGCATACAGGTGCGCCGGATATGCGCTGATCACCTCGTCCAGTGCGAGGTACAGCGCGTGCTGGGCCTCCGCGAGGGTGGCGGCAGGGCTCGAGGGGAAGGCGCGCGCCCGCTCGTCCAGCGCGGCGAAGGCCGCGTCGAGGCGGACATGCCCCGCCTCCAGCGCGTCGGCCGCTCGTGGCGCCCGCTCCCGCAGGAGCTGGTGGATGAAGGTGTCTTCATGGTCGGCGTGCTCACGCAGCTCCCGCGTCATGGCCAGGCAGCGGTCCGCCTGTTCGGCGGCGGCGCCGCGGGAGATGTCCGCAGCCCCGAGTTCGACGGCGAGGGCGAACAGTCGCGCGCGCTGCCCCATGTGAACATTCCGGTAGAGGTCGATCTTGGACATGACCCGTCCTCAGGGTGGTCGGCAGGTGCTGAGCGTCGCGTCCGACGACCCCCTCACCGTTCCCCAGGCCGCGCGCAGGCTCGGCGTGAGCCGCCAGAACATCCAGCGAGTCGCCAACGATCTCGTGGCCCTCGGGCTCGCCACCTACGAGCCCAACCCGGATCACCGCAGCTCGCCCCTGCTGACCCTGACGGCCGAAGGCCGGGCATCACTCGCCCGTGTCACCGGCAGGGCCACGAAGGCGCATCGCAGCCTCTTCGCGGACATCCCCGACGAGGAGATCCGTGCCACCCGGGCGTCGCTGCGCCGGCTGCTGGCGGCCCTCGACCGCCACGAAGGGGCGGCCGGCAAGCGGTAGCGGGCAGGGGTGCCGGTCGTCAGGATCCGCCGCGCATCCGACGGGTCATGAAGAGTGCCTGTTCGCCCGCCGAGGCCGTGCCGTCGTACAGGGAGGTGTCCAGCCCGCAGAAGACGAAGCCCATCCTGAGGTAGGCGCGAACGGCGGGAGCGTTGACGCTGCTGACCTCGAGCCACACGTGCACCGCCGCGCGCTCCCTGGCGAAGTCGAAGGCGTGCCGCATCAGGGTCCGCCCCACCCCTTTGCCTCTCCACTTCGGTGCGACCTCGATGTCACACACGGTCAGACGCGCGTTCCACGGGTCGAAGGAGGCCGTGACGAAGCCGCACAGCTCCCCTTGGCGGTCGGCGACCACCGTCCGGCTCAGCTCGGGATCGGTGTCGTCGTCCTCGCCGTCGCCCTCCTCGGGGAAGACCTTGTGCAGGGGCGGATCCACCGGAACCTCACGGATCCTGAAACCCTCGGCGCTCGCGGTCACTTCGAAGACGGAATCCGTCGTGAACGAGCCGTCGATTCCGGCGAGGGCCTCGCCGTCCTCGGGTCGCGCCGGCCTGTAGACGATGGTCCCCACCGGGTCCGGCACCGTGGCATCGTGTGCAGTCCTCTTCATGATCCGACCGTACGCCCGCCCCCGGCCGCGCGGCCGGTCAGCGGCCACACGTCCCGAACTGGCAGGCACGAAGCGCATGTTCGACGTAGGTTGTGCGGTGAATGATCCACGCCTCGGCTGAAAGACGGACACGACTCATGACCGACCCCGCGACGACGCCCGGACCAACGATGCACCAGAAGATCGACACATCCGTGCCGCACTCCGCCCGCATCTGGAACTACTGGCTCGGCGGCAAGGACAACTATCCCGTCGACGAGGAGGCCGGAGACGCGTACACCGCCGTCTTCCCCGGCATCGTCACCATCGCTCGCAGCAGCCGTGCGTTCCTGCGCCGCAACATCGCCCATCTGGTCCGCGAGGCGGGCATCCGGCAGTTCCTGGACGTCGGCACCGGCCTGCCGACCGCCGAGAACACCCACGAGGTCGCCCAGCGGCTCGCCCCCGAGGCGCGGATCGTCTACGTCGACAACGACCCGATGGTCCTGGCCCATGCCCGGGCCCTGCTCTACTCCTCCGCCGAGGGCGCGACCGCCTACATCGACGCCGACGTGACGGACCCGGACCGCATCCTGGCCACTGCCGCCGAGACGCTGGACTTCAGCCGGCCCACCGCGCTCATCCTCAGCAACATCCTGGGCCACGTCTCCGACTACGACCAGGCCCGTTCCATCGTCACCCGGCTGATGGGCGCCCTGCCGTCGGGCAGTTACCTCTCGATCAACGACGGTTCCCGTGGCGTCGACCCGGTCTTCGAGCAGGCCCAGGACGCCTACAACAGCAGCGGTGCCGTCCCGTACAACCTGCGCACCGTCGAGCAGATCACCGCGTTCTTCGACGGGCTGGAGCTGATCGAGCCCGGCGTCGTGTCCGTCACGCAGTGGCGTCCGGAGCCCGGTGCACCCGGCGCCGAGGTCATCGCCGAACACGGCGGACTCGGCCGCAAGCCGTAGCGGCGGGACACGGGCCGGCCCACCCTCCACTCCGCCCCGGGTGAGGCGGAGTGGAGGGATGTCTCGCCGGCCGCGAGAGAGCCGGGAGCCTGTTTCCGGGATCCCGCGTGCCCCCGCCGGCCGGCGAGTCGGTGTGCCGTGCCGGATCAGGCGGCCCGGCCGGCCTTCAGCGCCGCCGCGGTCTCCGAGACACGCCGGGCCTGGTAACGGATCGCCTGCAGCGTCTCCTCGCTGGGCTCGCCGGCCCCGCAGGAGGTGCCGTAGGGGGTGCCCGTCTGGAACTGGATCGGGTCGGTGTAGCCGGGCGGCACGATGATCCCGCCCCAGTGGTAGAAGGTGTTGCTCAGCGCCAGGATGGTCGACTCACGGCCGCCGTGGGCGGTGTTGGAGGCGGTGAACGCCGAGTACACCTTGTCCTGCAGCTTGCCCGTGAACCACAGCGGGCCGGTGGTGTCGATGAAGGCCCGCAGCTGGCTGGCCGGGTTGCCGTAACGGGTCGGGGTGCCGAACAGCACCGCGTCGGCCCAGGCGAGGTCGTCGTGGACCACCTCGGTCACATCGGCACTGTCCTGAACATGCTGGGCCCAGGCCGGGTTGGAAGCGATCGCCTCCGGCGGAGCCGTCTCGGCGACCTTGCGCAGCCGAACGGTGGCACCGGCCTTCTCAGCTCCTTCGGCGGCTGCTCGCGCCAAGGCGTGAATGGTCCCGGTGGAGCTGTAGTAGATGATCGCGACGTTGACAGATGCCATGATCGATTTCCTTCCTGTGCAGGTTCGATCAGTACGACGAGACAGCCCCGCAAGATGTGAGGCGATGCGACCGGCCTCACACTCCTGGGTGATGACTCGTCGTACAAAGGTGAGACGCACCATCCAAGGGAGCCGGTGACACCATGACCAACCCGTCCGAGCCCGAGCCGGGGCAGGGCCGGCCCGACCCGGGCCTGCAGGCGATCATGAGCGAGCGACGTCAGCTGACCAACCTCGCCTACCGGATGCTGGGCTCCCTGGCCGACGCCGAGGACGTCGTACAGGAGACCTACACCCGCTGGTACGCCCTCACCCCGCAACAGCAGCAGGCCATCGACTCCCCCGGCGCCTGGCTGACCACCGTCGCCAGCCGTATCTGCCTCGACCAGCTCGGCTCGGCACGGGCCAGGCGCGAGCGCTACATGGGCGAATGGATCCCGGAGCCGCTGCCCGACCGCACGGAATGGATCAGCGGACGGCCGGGCGCCGGCATCATAGACCCCGCCGACCGGGTGACCCTGGACGAGTCGGTCAACATGGCCTTCCTCGTCGTCCTCGAGGCGATGACCCCGGCCGAACGGGTGGCGTTCATCCTCCACGACGTCTTCCGCTACCCGTTCACCGAAGTGGCCGAGATCGTCGGCCGGAGCCCGGCCGCATGCCGCCAGCTGGCCACCTCGGCCCGTCGGCGCATTCGCGCCCCGCAGCCCGACGCGGCCTCGGCGGCCCGGCACGCCGACATCGTCAGGGCCTTCAAGCAGGCGTGGGAGGCCAAGAACATCGACGCCCTCATCGGCCTGCTGGCTCCCGACGCCACCGCGACGGGTGACGGCGGCGGACTCGTCAGGGCCGCGCCCCACCCCGTCGAAGGCGCCGAGCAGGTCGCGCGCTTCTTCACCGACCGGCCCGCCACGGCCCCCGACGTGACGCTCGTGGAGCGTACGGTCAACGGTCAGCCGGGCCTGGTGGCCCAGCGGGACGGCGTCACCGTGTCGGTCATGGCGTTCGACATCGCGGCCGACCGGATCAACCACATCTGGGCCGTGCTCAACCCCGACAAGCTCCGCTCCTGGACCACGCCCTGACAGCCCCCGGCCGACAGCGGCACGAGGGCCGGGTCGGCGAAGGGTGACCGCGGCGGGTGACGGCAAGCCCTAGTGGTCGCCGCCGACGGTCCTCATGAAGTCGAGCATCAGCCGGTTGGTCCGGGCGGCGTGGTCGATCTGCGGGCCGTGGCCGGTGTCCGAGATGATCTCGGCCCGGGCTCCCGGGATCAGCCGGGGCACGCGCTCGACCTGCCGACGCGGGTGCACCAGCAGGCTGCGCCTGCCGAGGACCAGGTACGACGGGATGCGGACGGTGGCGAGTTCGGCTTCCGTGAGGGGCAGGGGCGCGGGGCGCCGTATGCGGTGGGCGCGCACCCCGGCCCTGACCATGGCGCGGAGTTCCGGTACGACCAGCACCGGCTGTTCCAGCCAGGAGGCGAGGCGGGGCCGCAGCCGCCTGGGGGCGAACGTCGCGAAGAGGCTCACGAAGATCCAGACGAAGAAGCGCAGGCCAACCTTCTCCAGGCCGCCGGGGTCGAGAAGGGTGACCGAGGCGAGGCGTTCGGGCCTGCGGTGCGCCTGGTTCAGGGCGAGCCAGCCACCGTAGGAACTGCCGACGAGATGTACCCGGTCGAGCCCGAGCCCGGCGAGCGCCTCCTCCAGCCACTGCGCGGCGCGTTCGGGCTGGTGGATGGCGGCGCGCTGGATGCTGCGGCCGGGATCGCCGGGGGTGTCGAGCGCGTAGACGGGCCGCTCGGCGCTGAGGTCGGGGGTGTTCGGGTACCACATGGCCGAGCAGCTGCCCGCGCCGTGCACGAGCACGACGGGGGTGCGCTCGCGGGCGGCCGGGTCGGCGGGGACGTAGCGGTAGACGTGGGTGGTCCCGAAGGAGGTCTCCACGTCCTGCTCCCCGGCGGCGGGTGCGCCCAGTGCGTAGACCGCGTCGCAGGCCGCGAAGTAGCGGTCGCGCAGGGCGTCACTGACGAAGCGGCCGACGTCGGGCCGGGGACGGGTTGTTACGGCTTCGGACACGGTCACGGCCACCTCCGGGGCCACCGGGCGGCTCGGGCTGCACGCCGTGGGGATGCGGGACGTGGCGGCGGAGGCGGGCGTGTCGCTGCGGCTGGTGCAGTACTACTTCGAGTCCAAGGAGAAGCTGCTGCTGTTCGGACTGCGGCATCTGGCCGAGAGGTTCGGGGAGCGGGTGGCGGCCAGGGTGCGGGCCGCCGGGGACGATCCGGGACCGCGCGCGGTGATCGAGGCGCTGCTGCTGGCGGCCCTGCCGGTCGACGCGGAGAGCCGCGTCTTCCACCACCTCTACACCTCGTACGCGGTCCTGGCCGTGACCGACGAGGCGGTCGCCGCCCAGCCGTTCATCAAGGATCCCGACGCGGCCGAGGCCACCGTGACCCACCTGCTCCGGCAGGCCGCGCAGGAGGGGCGGTTGCGGCCCGGCGTGGACGCGCACGCGGAGGCGGTCGGCCTGCTGGCCATGTCCGCGGGGCTCGGCACCAGTGTCCTGGTGGGCCAGCGCGGCGCCGAGTCGGCCACCGGCGTCCTCGCCTACCACCTGGACCGGATCTTCCGGCCGGCCGACCCGGGCCCGACGGAGGGGCCTACGCCTCCGTCTGCCGGTCGCTGAGCAGGGTGGGCAGTTTGCGCATGTCGTGGAAGACGACGGTGCCCGGGCCCTCGAGCTGTCCTGCCGGGGTGAGGCCGCCGGCGTAACCGAAGGCACGCATGCCGGCGGCGCGGGCGGCCTGGACGCCGGGCCGGCTGTCCTCGACCACCACACAGGCCGCCGGATCGACACCCATCCGCCGCGCGGCGTGCAGGAAGACATCCGGGGCGGGCTTGCCGCAGGCGACCTCGGTGGCGCTGAAGATGCGACCGGCGAAGCGTTCGTACAGACCGGTGCGGCCCAGGGTGTGCCGCAGCTTGTCGTGCGAGCCGCTGGAGGCCACACAGGTCGGCACGGTGATCGCTTCCAGCGCCTCGAGCAGCCCGTCGACGGGGGCGAGTTCGGCGTCCATCGCCTCGCGGTGCAGCCGCTCGAACCGCTCGTGCCAGAGCGCGGCGGTCTCTTCGCCGAGCCGGTCGGCGACCAGTTCGCGGATCGTGGCGTGCGTGCGCCCGATGAACCGGGCGACGACCTCCTCATGGGTCAGCGGCCAGCCCAGCTCGGCGCCGAGGACGACCTGGAGGCGCACGGCGATGCGTTCGCTGTCGACCAGCACGCCGTCACAGTCGAAGATCACCAGTCGGATCGGATGGATCATCGCAGCAGCATAGGGGCCGGCCCGCTCGCGCGGGCCGGCCCCTGTCGGCTTGCCGTCCCGGAGGATCAGCTGATCCTCATGGTCGCCATCATGCCCATCGCCGAGTGGTCGAGCATGTGGCAGTGGTACACGTAGTCCCCCGCATAGGTGTCGAACGTCGCCTGGAGCTTGACGGTCTCACCGGGCTGGAGCACCACCGTGTCCTTCAGTCCCGACTCGGCGGGCCCGGGGGCGTTGCCGTTGCGTTCGATCACCCGGAACTGCACCAGGTGCATGTGGAAGTTGTGCGGAGCCTTGACGTTGGCGTTGGTGACCGTCCAGATCTCGCTGGCACCGAAACGGACGTCGGCGTCGATCCGCTCGGGGTCGTACAGCTTCTCGTCCATGTACGCCTGCGGGTTGGTGCGGCCGTCCTCGTCCATGCGCAGGACGACGGTGCGGCTGGCCGTGGGGGTGGGCAGCGACGGCAGGCTGCGCAGCACGGACGGGACGGAGCTGGGGTCGTCGGCGGTACGCGTCACGTCGAAGCGCATCACCTGCCCGACCTGCTCGACGGGGCCGCGGCCCCCGGTGTTCTGCAGGACGACCTGGGTGCCGACCGGGTAGCGCGAGAAGTCGATGACGACATCGGCGCGTTCACCCGAGGACAGGTAGACGGACTTGGTGGTGTTCGGGCTCGGCAGCAGTCCGCCGTCCGAACCGATCTGGATCATGTCGCTGCCGTCGGCGAGACGCAGCTCGAAGAAGCGCATGTTGGAGGTGTTGGCGAAGCGCAGCCGGTACTTGCGGGCGGCGACCTCGAAGTACGGGTAGGGGGCGCCGTTGACCAGGAGGGTGTTGCGGTTGCGGTCGCTCATGGCGTACAGCAGCTGGCCCGTGGCGTCGAAGTCGGCGTCGCGCAGCTGTATCAGCACGTCGTACTGGCCCTTGGGCAGCGGCAGGGCGGCCTCGGTGTCGTCGCAGATCAGATAGCTGCCCTGCAGGCCCCGGTAGACGTTCTCCGATTCCACGTGGTGGGCGTGGTCGTGGTACCAGAGCGAGGCGTGCGGCTGCTTGTTGGGATAGGTGTAGATGCGCTTGGCGCCCGGCTCGATGGTCTCCATCGGGCCGCCGTCGCTGTCCTGCGGCACCGAAGCGCCGTGCAGATGGCGGGAGATGGGGACGTCCAGCCCGTTGCGCTGGACGATGACGACGGGGCGGTTCTTGCGCGCCTTGATGGTCGCGCCGGGGAACTGGCCGTCGTAGGTCAGCACTTCGGTCTGGATGCCGGGCAGGATCTCCTTGGTGATCTTGCGCGTGGTGCTCTCGTAGAGGTCCACACCGCCGAGGGTGGAGACGGGCTTCGCCACCGGGACCAGGGGCATGGGCACCTTGAACAGCTCGATCGCCAGGGGCGTGGTGCCGGTCGCCGGTGCGTCGGCGGCCTCGGCGGCGCGGGCGGAGAGCAGGGGTACCAGCGAGGCCCCGGTGAGCCCCGCGGATCCGGTCGCGATTCCCGCGGCAAGCACACGGCGTCTGGTGACCATGATGTGTCGTTCCTCCTTGGGTGGAGCGTGGTCGAACTGGTGGATCTGCAAGGAGCCGGTCAGCCGGGACGGGTGCCTTGCCGGGATCTGGTGGGTTGTGCACGTGCCTGGGCATCCGGGCCGGCTCGAAGGGCCCGGATGCCGCTGTACGCGTGTGGGCCGGCTGCCGGTTCGCGGCGTCGTCGGCCGCACCGTGCCGGGCCGGTTCAGGTGGGAATGCCCTCGCGCTTGATCGTGGGGACGGCGATGCCCAGCGCACGCAGCTGCTCGAAGGGGTTCATGAACTCGCGGTTCTGCACGATCTTTCCGTCGTCGAGCTGGAAGGAGTGCAGGAAGTGGTTCTCGTAGTAGCCCTCGGGGTAGCCCGGGAAGCGGATCTTTCCGTGGCCGTCGCACTCGACCCAGAAGAAGTTCGGGTCGTGCGTCTCGAAGACCTGGATGTTGTACCACTCCCAGTCCGGGAAGCATTCCAGCGACCAGACTCCGTGCTCGGCCAGGCGGTCGCGGCCCTTGATGACGATGGGTTCCCCGGTGTCGTTGGTCCACAGGCCGCCGCTGCCGTGCTCGACGAACAGCTCGTGCCTCTTCAGACGGGCCGGCCCCTTGGTGTCCGCCAGGTACTTCTCGACGGTGGCGCGGTTCTTGCGCCGCAGTTCGGCGGCGTCGGTGAAGCCGTGCGATGCGTCGTCAGCCATGGTTTCCCCCAGCAATGTGTCAATGGGCCGAAGCAGGCATGAGTGTCATCGCCGCGACTCGGGACCGGGTCGAGAAGTGTTCGAGGACCTGCGGCGACGGTGTGGGCCCGGGGACGTGGCTCCCGTCAGTCTCGAGCGGAACACGATGGGCCGGGTGCAGGCTGGGACACGCATGCCCAGACCGCGTGCACGACCATTGCGTCCCTGGATTTCGCAGGGCACGAGAAGGGGGACCTGATCCGATGGCTGGCGCTCGCCCCGAGGCCGCAGAGGTTTCCAAGACGACACCCGCCGCGCACGGCGCGGGTGGGCGGCCGCCCGGTCCGGCCGCCACCGACCAGGCGGTGACGGGCGAGCTGCTCGAACTGGCGCTGGGATATGTGTATTCGGCGGCCCTGCACACCGCCGCACGGTTCGCCATCGCCGACCATCTGGCGGACGGCCCCCGCTCGGCCGCCGAACTCGCCGAGGCCGCGCAGGTCGACGGTCCGTATCTGTACCGGCTGTTGCGGTTCCTGGCCACCAAGGGTGTCTTCCGCGAGGACGAGGAGGGCCGCTTCCACCTCACCCCGCTCGCCGAGCCGTTGCGCACCGGCGCGGAGCGGTCGCTGCGGGACTACATCATGGTGCGCGGCGAGGCGGCCTTCTGGGAGTCCGCGGGCCACCTCCATGAGGCGGTACGCACCGGCACGACCGCCTTCGAGCACCTGTACGGGGTCCCCTTCTACGACCATGTCGCGGCGGATCCGGCGTTGGGCAAGGCCTTCAACTCCAGCATGGCGGCGTTCTCCGAGACGCTGAGCAACGACGTCGCCCAGGCCTGGGACTTCTCCGAGGCCAAGAACGTGGTCGATGTGGGCGGCGGGCGCGGCGGTCTGCTGCGCGCGGTCCTGCGGCGCAACGCGCACATGACGGGGACCCTGTTCGACCTTCCCTCCGTGGTCGCCGGGCATGTCCTGGACGTCCCGGAGCTGGCGGGACGCTGGAGCGCCGAGGGCGGGGACTTCTTCGCCTCCGTGCCGGCCGGCGCCGACGTCTACCTCCTCAAGCACGTGCTGGCCAGCTGGCCGGACGAGGAGTGCGTACGCATCCTGCGCACGTGCCGGGACGCCATGCCCGCGCACGGACGGCTGCTGGCCGTCAATGCCATGATCCCGGCGGGCAACGAGCCCCATCCGGGCAAGACCATCGACATGCTGATGATGACGGTCCTGAACGGCAAGGGCCGCACCCGCGCGGAGTACGAGGCGCTGCTCACGGCGGCCGGATTCACCGTCGTCCGCGTCACGGAGCCCTCGTCGCACGCGTCGGTGATGGAGGCGGTCGTGGCCGGCTGAGCGCACACGACCGACGGGCCACGGAGGCGGCAGCCTCCGTGGCCCGTGGTGTTGACGGCCCTTGGATCGCTGGGCGCACCGGACGAGCGGTTCTGCCGGATCAGGGCGGAGCGTGCGTACGCGGCCGCGGGCGAGCGCCGCGGCCGCGTACGACGAAGCCCCCTAGGGCTGGAGGCGGCTGATCTGCCAGCCGTCGTCGGTGCGGTCGTAGCGCAGCCGTTCGTGCAGTCGGTCGGTGCCGTTGGCCCAGAACTCCACGCTTTCGGGGACGAGGCGGTAGACCGCGTAGGTCGCGGGGCGGGGCAGCGGCCGCTGCGGATCGCCCAGTGCGCGGGCCCTGGCCCGCAGTTCCTCGAGGTGGTCGAGGTCGTCGACCGGCCGGCTCTGCCGGGAGACGGTGGTCATGGCGTGGGTGAAGACGGGCCGCGCGACCCACAGGGCCTCCGCCTCGGCGTCGGGCAGCCGCTGCACGGGGCCCGCGACGGTGATCTGCTGGCTGGTCTCCCTCCAGTACAGGACCCCGGACGCCCAGGGGTTGTCGGCCAGTTCACGGCCCTTCCGGCTGTCGGCGTGGGTGGTGAAGACCAGGCCGGCATCGGTGGCGGAGGTGAGCACCACGATCCGGGAGGAGGTGCGGCCGCGGGTGTCGGCGGTGGCCAGGGCCAGCGCGCGGGGCTCGCGCACCCCGTGGGCGGCGGCCGCCTCCAGCCAGGAGGCCAGCAGGCCCAGCGGCTCGGCAGGCGGTGCGAGGAACTCGGGAAAGTCCACCGTGATGGTGGCGGTGAGCGATTCTGAGCGGGTGGAACCGCCCTCGCGGGTGCCCGCCGCGGTGCCGGGGGCCTGGTGCGAGCGGGACAGGTCAGACATGGAGCACCCCTTCGATCGTGACGACGCCGTGGCCGAAGACCTCGACGGAGTCGACCCGGTCGCCCTCCCCGTGCACGAGCGCGCCCATGGGAGAGGGCCGGCCCATCTCGACGCCCTGGGTGATCTCGATGCGCTGCCCGTAGGCGGCGAGGCCGTGCCGGGCGAGATGGATGGCGATGGGCCCGGCCGCGGAGCCCGTGGCGGCGTCCTCCACCACCCCGTAGGCGGGCGAGAACATGCGGTTGCGCCACTCGAGGCCCGATCCCGCATAGCAGTTGGCCGCCAAGTCGGGGAAGCGGGCCAGGGCGCGGTGGTCGGGGTTCACCTTCGACAGGGCCTCGATGCTCTCGAAGCCGACCAGGACGTGCCTCGGGCCGTTGCGGTAGATCTCGACCGGCAGCGTGGAGTCGCTGACGCCGAGTGCCTCGAGGAGTTCGGCCGTGCGGTCGAAGGGCTCCCACACGGGCACCGGCTGGCGCATGCTCGCCGCGACGACCGTGCCGTCCGCGCGTTGCAGTTCGAAGGGGATCACTCCCATGGCGGTCTCGATCCGCAGCCGGTCGGCGTCCGTGCGCCTGCCCAGGGCGATGGCGGTGCCGAGCAACGGGTGCCCCGCGAAGGGGAGTTCGTTGACCGGGGTGAAGATCCGCACGTGGGCGTCGGTGCCGTCCTGCCGGGGGGTGAGCACGAACGTGGACTCCGAGAGGTTCATCTCCCTCGCGATGCGCTGCATCTGCTCGGCGGTCAGGTCGTCGCTGCCGAAGAACACCGCCACCGGGTTGCCGGTGAGGGGTGTTCGCGCGAACGCGTCGACGACGACGTAGGTGTGCATCGGTTCTCCACTCGTGGTACGGGTGCGGGCCTCGCCGGGATCGCTTGCGGCGGCGAGGCGGGGGCGGCCGCCGGGCCGGTGCGCGGGGGGACGGGCACCTGCCCGGCGGCTTGGGGGGTTGGATGGATCGGTCGGGGGCGGTCGGGGTGGTTCAGGCCGGGTCGGGGGTGCGGGCCGGGGCGAGCAGACCGGACAGGAGTGTGCCGACGATGCGCGGTCCTTCCCGGGTGAGCACGGACTCGGGGTGGAACTGCAGGGAGGCGAAGTGGGGCCCGCGCAGCGCGTGGACCTCCCCGGTGGCCGCCTCCCGGCTGACCCGGACGGGTCCCACACCGTCAGCGGTGACGGTGTCCTCCTCGCTGACCAGGGCGAAGGTGTTGTAGAAGCCGACCTGTTCCGGGGTGCCGAACAGGTCGATCTCCTTCTGCACGCCCTGGTTGGGCACCGTCCTGCGGCGCAGCGGCAGTCCGAGCCCGAGTCCGAGGATCTGGTGGCTCAGGCACACGGCGAGGAACGGCCGGCCCGTGCGCAGCAGCGTCTCGACGGCGGTGTGCAGGTGACGCATCCTGGGGTGCGCCCTCTCCTGCGGATCGCCCGGCCCCGGCCCCATCACGACCAGGTCGTGGCCCGAGAGGGTGTACTCCTCGTCGTAGCGGCGGACCGTCACGTGCAGGCCCAGGGAGCGCAGTTGCTGGTCGATCATCGAGGTGAAGGTGTCCTCGGCGTCGACGACGAGGACGCTGCGCCCGGCCAGCTCGGGCAGCGCCGAGGCGCGTTCGGCGGTGTCGGACAGCCAGAAGCCGGCGAGGGAGTCGTTGCGCAGCTCCAGTGCCCGGCGCACGCGGGGATGGTCGGCGAAGCGCTGCGCTCGGCCGCCATCGAGGGCGGCCACGAGTCCGGCCGCCTTGGCGCGGGTCTCGGCGGCCTCGGAGGCGGGGTCGGAGTGCCGCACGATGGTGGCGCCCACGGCGATGCCGATGCGTCCCTCGCGGGTGATGTCCGCGGTGCGGATCAGGATCGCGGAGTCCATGACCCGTCCACCGCCGGCATCACGTCCGATGAGTGCGGCGACGCCGCTGTAGTAGCCGCGGCCCCCCGGCTCGTACTGGTGGATGATGCGGCAGGCGCTCTCGAGCGGGCTGCCGGTGACGGTGGGCGCGAACATGGTCTCGCGCAGGATGTCGCGCACGTCGCGGCCGGTGCGCCCTTCGATGAAGTACTCGGTGTGCGCGACCCGGGCCATCTCCTTCAGGTAGGGGCCCACGACACGGCCGCCCTCCGGGCAGATCCGGGCCATCATCTTCAGTTCCTCGTCGACGACCATGTACAGCTCGTCGGTCTCCTTGCGGTCGCCGAGGAAGTCCAGCACGCCCGGCAGTGAGGGCCCGGAGGACGGATAGCGGTAGGTTCCGCTGATGGGGTTCATGACGGCTGTGCCGCCCTCGAGGCTGACGTGCCGCTCGGGCGAGGCGCCGACCAGGATCCGGGTGCCGGTGTCGATCAGGAACGTCCAGTGGGCACCGGACTCGCGTTCCAGGAGCCGGCGGAAGAGGGCGGGGGCGCTGTGCGGGCCGTAGTCGGTGATGTCGGCGACGAAGGTGCGCTTGATGACGAAGTTCGCGCCCTCCCCGGTGCCGATCATCTCCTTGACGATGCGGCGCACCGTTTCCTCGTAGGCGGCGTCGTCGACGTCGAAGTCGGCGCCCGCCAGTGTGGTCGGCACGTCCGGGATGCGGGCCAGCGCCTCGGCGAGCGGCAGCTGCTGCTGGCCGGTGACGGTCATGGCCACCAGGGGCGTGGCGTCGTCGGCGCAGGCGAAGCCGCGCTCGCTGAGCTGCCGGTAGGGGACGACGACGAGGACCTCGTGGTGCGCGCCGGTGTCCGCGGCCGGGGTGGAGGGCAGCGGGATGTCGGCGAGCGTGGCCGGCAGGGACACCGAACCGGCCAGGACCTCCATGACGCCGGGTCCCGTCGTGGCGGGCCGGTGCAGCAGGGCATAGGCCTGCCGGCGGCCGTTCAGCACCTGCTCGAGCAGGTCGCCGGCGCTGTCGTGGCCGGGTGCTCGGGGCGGTCGGTGGGTCATGTGAACAGCCCCTTGACGGTGGTGACCTTGGCGCAGCACTCGGCGGCGTAGGTGAGTGCCGAGCGGTGATGGTGGGGGGTGAAGTCGGCCGTGGCGTCCGCGACGAAGAACGGCTGGATGTCGTGGGTGAAGGCGTCGACGGCGGTGGCCAGCACACCGACGTGGGCGTAGACGCCGCACAGGATGAGCTGGTCGCGGCCCTCGGCGCGCATCCGGTCCAGCAGGTCGGTGCGGAAGAACGCGCTGTAGCGCCACTTGGTGAGCAGCCAGTCGTCCGCGGCCGGCGCGAGGGCGTCGACCACCTGGCGGTCCGCGGGTTCGGGCCGCATGCCCGGACCCCAGAAATCCTTGAGCAGGCCGCGTTGCCGGTCGTCCATACCGCCGGGCTGGGCGGTGTAGGCGACGGGGATGCCGAGGGCTGCGCAGCGGTCGCGCACCTGCGCCGCGTTGCGTACCAGTTCCCGGCGCATGCCGTCGGGGAAGGGGGCGAGGAAGTAGCGCTGCATGTCGTGGACGAGAAGGACCGACCGGTCGGGTTCGGCGTTCCAGTGCACGACGGGGGTGGGCAGGTCGCCCTCGGCGGGCAGCGGGTACGGGTCGATGGGGGGTATGCCGGTCATGGCTCCAGTTCCTGGCTTGCCGGGTCGGTGAAGGGTGCGCGGTGCGACCTCGTGCCCGCGGGCCGTCTTCAGGCGGTCCAGGACGAGACCACCGCGACGGCCTGCCACGGGTTGAGGCGGGGGTCGCAGTGCGAGGTGTAGCGCTCGCCGACGAAGTCGAGGCCGGCCTCGGTGACGGCGCATTCGGTGACGTCGTCCGGCGTGGTCTCCAGGTGCAGTCCGCCGGGGACACCGCCCGCGCCGCGTACGGCCTCGACGAAGCGGGAGACCTCGAGCGAGACGGTCGGTACGAGCCGTGTCTTGTGGCCGCCGGGAGCGGTCACGGTGTTGCCGTGCATGGGGTCGGTGAGCCAGACGACGGGGTGGCCGGCTTCGCGTACGGCTTCGACGAGGCGGGGCAGCCGGTCGCTGACGTGGTCGGCTCCCATGCGTGCGATGAGGGTGAGCCGGCCGGGGTCGCGCCAGGGGTCGAGCCGCTCGCACAGGGCGAGCAGTTCGCCCGGTTCCATGGTGGGACCGACTTTGCACGCCACCGGGTTGCTCACCTGGGCGAGCAGGGCGACGTGGGCCCCTTCGACCTGGCGGGTCCGTTCGCCGATCCACGGCCAGTGGGTCGAGCCGAGGAACAGCCGCCCGGCCTCGTCGGTGCGGAGCATGGGCATCTCGTAGTCGAGGAGCAGTGCCTCGTGGCTGGTCCACACGACCGGTTCCACGGTGTCACGTCGGGCGGCGCGTTCGCGCCAGCCCAGGTGCTCGACGATGTCGCAGGCGGCCATGTAGCTGGTGAGGATGCGCAAGGGGTCGGGGCGGCGGTTGTCGTGGTCGGGCTCCGGGCCGTTGACCATGTGGCCGCGGAACACGGGGAGTTCGACACCGTCGACGGATTCCGTGGGTTTGGAGCGGGGCTTGGCGAACTGGCCCGCGATCCGTCCTGCGCGCAGGACGGGCTTGCCGGCGATCAGGCCGAGTGTCCCGGCGAGCAGGTCGAGCAGCGCGGCCTTGCGTGCGACGTGGTCGCGGGTGCACTCCCCCGGGTCCTCGGCGCAGTCCCCGGCCTGCAGCACCATGGATTCGCCCAGCGCCACCTTGCCCAGCAGGGTGCGCAGCGTGGCCACGTCGTCGGCCCGTACGAGGGTGGGGCGTTGGGCGAGTGCCTCGGCCACCCGGCTCACCTGCCGCAGGTCGCTCCATTCGGGCTGCTGTAATGCCCCGCGAACACGAATCTCCCGTATGACGTCTTCCATGAAGATCTCCGATACCGAGCGCCCGAACCTGCTGGAAGGGGTTCATGAACTCGCGGTTCCGCTGGGTCGTCCCATTGATTTCGAGCAACTGAATGGACCGGAATAATGATTCCGGCAGGTTGCTCTCGGCACGCATGATCCCGTCAGCGATCCTGCACCAGGAGGCAAGTGTCCGCAATAAAGATCCACGAATGGTCAATTAACACTCGAGGCGCATTCGATCGGGACACCATCGGGTGGATACGAATACCGGCTGTCTGGTTCCCATGAATACAGCCGATAATCCGCCATGGAAATAGGCGCGGTCAGGTGGCGGCCGGGTCCGGTCCGCTCAGGATGCGGATGCTCCGGATCCGCCCGTCGTGGATGTCGAGTGCCATGGCCTTGAGGACCTGGCCGTCGCGGTCGCGCAGGAGCGCACCCGGCCGCCCGTCGACCGGGTGGTGTTCCAGGGTGATGCCGATCCGCACCAGTGGCGGGACGGCCGCGGCGAGCAGACGGGCCACGTTCTCGGCACCGGTGATCCGCCGGGGCCACGCGAGAGTCCCGCCCTGGTCGCCGCTGCCCACGGGGAGGGTGGCGGCGAGCTGCCGGCACGCCGTCTCCGAGCACCCCACGGCCGACGCGATCTGGGGCAGGCCGCACCCGAACACCTCCCGCAGCACGAAGACCGCGCGCTGCAGCGGGGACAGCCGGGCGAGCAGGAACAAGGCGGCCGCGGCCGCCTCGGCCGCCGCCGTCACGGGCTCGGCATGCTCCGCGAAGTCCTCGGTCCCGGTCATGGCGGCTCCGGGCTCGTCGGGTCGGTCGGCTGGGGTGCGCCGGCGAACTCGTCGACGTGCGCGCGGCGTTGAGGGGAGCCGTCGGGACGGATCCGTCCGTCGGAGGGCGGGCGTACGCAGGCGGGTGGGCGTACGCGAGTGGGCGGGCGTACGCAGGCAGGTGGGCGTACGCGGGTGGTGGGTGCAATGGCTGCGGCGCGGGTGACCCGTCGTCCGATCACCCGCGCCGCCGTTCGGTGGCCCGCCCGTGCCCTGCCGCCGGTCAGCGGGCCGGGCGGCCCGGCCCCTGTCCCTCCAGGGTGGTGTGCGGACCGGATTCCAGTTGCCCGTCGGAGGAAGCGTGCCCGTCGAGCGAGGGGTGCCCGTCGGAGGAGTGGCCGTGGTGTTCCAGGGCCCGCTGCAGCTCCTGCGGTGTCGGCGTGGCGATCTGCCCGCCGTGCATCCAGCGGCTGAGCCGGTGGCGCAGCACGTCCTTGCGGGCTCGGGGGTTGGGCACGCCGTCGTGTTCCAGGGCGGGTGCCGGAAGCGGCTGCTGGATCTCCCGCGAGAGCAGCGTGTACTCCTGCTCCCGGTCGAGGCGGGCGTGCACCTCGACGAACTCGCCGTGCGGCAGCCTGACGATCCTTCCGGTCTCCCGGCCGTGCAGGAGCTTGTCGCGGTCCCGTAGCTGCAGGCCCAGGCAGATCCTCTTGGTGACGACGTACGTCACCGCCGGGACGAGGAACACGCCGATCCGTACCGCCCAGGTGATGTGGTTGAGGGACAGGTTGAAGCGCTCGGCCAGGATGTCGTTGGCGCCGCCGAAGAAGAGCACCAGGTACAGGGCGACGAAGGCGCAGCCGAACGCGGTCCGCGTGGGCTGTTCGCGTGGCCTGTCCAGGAGGTGGTGCTCGCGTCTGTCCCCGGTGATCCAGGCCTCCAGGAAGGGCCACAGGGCGAGCACCGTCGCCATCACCGTGGGCAGGACGGCGGCCGGGATCAGGACGCCGAGGTTGACGGTGTAGCCGCCGGGGATGGTGAACTCCCAGGCGGGGAACGCTCTCAGGGCGCCTTCTAGGAAGCCCATGTACCAGTCGGGCTGGGAGCCCTGGGAGATCTGGTCGGGGCGGTAGGGCCCGAACCGCCACACGGGGTTGATCGTGGCGATGCCCGCCATCAGCGCCAGCGCGCCGAAGACCATGAAGAAGAAACCGCCGGCCTTGGCCGTGTAGTTGGGCACCAGGGGCTGTCCGACGACGTTGTTCTCGGTGCGGCCTGGACCCCGGAACTGGGTGTGCTTGTGGTAGACGACCAGGATCAGGTGCACAACGGTCAGCGCCAGCATGATGCCCGGTATGAGCAGGATGTGGAAGCTGTAGAACCGGGACACGATGTCATGGGAGGGGAACTCGCCGCCGAAGATGAACATCTGCAGATACGTGCCGACCAGCGGGACGGCGAGCGTGATGCCCTCGAAGATGCGCAGGCCGGTGCCCGAGAGCAGGTCGTCGGGGAGTGAGTACCCGAGGAAGCCCTCCACGATGGCCAGGACGAGGATCAGGAAGCCGATCACCCAGTTGAGTTCGCGGGGCTTGCGGAACGAGCCGGTGAAGAAGTGCCGCAGGGTGTGCACACAGAGCGCCGCGATCATGACCAGGGCCGACCAGTGGTGCAGCTGGCGGATGAACAGCCCGCCGCGCACCTCGAAGCTGATCTTGACGGTGGAGGCGTAGGCCTCCGACATCAGGACGCCCTGCAGCGGGGTGTGCGGGCCGTGGTAGACCGTCTCGCCCATGCTCGGTGTGAAGAACAGGGTGAGCCAGGTTCCCGTGAGGATCAGGATGATGAAGCTGTAGAGCGCGATCTCGCCGAGCATGAAGGACCAGTGCTCGGGAAAGACCTTGCGGAGCAGGCCTCCCCATTTGTAGACCCCGAGCCGTCCGTCCAGCCAGTCGGCGACACGCTCACCCTGCGGCGCCTCCCGGCGCTCGCTGCGCGGCGCTTTGTCGGTGATACTCATACCCGCGCGCCCCTCCCCTCGCCGCTCGTCCGTCACAGGCACACCCGTCCGGCCGCTGAGCGGTCAGTGGTGGGGGGTGGCCTGCGGCGGCGAAAGCGGGCCCGTGCCTGGGAGCGGAAGAACGCTATCGAGGCGCGACCCGGCCGGACAACGACGCTCGAGTCGGGTTCCGGTCGCGACTCGAGTGCTTCTCCAGCGAGTTGCGAGCCGCTCGGACGCACGTCGGCGGGGCCGGGCATCCGCTTGCCTGCGGCTCACGGAACGGGCCGGTCCTCGGCCGGTGCCGTGGTCGGCCACTGCGCCGAGGAACCCGTGGAGCGCGGCCGGGCGGCACCGGTGGAGATGCCGATGGCGGGTATGTGCGGCGTGGCGGGGCGTCCTCGTGGCGCGTTCGGACCGTGGGTGAGGCTGGGGGGTGCCGTCTGCCGCGGGCCGCGCCCGGAGGCGGACAGGGCCCGCAGCAGGCGCGGCCACGAGGGGGCGGCTGTCGGGGCGGCCGTCTGCAGCCGCCTGAGCAGGAGGGTCGCCGCGTGCCGGTCGGTGGTCGCGGCGGCCGCGATCCGGGCGGCGTAGCGCCGGTCGAGCCGGGCACGAACCCCGGTGGTCTCGTCCGGGTGCCCGCCGGCCGTGCGCAGGTTGCGGATGCTCGTCCGCCAGGCGGGGGCGAGGTGATGGGCGAGGGCCCGGCGCAGCCGGTTGCTGAGGCCGACCGCGGTGCCGTGGTCGGCCAGCATGTGGTCCAGGACGAGGGCGCCCCGTACGGCGAGGGTCAGGCCCTGACCGTGGACGGGATCCAGGGTGGCGAGCGCGTCGCCCATGACGAGGAACTGGTCGGGCCAGCGGCGCGGCTTCTCGTAGTGGCGCCAGCGGTTCTCGCCGTGGGTGCAGCCGTAGACCGGGCCGAGCGGCGTGGCGGCCTCGATGACGTCCCGCAGCAGCGGGTGACGCAGGGCCCCCGCGGCGCGCAGCAGTCCCGCGTGGTCGGTGGGCGGCGGCTCGCCGTCGGCGGCGCAGAGCGTCACCGACCAGCGGCCGCCCTCGACGGGGTTGAGCATGCCCTGACGCGGATGGCCGGGCGAGGGCATGAGCAACAGGCTCTTCCAGTCGGCGACATGACCGACGGGCGGAGCGAACACGGTGGAGGCGTAGGTGGCCGGCGTGGAGACGACCGTGTCCACGGGCGGTTCGTAGCCGAGTTCGTCCAGCCATCGGGGAGCGTGCGAGGCGCGCCCGGAGGCATCGACCACGAAGTCGGCGCGGAGCAGGTGACGGGGGCCCCAGCCGTCGGGCGCCTGCCGGTCGCGGCCGCGCACCCAGACGCCGGCGACCGTGTCGTTGCGGCCGGGCTGCAGGCTCACGACCTCGTGCCCGTACCGGAAGGCCACCTTGGGATCGGCGCGCAGCCGGTCGCGTATCACCCCGTCGATCAGGTCGCGGCCGGCACTCAGCACCGACAGGCCCGAGTCGAAGCGGGGCAGCCAGCCCTCGGGCCCGAGCAGCAGCATGTCCTCGGGCATGCGGACGCGGACCGCGCCGGCGCGGGTGAGGTCGTCGCCGATGCCGGGGAACAGCTGCTCCAGGCCCTGCCCGGCGGCGGTCGTGAGGCTGTGCGTGTGGCGTGCCTGGGGTACGCCTCGGCGTCTGCCGGGGCCGAACGGCTGCCGGTCGCGCTCGATCACGGTGACCCGGTCCATGAAGTTGGCCAGGGCCCGGGCCGCGGTGAGCCCGGCCAGGCTCGAGCCGATCACCACGGCATGACCGTGGCCGGCGTGGACAACACGTGCGTCCTGGTTCAACTCGGCCGCCCTCCCCTGTGCATAGTGGTGGCATCATGCGGCGCTCGGCCGCCGTCGGGTCAGGGGGTGCCCGGCGGGTGCCGGCGGGTGGTGGTGCTGGGACGGTGGTGTGCGGGGCCGTGCGTGCGCGGGGGTGTTCGGCGCCGACATGCCTGGTGGCGGGGCGCGCGTCGGCACGGTACGACGTTACTGTGCGCGGCTCGCGCGGGGTGCCGCGCGGCCGTGGCGGCTCGAGCGATGCTCGAGGCGGGTGCGATTTCGTCTTTGGCGGGTGTCGAGGACGCGGGGCCCGGGTGCGGCGGGAGGAACCGGCGGCGGGGGCCGTGTCCGTCTGCTGCCGGAGCACAGGGGAACCGCGCGGTGGGCGGCGGGCCGCCTCGGCGGCGTCGGTGGCGCAGCCGTCGCGGTCGACGGGGGCGGTCGGTGGCGGTGGGCCGTGCACCGGGTCGGCGGCGGATCACCGGGTTGCGGTCCGCCTCCCGACGGGCCTGCTCGAGTACGACGACACGGGCCTGCTCGAGCACGACGACCCCGGGCCTGCTCGAGCACGGCGACCCGGACGGCCGAAAGCAGTCGCGGCAGCGGGTCCACACGGACAGCACCCCTTCCCCGGGCTTGTCCGGACGCGCCCTGATGCTGGCTCAGTAACTGCTTGCGGCAGCCTCGGCGAAGGCTCACCATGACGTTTCCCACCCGCTGTTCGCCAGGGAGTGGCCCATGCGCCCGAGCGCGTCAGTGGTCATCGCGAGCCGCACAGTGCTCGCCGCGAGTCGATGCCGGTGTCCCATGTCTCCCGAAGGGGCTGGACGTGCCAGAGCCGCTTGATGCCGTGCCCCATGTCGCTGCCGGCGGGCCCGGGCTGCCACCGGAGGCGACCGCACCGCCGACGGTGGGTGTGGAGGAGGAGTTCGTCCTGGCCGACCGGAACAGCAGGTCGGCCGTGTACAGATCGCCTTCCGTGGTGTGTGCCGCCCGCGCTCGCCTCGGCGCGCCGCATTCCACACCCGAACTCTCGCGGTCCCAGGTGGAGACCGTCAGCGCGGTCTGTCGTACGGCCGTCGAGCTGCAGGCGGAGATCGTTCGGCTCCGCAGAGGCACGGCCGCCGCCGCGGCCGAGTACGACTGTCTGCTGGTGCCCAGTGGCACGGCGGTCCTCGGCCGTTGCGGGCCACCGCCCCTGCTCGACCAGGCACGTTACCGGTCCCTTGCGCGCCGCTTCGGGCCCGTGGTCGACGAGCAGGGCGTGAACTCCTGCCATGTGCACGTGGGCGTGGCCGATCGCGAGGAAGCCGTCCTGGCGCTCAACCACTTACGGGGCTGGATGCCTCTCCTGCTGGCCCTCACCGCCAACTCCCCGTACAGCGGGGGCTCGGACACCGGGTACGCCAGCTGGCGCTCGATGGTCTGGAGCCGGTGGCCGTCGGCGGGACCTCCGCCCTATCTGCGGGGCGCCGCCCACTACGCATGGGTCGTCGACCAGCTCGTGGCCAGCGGAGTGGCCATGGACCCGGCCATGATCTACTGGCACGTCCGGCCGTCGGCGCACCTGCCCACCATCGAGGTACGCGTCGCGGACGTGCTGCCCGACCCCGGTGCCACCGCGGCGTACGCGCTGCTCGTCCGCGCCCTCGTCGGCAGCGCCCTCGAGTCGGTACGCGCCGGCGACCCCGCGCCCGAGGTCCCCGACCTGCTGTTGCGGGCGGCATGCTGGCAGGCCGCCCGGCACGGGCCGATCGGCACCCTGCCCGCCACCCACACCCGCGACTGCGCCCCGACGACCGTCGGCCGGCTGATCGAGGAGCTGTGGAAGCGGGTCGAGCCGCACCTCAGCCGGTACGGCGACGACCCGTGGGTCAGCGACTGGCTGGGCGATGTCCAGCTCGAGGGGACCGGCTCCGCACGGCAGAGGCGTATCGCCGACCGGTACGAGGGTCGGCTCCAGGCCGTGGTGGACGACCTCGCCGTCGAGCCTCCGTAGCCGGTCTGTGATGCCGCGTGCGCAGCCGATCCCCGAGCGGCTTCAGGCGTCTCCCCACCGGGCCAGCGCGCGCAGCACCGCGCCGCGTCCCCGGTTCGGTACCGTCCACAGGGTCTGGCCCCGCACCCCCCAGCGCTCCAACAGGGCGTTCGCGGCGAGGAATCCGCTCGTCGCGGCCCGCTCCATCAGCGCCACCGGCAGGTCCGTGCGCACCAGGTCGCCGGCCAGGACGAGACCCGGGTCGGGTGTGCGTACGGTCGGCCGGTCGAGGTAACCGCCCACGGGGAACGACGGGCAGTCCTGACGCCATTCGTGGCGCACGTCGACGACGGCGGCCCGCCGCGTTTCCGGGTACACGCGGCGCAACTCCTCGGTCAGGCGCTTCTGTTCGACGTCGCGTGAGGCGTCCGCCGGTACCGCGTAGGCGTGCAGTTCCACGACGGACCCGCCGGTGCGCGCCGCCCATCGGGCCGCCTCGTCCTCCCAGCGCTCCAGCACGCTGATGTTGTCGAGGCCGCCGTGACCGCTCGTGCCCAGGAACCCCGGGCGGCCGGGGTGCACGGGGCGATCCAGCCACAGGCGGGTCACCAGGAAGGGCGGGGCGGGGCGCAGCCGTTGGACGCGCTCGCGCCACGGCGCGTCGCCCAGCCCGCCGGAGCGGCCGACGACGGCCCGCAGGCCCGCCGTGTCCAGCGCGAGCACGACCGTGTCGTGGCGCCGTTCGGCGCCGCCGGCGGTGAGCACGTACGCCCCGTCCCGTGTCCGCGCGATGTGCTCGACGGCCGTGGCGGTCCGTACGTCGGCACCGTGCCGCCGTAGATACCCGGCCAGCGGATTCCACAGAGCCACCGGAAAGGGGGCGCGGGGCACATCGAAGAGCAGGCCCTCGGAGGAGCCGAGGAAGTAGATGTGGAACATCAGCACCATCTCCGCCGCCGACAGCTTTCGCGGGTCGGTGAAGAAGCTTCGGGAGAAGACCTCGAACGCCAGGTGGCGGGCCTTTCCCGGGAAGCGCACGGCGTCGAGGAAGTCGTGGGCGCTGATGCCGTCGAGGCGCTCGTACACGTCGGGCACGCGTACGTCGAGCAGGGGTCGGGCGGCGAGGGGGTTCATCGCGCTCAGGTCCCGCAGGCCGAAGGAGGGGCTGAGCGCGACGAATCCGAGCGCGCTCCACGGCGGGGTGCGCGGGACGTGGCGGAAGCTGTCCCGCAGGCCGCTGCTGTGCTGCAAGGGGTAGTCCGGCAGTGCGGTCAGGCGTTGCAGCCGGTGATCGGTGCGGCGCAGCAGGCCCCGGAGGTTGTAGTACTGGCGGAAGAAGGCGTGGAAGCCGCGGCTCATGGTCACGGTGGAGCCGTCCGCCAGGTCGACCGGCCATCCGCCGGCGCGGCCGCCCAGGTATGCCTCGCGCTCGTACAGCGTCACGTGTACTCCGCGTTCGGCCAGTGCCGTGGCGGCTGCCAGTCCGGCGATCCCGCCGCCGACGACTGCGGTCGTGGGGCGGGGGCCGTCGATCCGCGGGCTTCCCGGGCGCGGGGGCAGGAGGCCGGCCCGGCGGTCCCGGCCGCGACGGGCGCCGTCGGGGCGGTGGGCACCGGTCATCGGCCGGTCTCCGTCGCGGCATCGGTGCGGCGGGCGACGAAGGTGTGCGCGATGCCCGTCTGCCAGCCCGGCAGCGGAACGACCCTGACCTGGTGGAATCCCGCGGCGCCGATCCGTTCGGCGAAGCGTTCGGCGGTGTCGAACTCGACGACACTGCGCCACAGGTGACGGTAGAGCCCGCTGTCGCCGAGCACGGCGGCGACGGGCTGGACGATGCCGCGGCACACCAGCGTCCACATCGCGCGATCGGCACGGCGGCCGCTGAGGGTGTACTCGTGCGCTCCGAGTCGTCCTCCCGGCGTCAGCAGCGTGCGCACCGCGCCGAGGACGGCGTCGGGATCGGACAGGTTGCGGAAGAGGTAGGCGGCGAACACCGCGTCGAAGGGGCCCTTCACCCCGGCCTCGGGCAGGCGTTCCGCCGGGGCGTGCACGAAGGTCACACCGGCCGGCCACGGCTTGGCCGCGGCTCGCTCCAGCATGCCGGCGGAGGCGTCCACCGCCGTGATGTCCGCGCCCGGCAGCGCCGAACGCAGCGCGGCGGTCGAGGCGCCGGTGCCGCAGCCCAGGTCCAGGACGCGCAGCCCTTCTCCGTGGCCGGGCAGCCCGAGGCGGCGTACCGAGCGGCGCAGGTGCGCGTGGTAGCCGGGGTTGGCGGCCACCAGCGTGTCGTAAGTGCGGGCGGCGTGATCGAACGCGGCGGCGAGGTCCTCGTCGCGCAACAGGCTCATGCGGTCTCCAGGAGCGGCGGTGGTGGTCGTCAGGGGTGGCGGGGTGCGGAGCGGGGGTGATCGAAGGGGCGGCGGGGCAGGCCGGGCAGTTCCAGCGCCGAGCGGAGCATGGGTCCGAGCGGTGTGCGACAGCCGATGGAGAGGTCTTCCAGCAGGTGGGTGTGCCCGTCGAGGAAGCGCAGGACCCGGTTCGGGGGCAGGCGCTGGAACATCCGTGAGAAGAGTTCCGGGCCGTCGACCCGGCCGCTGGCCAGGGCGCGCAGCAGTACGGCGTCCATGGCACGGGAGCGGGCGGAGTGGGCCGGCGGCGGGACGGGGCGGCGGCCTCGGCGCAGGGCGGCCGCCACGGCCCGCGTCTGGCGCTGAAGCCCGGCGAAGGTGTACCCGGTCGACGGGCGGGTGGCACCGCCTGCGGCTCCGATACGGAAGACGGACTGCCCGACCTGTCTCGCCATGGGGCCGTCCGTCATCGGGATGACGCCGGTCTCGGTCGCGAGCACCTCGCTGTCGCCGAGCCGCAGGACGTCCTCGGCGTAGTGCCGTACGGCCGTTTCGTAGCCGTTCGCCGTCAGGACGCGAGGGGAGAACTCCGTGTACTCGACCAGGGCCTCGTGGCGGCCGGTGGGCAGCACGTAGCCGAACGACAGGCCGTTGTGGGGCTGCGGGGTGCGGAAGTCCATCAGCTCGGCGGTCGCGGGGTCGAACACGGGCCGGGCGGTGTGCACGAACCAGCCGTGGAAGTGCTGCAGCAGGGTCGTACGGGCCGCCGGGAGACTGCCCAGCGGGCGGGAGTCGAACACCCAGCGGGCCTGCAGGAGATCCGACCGGCCGTCGGCCGTCCGGAGGACGATCCGGGCTCCTTCGGCGATGTCCTCGACCGTCTCGACGGTCGCGTCCAGGCGCCGCACGTTCGGGCTGCGCGCCAGATCCCGCGCGACGAGGTCCTCGAAGTCGTCGGACCGGATCATCTTGTAGCGCAGGGGCGAGATGTCCCCCGTGACCGGGTCACCGGTCGGCGGGCGCACCCGCAGGACCCGCCAGCTCGCGCCGACGGCGGCTTCGAAACGGCTGCGACCGCTCTCCCAGAAGCACCACGTCCGGCTCGGCGGCCGCAGCGGTCCGGGCGGGGCGTCCACGAGGACCACCGAAGGCGTGCGTCTTCCGGGCAGGTGCCCCGACAGCCGGTGGGCCAGGGACAGCCCCGCCGCTCCCGCGCCGACGACCGCCACGTCCGTCTCCCGCACGACGGCTGCCTCCTTCCCGCGCCCGCCGGCGCGCACTTGGCCGGTGTTCCCGCTCGTCTGCCCGATCGGATGCAGGTCACCCGAAAGCGACAGGCGGCTCTCGCGGGCGGGGCCGGGCGTGGAAGGCATGTCCCGCACCGTCCGTACGCCGGGCTTCGGGTCCGTCGCCGCATCCGCGCGCGGCTTTCGGAGCGAAGGTCCTGTCAACGGAGCGACATGCGATCACGAGGAGAGGAACCGCGATGCGCCCCACCCAGGCGACGGATGATCACGCGGCCGGGCCGCCGCCCGCCTCCGGGCCGGCCGGCCTGCCACGGTCACCCGTCCGGGTGCGTCCGTCCGGCCCTCGCACCGGGCCGCCCGCCGGCCGGGCGGCGGCGGGCCACGACAGGGAGCCGGCCGGGGTCGGTGCGGCGCGCGCCGTCGACCGGGACGTGTACGCGGCTGTGGACCGTGTGCTGGAGGAGGTGCTGGCCGACCGGGTCGACCGGGCCCGCGGCGTGGACCCGGTCTTCGCCGACGACCTCGCCCTGCGCGTCGCGCACTTCACCCGGCGGGGCGGCAAGCGCGTCCGCTCGCGACTGCTCTGGTGGGCACTGCGCGCCTGCGGCGGCGCCGACGGCGCGTCCGCCACGGCGGCCCTGCGGCTGGGAGCCGCGCTGGAACTCCTGCAGACCTGCGCGCTCGTCCAGGACGACGTGATGGACGGTTCGCCGCGGCGCCGGGGCGGGCCCGCCCTGCACGCGGACGTCCGTTCCCAGTACGCCCGCGCCGCCCGGCCCGACCGTCTCGCGCGGTTCGGGGAAGCGGCGGCCGTCCTCGCCGGGGATCTCGCCCTCGCGTGGGCGGACGACCTGGTGGCCGAGACGGCTCTGCCGACGGGCACCGGGCCCGTGGTGCGCCGGCTGTGGAGCGACCTGCGCACGGAAATGGTGGCGGGCCAGTACCTCGATGCCCACGGGCAGACCACGGCGTACCACTCGCCGGCGCGGGCGTTGCGCTCCGCCTGTCTCAAGAGCGCCCTGTACTCCGTCGAGCGGCCCCTGGCGCTGGGCGCGGCACTGGCGGGGGCGGGCACCGCCACGACGGGCGCGCTGTGCTCGGCGGGCCGCCGCATCGGCGTGGCCTTCCAGCTGCGTGACGACCTGGACGACGTCTTCGCCGACGCCGGGGCGACCGGCAGGCCCGCGGGCGGAGACATCCGCGAGGGCAAGCCGACCTACCTGATCGCGCTGGCCCTGGCCAGGGCCCGTACGGCCGGGGACCGCGCGGCCCTCGCCGTGCTCGACCGGTCGCTCGGCAAGGCCGACCTGACCCGGGAAGGTCTCGAGGAGGTGCGCAGGGTCCTGGAACGCACCGGCGCCCGGGCCACGGTCGAGGCGCGGATCGGGCGGCTGGTGACCCAGGGGCTCCGCCATTTCGACGGTGCCCCGCTGGAGCCGGAGGGCGGGAGCCGCCTGCGCGAGCTGCTCGTGGTCGCGGCGGGTGGCACGCCGACCGGCCGGGACGCCCGCTCGGAGGGACGTGCGCCGGACGGCGCGCCGGACGACCACGGCGCGGCCATGCCCTGCATCGCCGGCGCCGGTGAGGAGATCCGCGTATGAGCCGCGTCCTGCCAGGTCCCAGTGATCACGTCGTCGTCGTGGGTGCGGGGCTGTCCGGGCTGTCGGCCGCCCTGCACCTGCTGGGCGCGGGCCGCCGGGTCACCGTCGTGGAGCGCGACCCGCTGCCCGGTGGCCGTGCCGGGCGTCTGGATCTCGCGGGCTACCGCGTGGACACCGGTCCCACCGTGCTGACCATGCCGGACCTCGCCGACGAGGCGTTCGCCGCGGTCGGCGAGAGTCTGTCCGAGCGCGTCGAGCTGATCCCGCTGCACCCCGCCTATCACGCCCGTTTCGCCGACGGGAGTTCGCTCGACGTGCACACGGAGGCCGAGGCCATGGCCGCGGAGGTGGAGCGGTTCGCCGGTGCCGCCGAGGCGGCGGGCTACCGGCGGCTGCGGGCGTGGCTGGAGCGGCTCTACCGGGTACAGATGCGCCGGTTCATCGACGCCAACTTCGATTCCCCGCTGGGCCTGCTCCATGGCGACCTGGCGCGCCTGGCAGCCCTCGGCGGCTTCGGCGCTCTGGACTCCCGGATCGGCAGCTTCCTGCGGGACGAGCGGCTGCGTCGCGTGTTCTCCTTCCAGGCCCTGTACGCGGGGGTGCCTCCCGCCCGGGCACTGGCGGCGTACGCCGTGATCGCCTACATGGACACCGTCGCCGGCGTCTATTTCCCCCGGGGCGGTATGCACGCGCTGCCGCAGGCCATGGCGGACGCCGCCGCCGACGCGGGTGCCGTACTGCGGTTCGGGCAGCGGGTGACCCGTCTGGAACGTTCCGGTGAGCGGATCACGGCGGTCGTCACCGACCGGATGCGGATCCCGTGTGACGCCGTCGTCCTGACCCCCGACCTGCCCGTCGCCTACGGCCTGCTCGGCCGCCGGCCACGGCGCCCGCTGCGGCTGCGCCACTCCCCCTCCGCGGTGGTCCTGCACGCGGGCACCGACCGTACCTGGCCCCAACTGGCCCATCACACCATCCTCTTCGGTGCCGCGTGGCGCCGCACTTTCGATGAACTGACCCGCACCGGCCGTCTGATGAGCGATCCCTCGCTGCTCGTCACGCGCCCCACGGCCACCGATCCCGCGCTCGCGCCCCCGGACCGGCATCTGCACTACATCCTCGCGCCCTGCCCCAACACCGAGGTGGGCCCCGGGGTCCGGGCCTGGACCGATCTCGCGCCGCGCTACCGCAGCGAGCTGCTGCGGGAACTGGAGCGGCGCGGCCTCGACGGCATCGAGGCCGCCATCGAGAGGGAATGCCTCGTCACCCCGGCCACCTGGCAGTCCCAGGGGCACGCGGCCGGCACCCCGTTCTCGGCCGCGCACACCTTCGCCCAGACCGGCCCGTTCCGTCCGCGCAACCTGGTCCGCGGCACCGAGAACGCCGTCCTCGCCGGCTGCGGCACCACACCTGGCGTCGGCGTGCCGACCGTACTGCTGTCGGGAAAGCTGGCCGCGGCACGGATCACCGGCGTTCCCCGGTCCTCTTCCGCACGCGCGCGCAGGGCGCAGTCCCCCACGAAGGAGAACGCCGTATGACCGACCGTGAACTGGACGCGGCGGGGATCACCGACGCGGCGCTGCGCGAGGCCTATCGCCACTGCCGCGCCCTCAACGCCCGCCACGGCAGGACGTACTTCCTCGCCACCCGGCTCCTGCCCGTCGAACGCAGGTCCGCCGTGCACGCCCTGTACGGCTTCGCGCGCTGGGCGGACGACATCGTCGACTCGCTCGATCCGCGGATCCGAGCCGACCAGCGGGGTGCGGCGCTGGCCGGGCTCCAGGAGAGCCTGGACGAGGGGCTGCGCGGCGGGCGGAGCCGCGAACCGGTGGTGCTCGCGCTCGCCGACACCGCTCACCGCTACGGCATCTCCCCCGAGCACTTCCGGGACTTCATGACCGCCATGCGTGCCGACCTGGTGGCCACGGAGTACCCGACCTACGCCGACCTGCGGGGCTACATGCACGGCTCCGCGGCCGTCATCGGGCTGCAGATGCTGCCGGTCCTGGGCACCGTGGTACCCCGCGCCGAGGCGGCGCCGCACGCGGCCGCGCTCGGCGTGGCCTTCCAGATGAGCAACTTCCTGCGGGACGTGGGTGAGGACCTCGACCGCGGCCGGGTGTACCTGCCGGCCGATCTGCTCGACGCGCACGGCGTCGACCGCGCCCTGCTGCGCTGGAGCCGGGACACGGGCCGGACCGACGCCCGCGTCGTCGCCGCGCTGCGGGAGTTCGAAGCTCTGACCCGGGGCGTCTACCGAGAGGCGGCGCCGGGTCTCGGCATGCTGGATCCGGTGTCCCGGCCCTGTATCCGTACCGCGTTCGTCCTGTACGGCGGCATCCTGGACGCCGTCGCCCGCGACGGCTACGCGGTGCTGCACCGCCGGGCCGTGGTTCCCCGTCGCCGGCGCGCCGCGGTCGCCGCCGACGGGCTGGCCCGGGTGGTCGCGGCGCGGCTGCGCGCCCGTGACGATCCGCGCCGCGGGGAGGCCGCGCGAACGGGCCCGCCGTCCGCCGGCCCGGCGTCACCGCGCCCCGGCGTCCACCGGGAGGCCGCGTGAACCCCGCCCGGCCGGGCAGGCGGAAACGTCTGCCGCTCTCCCTGCGCCGGCATCCTGTGCCCTGGGACAGGCAGCCGCCCACGTGGCGCGAGGCCGGGCCGGCGCTGATCGCCGCGGCGCTGAAACGGGCGCAGGCCCGTCCGTCGGGCAACTGGTACGTCGTGGGCGCCACGCGCGGTCTGCGCGAGGACCGTCCGCTGGCGCGGACCGTGGCGGGGCGGGAGCTGGTCGTCTGGCGGGCCGCCGACGGCCGCCCGGTGGCCGGGCCGGGGATCTGTCCGCATCTGGGCGCTCCGTTGCGGGACGGCCCCGTCCGCTGCGGCACCCTCGTCTGCCCGTGGCACGGGCTGGCTCTGAACGGCGCCTCGTTCGCCGGCTGGCATCCGCTGCCGGTGCACGACGACGGGGTGCTGCTGTGGGTGCGGCTCGACGAGGCCGGCGGCGAGTCCCCGTCGGACGAGCCTGTGGTGCCCCGCCGTCCCGACCTCGGCCGGGCCCTGTCGGCGGTCTACGTCACGAGGGGCGTGTGTGAGCCCGAGGATGTCGTGGCCAATCGGCTGGACCCCTGGCACGGGGCGTGGTTCCACCCGTACTCGTTCGTCGACCTGACGGTGGTCGACGCACCGCGGGCCTCCGGTGAGGGGCAGGACGACGGCTTCGTCGTGGACGTCTCCTTCAAGGTGGCGGGGCGGCTCGTGGTCCCGGTGCGGGCCGTCTTCACCGCGCCCGGACCGCGCACCGTCGTCATGCGCATCACCGAGGGCGAGGGCCGGGGTTCCGTCGTCGAGACGCACGCGACCCCGCTGGGCCCGGACGAGCGGGGCCGGCCGCGCACGGCGGTCGTCGAGGCCGTCGTCGCGGCCTCCGACCGCCCCGGCTTCGCCGTCGCGCGCGGGGCGGCCCCGGTCCTGCGCCCGCTGGTCCGGGCCGCCGCCGGACGCCTGTGGCGCGACGACCTGGCCTATGCCGAACGACGCTGGCGACTGCGCTCCACGGGCCGCTTCCCCGGCTGATCACCGGCCGTGCGCGGCTGCGGCCTCCTCGTGTCGGCCGGTGATCAGCCCTGTTCGC
Organism: Streptomyces sp. NPDC031379; assembly: GCF_055569615.1. Lineage (NCBI taxonomy): Bacteria > Bacillati > Actinomycetota > Actinomycetes > Kitasatosporales > Streptomycetaceae > Streptomyces > Streptomyces sp. NPDC031379. Next base: position 52,605 of record NZ_JBVIIT010000019.1, on the reverse strand, counting down.
GCAGGCCCCAGGGAGAGCCGTACTCGGTGAGCAGGTCGAGGAACGGGCGGGGCGGAAGGGCCTCGGGGCCGAGGACGCCCTGGCCCGACCAGACGCCCGTGGCGAGGAGTTCGAGCGCGACGACCGGGTTGACCGCGGTCTGCCAGACCACGGCCTGGGAGCCGTACTCGCGCATCGACCACTGGTTGTCGACCACGTGGTAGAGGTACACCTCACGCGGTGCGCCGTTCTTCGTGCCCTTGACCCAGGTGCCCGCACACGTCTTGCCGGTCATGCGATCGCCCAGCGTGGCCGGGTCGGGCAGGCAGGCGGCGACCACATCATGCGGGGACACCCGCACGGGCCCGTCCTCACCCGGGACGGTGACCTTCGCCGTGGCGTCCAGGCCCAGCTCGTGCAGGGTCTTCAGCCTCGCGATGAAGTCGTCGCCCAAGCCGTACTTGAACGTCACCCGGCGCGCGTCCACCCAGCGGGGGATCAGCAGCACCTCCTCGTGCTCCACGTTCACGCACTCGACGGGGCCGATGCCCTCGGGGAAGTCGAAGACCTCCGGTTCGCTGAACGGGGCGGTGGTGAACCAGCCACGGTCCTTCTCGTAGACCACGGGAGGGTTCAGGCACTCCTCGATGGTGGTCCAGATACTGAAGGACGGGGCGAAGCCGTGGCCCTCCACGGTCAGGTTCGCTCCGTCGCGGACGCCGATCTCCTCGATCTCGTCGAAGAGTTCGTCGGCGGCGTACCGGGCGAAGACGTCGGACAGGCCGGGTTCCACTCCCATGCCGACCAGGGCCAGGCGGCCCGAGTCCGCCCAGCGGCCGGCCAGGTCGAACTGGCCGTCGCCGAGCTTCACGCCGCACTCCGTGTAGGGGCGCTCGGCGTGCGGGACGGACAGGGACATCGCCATGTCCAGGTAGTGCGCGCCCGCCGCCAGTGCCGCGCGGAACAGGGGCATCACGAACCGCGGGTCGGTCGCGTTGAGCAGGACGTCGCAGCGCTCCTCGGTGAGCAGCCGGCGCACGCCGTCCTCGTCGGACGCGTCCAGGCGCCGTGCGCTGAACCGGTCCCCGTCCGTTCGCAACGCGGCGACGGCCGCCTCGGCCCGGGCCAGGTCGTAGTCGGCCACGACCATGTGGGTCAGGAAGCCGCGACGAGCCGCGATCCGTGTGACGGCGGTTCCGACGCCGCCCGCGCCCACCAGGAGTACTCGCATGTCAGACACCTTTCTTCGGGGACGCTCAGGCCCCCGGGGATGCCCTGATGCAACGGGACGCCGCCATGTAAAGTCAACCGTGTTGGCATAAGGGTCGCCGTCGTGTCGGCGAGGAGGGTGGTGCGCATGGCCAAGCAGGTGGTGTCCGAGTCGGCGCGACGCAGGCGCCGGCCGACCCAGCGGGGCACCGTGCTGTCCGAGACGCTCATCGTGCACACCGCGCTGCGGGTCCTGCGGGAGCACGGCAGTGCCGGCCTGACCGCGCGCCGGCTGGGCGCCGCCCTCGGCGCCGACCCGAGCACTCTCTACCGCTACTTCGCCGGCATGGACGGGCTGGTCCGGGCCATCGGTGAGGAGCTGATGGGGCGGGCGCTGGACAGCTGGTCCGCCACCGGCGACTGGCGGGCCGACCTGCGGGCCCTGGGGCTCGCCATCCATTCCTCGTATCTGGCCCACCCGCAGGCCGCGGCCCTGACCGCGAGCCGGGTCACCGGCCGGCCCCGGGAGATCGCGGTCGACGAGACGATCCTCGGCATCCTGCGTTCAGCCGGCTTCCCGGACGCCGCCGCCGTCCGCCTGTACCACGCCTTCATCGACCTGAGCCTGGCGTTCGCCGCGCTGGACGCCGGGGCGCTCGCCCTGGCGGACGAGACCCGTGCGGCGGACGAGGAGATGTGGACCTCCACGTACGCCCGCCTCCCGTCGGAGTCCTACCCGAACATCGCCGCGACCGCCCGGCTGCTGGCCGCCCGCATGCCGCACAGCGCCTACCCGGTCGTCCTGGACACGCTGCTGGACAGTGCCGCCGCACAGCTGATCGGCACCTGACCCGGGCCCACCGGAGGATCCGGCCGCGTGACGATCAGCGTCACATACGGCCCCCGGTGAGGCGGGTGAGGGGCCCTTGCGTGTGACGTTCGGCTCGTCGTCCCACCGCGTAGGACGCGGCGGTCAGTGCCGTGAGGCCCGCGCCCACGCCGGCGGCGACCAGCTTGCGGTGGGCGACCACCGCCCAGGCCGTCCTCGCCGTGGTGGCGACCTGGCCCGACGCAGTGATCAGCGCCCGGCGCCCGGACTCGACGCCGCGGCCCGCCGTGTGGACGGCCGCGCTCGTCGCCCCGGCCGCCCGCTCCGCGCCCTTCTTCGCGGCTGACAGCCCGTCATCGGTGGTCGCCGCGGCCTTCTCGGCCGCGCGGCCTGCAGGTGCCGTCGCCTTGTCCGCCGCCCGCCGGGCGTTCGGCGCGGTCTCCTGCTCGGGTGCGGACTTCCGGCTCGTGTCGTTGTTCGATTCGCTCATGGGTTTCGCGTTGCCCGCCCCTGTCGGGGCAAACGTGCCGGTCCCCGGACCGTGTCCGACGTCAGCCGAAAGTGGCCGATGCACGCGTGCTCGGCGTCAGCCGGGAGTGCTCGGTGCGCTCACGCCGCCGCGCGGTGCGGCGCCGGACGGCGGCCCCACGGCGGTCCGCCGGCCGACCGCGGCCGGCCGTTTCCAGAGCAGCGGCCCGGCGTGAACGTTCCGGCACGCGTCCGGCGTACCCGGCGTACCCCACATGCCCGCGGCCGGCGGCGCGACGGGCCGGCGCGCACGCTCCAGCCACTCCAGGTAGGCCGGCGCCTCACGGACCACTGCCCCGTAGGCCTCCTCCAACTCCGGGTAGACGGCGTCCAGTTCGGCCTCCGAGCGGGCCGCCAGCAGGAGGCGTACGCCTATCGGGTCGCCCTCCAGGGGGCGGATCGCGAGGTCGGGACGGGGATGGGCGGTGGGCTGACTGACCGTGACCACCTCGCCGATGGCGGCCAGCGAGTACGCGGTGAGGTAGTCGCCGTGCAGTATCTCCGGCTCCAGGCCCGCGGCCCGCAGCACCCGGCACAGCGCGTCCCACTCGCCGTCGACCGTGGAGTCGACCATCCAGCGGTCACCCGCCAGGTCACCCAGCCTCACCTGCCGCCGTGACGCCGCCGGATGGTCCGCGGCCAGCGTGACGAACTGCGGTTCACGCTCGACGAGCACGCGCAGGCACAGACCCGGCGGGATGCGCAGCGGACTGCCCTCGACCTCGTGCACGAAGGCCATGTCGAGCCGGCCCGCGGCGACCATGCCCAGCAGCGCGTTGGCGGACACGTTCATCTGCAGCGTCGGTTCGATCCGCGGCGCCCTGGACCGCAGCCGGCGCAACCAGCCCGGGATGGCCCGGCTCGCCGTGGCCCCGATGCGCAGCTGGAACCCGTCGGCGGCACGGGCGGCCGCCGCCCTGGCCTCGGTGACGATCGCCGCGAACTCCGCCACCAGCGGCCGGGCCCGGCTCAGGACCACCAAGCCCAGCGGGGTGGGGCGGCAGCCGGTGCGGGCGCGCACGAAGAGCTGCGCACCGAGCGCGTTCTCGATGCGCCGCAGCTGAGTGCTCAACGAGGGCTGGGCCATGCCGAGTTCCCGGGCCGCTTTGTGCAGACTGCCGGTGTCGGCGATGGCGCAGAGAACGCGCAGGTGCCTCACCTCGAGCTCCATGGGGGGAGCGTAGGGCGGCACGAGGGCGCGCACCAGATGTTCAAGTTCCAACGAAAGTGGACGAGTCGGCCGCCGATAGCCCCGCGCTATCCCCGATTGCCATCATCCGCAGCCCCGTTGGCCTGCCTGAGACTCACTGGCAATCGATCGTTCAACCCCACAGGACGAGTAGGAGCCCCCCACATGGCTTCGTTCCGCATGACCACCAGGCCGAAGAACTCCAGGAGACTCCTGGCCCTCGCGCTCGGCCTCGGTCTGGCCTCCGCCGCGCTCGGCACCGCGAGCCCGGCGAGCGCCCAGAGCGCCCCCGCCGCACCGGCCCACGCCGCCACCGCCGGCTACGTCGGCCCGACCGAGAACGCCGGCAACAAGGCGTTCTTCGACGCCGTGCTGAAGTCGGTCGCGAAGCGGCAGGCCGACCAGCCGACCCTGAAAGTGGTGACCGTCTACTACAACGCCTCCCAGGCCCCGAGCTTCCGCTCCCAGATATCGAGCTCCGCCTCCATCTGGAACAGCTCCGTGTCGAACGTCAAGCTGCAGGCGACGTCGGGCAGCGCCGACTTCACCTACTACGAGGGCAACGACTCGCGCGGGTCCTACGCCTCGACCAACGGCCACGGCCGCGGCTACATCTTCCTGGACTACGCGCAGAACCAGCAGTACGACTCGATCCGCGTCACCGCCCACGAGACCGGCCACGTGCTGGGCCTGCCCGACCACTACAGCGGCCCGTGCAGCGAACTGATGTCGGGCGGCGGCCCCGGCACGTCCTGCACCAACCGGTACCCGAACTCCACCGAGCGCGCCCGGGTCAACCAGCTCTGGGCCAACGGCCTCGCCAAGGCCCTCGCGGGGGTGAACAAGACGGGCTGACCCGTTGTCACGAGGCGGGCCGGCCTCCCCACGACCCGGCCCGTCTCCCTCCGGTACGGACCGCGGCGCCGATCCGCGGTCCGTACCGCTGTCGTGTGCCCGACGACCCGTACGCCGGTCAGTCCGTGTCGACGTGCTCCCGGACGATCTTGCGGTCGGCCGCGTCGATGTCGTAGGTGGTCTTGTTCCAGTCGCCGGTCGTCACGACGTCGACGGACCACACCTGTGTGCCCCCGTCGGAGTCGTCGAGTTCCACGGAGGTCACCGTGCCCTTGGTCTTGTCCGTGGCGGTCTGCGCGGCCTGTTGAGCGGTCACGGTGGCCTTGCGCAACCGGTCCGCCAGCTCGCTCTTGTCGTCGGCGTCCTGGTCCTTGGCCTGTGCCTGGCCGGCCTTGCCGGTGACCGCGTCGACGCGCACGGTGTGGGCGGTCCCGTCGGCCGTGGCCACCTCGGCCTCCCAGCCGGGGCTGTCGTCCGGTCCCTTGAGTTCGATCGAGACCGGCTCCGATTTCGCCACCGTCGCCACCGCGGCGCGCAGCGCGTCGTCGTAGTCGACCTTGGCCTTCGCGAGGAGGGCCTTCCGTTCGGCCTGGTCCTCGGTGAGGGTGCCGCCGCTCGCCGGGGCGGAGGACGCCGCCGTAGCGACCTGGGCGGCCTCGACGGCACCGGCCCGCGCGGCTCCCTCGTCGTCCGTGCCGCAGCCCGTGATCAGGGCTCCCGCGGCGGCCGCCGCACACACCAGACCGATGCCGCGCGACACAGGCGGACGTTGACGCTGTGGAGTCAAAACATCGCTGTTCGTCACCATAGGGGCCACGTTAGGCGGAGCCCCCTCGCCCGGCCACTCGGACGAGTTCGGCGGCCTCTTCCTCCGTCTCGACGGAGGGCGGGGAGCCGGCCAGGGGTTTGTTGGCGGTTTCCCTCATGCACAGCACCGCGGCGACACCGACGGCCGCAGCGGCCGTGGCGTAGTAGGCCGGCATGAGATTGCTGCCGAAGGCACTGATCAGAGCGGTGACCACCAGGGGGGTCGTGCCGCCGAAGAGCGAGGTCGAGAGGTTGTAGGCGACCGAGAGGGAGCCGTAGCGGACCCGGGTGGGGAAGATCGCCGGCAGTGCCGCCGACATCGTGCCGAGCATGGCCACGAGCGAGAGCCCCATCAGGAGCAGGCCCAGGGTGATGAGGACGGTGTCGCCCTGCCGGATGAGGAGGAAGGACGGCACGGAGAGGAGGAGGAAGCCGAGCATCCCCGTCATCAGCAGCGGCTTGCGCCCGAAGCGGTCCGAGAGCCGTCCGACCTGGTTGATGACGCACATCTGGAGGACCATCACGATGAGCAGGATCAGCAGCCCGCGGTTGGTCCCGTAGCCGAGTTCGTCGGACAGGTAGGTCGGCATGTACGAGAGCAGCATGTAGTCGGTGATGTTGTACGCCGCGACGAGCGCGAGGCACAGCAGCAGTGGCCGCCAGTACCGGGTGAAGATCTTGCCGAGGTCGGCGGTGGCCGAGGTCTCCGCGGCGTCGGCGGCCTCGCTCGCCCCGGCCCGGCCGCCCTCGAGTTTCCGGAAGGCGGGTGTCTCGTCCAGCCTGAGCCGCAGGTAGAGGCCGATGAAGCCCAGCGGGGCGGCGGCCAGGAAGGGGATGCGCCAGCCCCAGTGCAGCATCTGGTCCTCGCTCAGGACGCTCGTGAGGAGGACGACGAGGCCGGAGGCTCCGACATACCCGGCGAGCGTGCCGGACTCCAGGAAGCTGCCGAAGAAGCCACGCCGCTTGTCGGGCGCGTACTCCGCGATGAAGGTCGAGGCACCCCCGTACTCCCCGCCGGTCGAGAAGCCCTGCACCAGCCGGAAGAAGATCAGCAGGACCGGGGCCCAGAGGCCGACGGCCGCATGGGAGGGGATGAGGCCGATGGCGAAGGTGCCCACCGCCATCAGGACCATGGTGAGGGAGAGGATGCGCTTGCGGCCGATCTTGTCGCCGAGCGGCCCGAAGACCATTCCACCGACGGGGCGGACCAGGAAGGCCACCGCGAAGGTCGCGAAGGAACTGAGCAGTTGGGCGGTGTCGCTCCCCGAGGGGAAGAAGACCTTCCCCAGAGTCGAGGCGAGATAGCTGTAGATGCCGAAGTCGTACCACTCCATCGCGTTGCCGAGCGCGGCGGCCTTGGTGGCCCGCTTGACCGCCGCCTCGTCGGTCACGGTGATGTCGCTGCGGCGCAGCTTCGGGTCGCGTCGCCTCGCGATCGCGCGGAAGAGCCCTCGGTGACGGCTGACCGCGGCGGGGTCCACCGACTCGTCGTTGCCGGTCGCCGCCATGACGGTGTTCCTTTCGTCGGTCGCATGGACAGGAAGAACGTCTGCGCACTTCTCTCCCGCTCAAACGGATGTCTTCCGTCGGCGCAGGGGCGGCTACCGAGGGTGACGACCAAGCCGTTGCGGTGAAGGCGAGGGGCGGGGCGCGGAGCGGCCGGGCTTTCCCTCGGAGCGCTGCGGTCGCAGGCTGGGGGTGTGCCCATGCCCTGATGGGGGAACTTGTTCCGCCCGGGTGCCGCCCTGCTGAGAGGAGCCCAAGTGACTGCGTCGGCGTCAGCGGCAGGCGACCGGAGCCCGGGCGGCCAGGAGGCCGGGTACGAGCCCGACCCGCAGCGGTGGCGGGCCTTGTGGGTGACCTTGGTGGCCGGCTTCATGAGCCTGCTGGACGTGACGATCGTGGCGGTCGCCCTGCCCACCGTCCAGCGGGATCTGCACGCCTCCCCCGCGCAGGTGCAGTGGGTGGTGTCCGGCTACGCCCTCGCCTTCGCCCTCGCCCTCGTCACCGCCGGGCGCCTCGGTGACGCCCTGGACCGGCGCCGCATCTTCCTGCTGGCCCTCAGCGGCTTCGTGGTCTTCAGCGCGGCCTGCGGGGCGGCCCCCGACATCACGCTGCTGGTGCTGGCCCGGCTCGCCCAGGGGCTGGCGGCCGGCTTCATGGCCCCCCAGAACTCCGCGCTCATCCAGCAGATGTTCCGGGGCGCCGAACGCGGCCGCGCGTTCGGCTTCTTCGGGGCGACCGTCGGTATCTCCTCCGCCGTCGGCCCCCTCACCGGCGGTGCCATCCTCGCCCTGGCCTCCGGTGCACAGGGCTGGCGGTGGATCTTCTACGTCAACGTCCCCATCGGCATCCTCGCCGTCCTCCTCGGCCGCCGCCTGCTGCCCCGTACCCGGCGCTCCGGCCGGGGGCACGTGGACCTGCCCGGCGTCCTGCTCCTCGGGCTCGGTGTCCTGGCGTTCATGTATCCGCTGGTCCAGGCGGACTCCGGGGGCATCGGCCGGGTGTGGTGGCTGTTCCTCGTCGGCGTTGCGGTCCTCGCCCTCTTCGTCCAGTGGCAGCGCCGGCTCGTGGCCCGTGATGCCCAGCCACTGCTCGACCCGCGCCTGTTCACGACCGTGCGCGGCTACGCGGTCGGCGCCGGCGTCGGCACGCTGTACTTCGTCGGCTTCAGCGGCGTCTGGCTGGTCTTCGCCCTCTTCTACCAGCGGGGCCTCGGTTTCTCCCCGCTCCGGTCCGGCCTCGCCGTGACCCCCTTCGCGCTGGGCTCGGCGTGCGCGGCGGTGGTCGCCGGCCGGCTGGTGGACCGGTTCGGCCGCCTGCTCACCGTGTGCGGTCTCGTGGGCGTGATCGCCGGCCTGGGCGGCACCGCACTGCTGCTGCGCTTCGCGCCCCTCGGTCCGGCTCCGTGGATCGCCGCCCCGGTCCTGTTCCTCGGCGGCGTCGGCGGCGGCTTCGTCGTCTCGCCCAACATCACCATGACGCTGCGGGAGGTACCTGTACGCATGGCGGGGGCGGCGGGCGGCGCCCTGCAGACCGGGCAGCGGCTCGGCGCCGCGGTGGGGACCGCCGCCCTGCCCGGCCTCTTCTACCTGGTGCTCGGCCGGAGCAACGACTACCGCGGCGCGCTCGTCACCGCGCTGGGCTGCGCTCTCGTCGGCATGCTGGCGTCGCTGGCCCTCGCGACGTTCGACTGGCAGCGCGACCGGCACAAGCACCGGCCGCACCGCAAGTGCCCGGACGAGGTCGCCAACAGCCCGGTGCACGCCCGGCAGAGCTGACCGGCGCTGCCGGATCCGCCGCACGCCGCATCGAGGCAGAGGCCGTGAAGTGGCCTGTTTCACGCCTTACTTCAGGTAAGACTTGCGGGCCGAGTGGGACTATATGATCAAATCTACCGATGCGTACCCCCCACACATCGACGCATCACCCCTCTCCGTCCGACGGGCCTCCCGGCGAACGGGTTCCCTCCGCCCCTGACCCCTACGCAGAACTGGCCTCACTGGCAGACCCCCCGCTGGACGACTTCCTCACCGCCGACGGCCCACCGGCCCCGCGGGAGGACGACGACGAGGAGCCCTGGGCGCCGCCCAACCACAGGCGTGGCAGCCGACGCCGCAACCGCGCCACCGGCCTGCCCCTCGTGGTGAGGTCCCTGGCCTGGGTGCTCACTCTCGTCTGCCTCGTCGCCCTCGCCGACCGCTGGGCGTTGCTCTACGCCGAGCGCAAGGCCTCCGAGCGGCTCAAGGACCAACTGCGCCTCGCCGCCGCCCCCGAGGTACGGATCGACGGCTTCCCGTTCCTCACCCAGCTGGCCTCACGGCGCCTGGACTCGGTCCGCGTCACCGTCCCGGACGTTCCGGCCCACCGGGTCACCCTCACCCAGGTCACCGCCACCGCACGCGGCGTACGCATCGACGGCGACGGACCCACCGCGGTGCGCGGCGCGCTCGTCCACCAGGTGCGCGGTCAGGTCCTGCTGTCCTTCGCCGACATGAACCGCGAACTGGGCGCCTCACAGGTCGCCTTCACCGCCCATGGACCGGACCGGGTCCGGGCTCTCGGCTCCCTGCGTGTCGCGGGCCGCGATGTGCGCGTGCGGGCCGGCGTCCGCATCCGGCGCGACGGGGAACGCGGCATCGCCACCTCCGTGGACGGCATACGGCTCGACATCGGCGACCTCGCGACGTACCGGCCCGGCACCGGACCCGCCGAGGGTCTTCACCTGACCCGCGCCTCGGCGCGCCGGCTCACCCGCGAGGCCGGGAAGATCAGGGCGTTGCTCGGCGTCCCGGAGATCGTGCGCCGCCTGGGCGTGCCGGACACCGCGGTGCGCGCCGCCCTGCACGACGAGGACAGGCTCCACCGGCTCACCGGCGCACCGCGCTTTCTGCACGGCCTGACCCGCGTGAACCTCGTGGACGCGGCGCTCGCCCACCCCAGACTTCTCGAGCGGCTGGGTCTCGACCTGTCCCTCCTCGGCGCGCTGACCAAGCTCACCCGCCCGCAGATCGCCGACCGCTTCTCCTTCTCCTTCCGGCTTCCGAAGCCGCCCGCGGGTGCCCTGCGTCTGCAGCGCGTGACGGTGGGCAGGGACGGCATCCACGCCGACGTCAGGGGAACGGGGCTGCTCCTGGGACGCTGAGGCCGCGCCTCGTCCCGCGTGGCCGGCCGCCGCCCGCGGAGACCGCAGGCCGCGTCCATGCGGGTTGCATTTCCGACAGGTGCGAGCCGAAGGCGGCCCTGGCGCCGTTGTCCAGGACGCCGATCCATCACCAGCAGAAAGGCTCCGCCCATGCGCCGTAGCACCGTTCTCGCCCTGTGCGCTCTCGTCACCGCCGCAGCGACCGGATTCCTTGCCACCACCGCCATCCGCAGCCGCTGAGCGACGCGTTCGGGGCCGGCCGTCGGCCGGTCCGCCACGGAGCCATGGAGCCGCAGCGCCGTGCGCTGCGGCTCCCCTGCTCCACCGGGACTGTCCCCCCTGTCCCTCGGGCCCCACCGGTGGCGGAACGCCGGGTTGTCAACGGGGCGCCGAGGGGGCGTGTTGTCGGCCAAAGTGGAACAGGCCTCGCTGCCGTCGCCGGGCCTGCCGCTGTACGGATCGCCGGCGTGGCGACCGGATCCGCGAGACGGATCGGCGCCGCGCGGGCGAGCGCCTTCGTTTCGTACCGCAACGCCCGGATGCGAGTCCCTTCGGCCATCCGTGGTGGTCCGCCGAGCCTCGTGCAGGCATGCGGCCTTTGTCGGCGAGCGGGCCGGCGGCAGGGCCGGCCGGGGGCCCTGCACATCGTCGTTGTGCGCTATCGCGAAGTCCCGCGTCCCTCCGCGGCAGGTCGTGGGCGCGGTCGTCGCGGTGCCGGCGCGGGGCGACCGGTCGCCCTGTGCGGCCAGTCGACTGTCGGCCATCTTGGGCATCGCGGAGGGACCGGAGGGGACTTCAGGGCCCTTGTTCCCGTGGTGTCGCGGTGATTAGGCTCCGGCTCACTTTCGCACTTCGCACACATTTTCCACACATGGCCGTCGGTTCCCGGTGCGCCATTTGCTTTCGCATGCCTCTGCCGGACGCCTCCGGCGGTGGCCGCCGGGCTTTCAGGGGGTGGGGGACATCGACGCGTCTGGCGTACCGTGGCGCGCCGACGGCGAGCCGCCCTCGCCCGTCGCCGTTCCCCTCCCGCAGGGAACCGGGCCCGGCGTGGGCAGCCGCCGCGACACAGCCGTTCTGTGGGTCGTCAACGCCGTCGACGGTCTCGGCAGTCAGGCCTCCGGACTGGTCTTCCCGCTCCTGCTGCTGGACCTGGGCCACGGCCCGGGAACCGCGGGCGCGTTCGCCAGTGCCGCCGCGATCGCCGGGGTGGTGCTGGGGCCGCTGGTCGCCGTGCCGGCCGACCGCGGACACCGGCGCGCCGTCATGAGCGCATCGGCGGTGCTGGCAGCACTGGCGATGGCGGGACTGGCCGTCTGCTGCCTCGGGCGTCCGCCGCTGTGGGCGCTGCTGGGCCTGGCGTTCACGGAGCGTCTGTGCGCGACGGCGTACGAGGCCGCGGCGCGCGGCGCACTGTCCCGGCTGGCGGCCGCGGAGGACATGCCGCGGGCCGTGGCCGGCGTGCAGGCCGGTGATCAGGCGGCGCTGGTGGCGGGACCGGCGTTGGGCGGTGTCCTGTTCGGCGTGAGCCGGGTCCTGCCGTTCGCCGTGGACGCGGTCACCTACGCCGTGGCGGCCCTCGGGACACGGGCCATCCGAAGTCGCCTCGATGCGCCGGCCGTCTCCGCGCGGCCGCCCGGCGGTTCGGCCGAGTCGCCCGCCGGCACGTGGCGGCGGCTGTTCGCGGGCGAGCTGCGGGCCGGTCTGGTCGTGGTGGTCCGCTCCCCCGTGCTGCGTCTGGTGCTGTGGTGGTCCTCGGTGGCCGGCGGGGTGCTCGCCCTGCTGTTCTACACCGCCGTGTTCGTGCTCGGTGACGACTCGGGCGGCGCGGTGACCGGGGGGGTGCTCGCGGCCTCCGGGGCAGCGGGACTGGCCGGTTCGCTGGCGGCGGCGCGGGTGGTGCGGAGGCTGGGCGCGCACCGGTCGCTGGCGGCGGCCACCTGGCTGCTGCTGGTGCCGTGCGCCGCGCTGTCGGTGGCCGGGGGAGCGTGGATGTGGGCCCTGTGCTTCTCCGTGCTGTGTGCGGTGCTGCCCGTGGTCACCGTCGTGCTCGGTGCGGCGGCCGTGCTCGCCGCCCCGCCGGAGGTGCAGTCACGGACCGGGGCCGTCCTGGCCGCCGGCGCCACGGTGACCGCCGCCATGGCACCGGCGTGTGCGGCGGCCCTGGTGCACTGGGGCGGGGGCAGGGCCGCGGCCCTGGTCTGTGGAGCCGTCCTGGCCGTGCTCGCGGTGCACACCCAGCGTTCCGCGGCCGCGGTGCTGCGGCCGCCCGTGCCGGCGGACGGACGCGAGCGCACCGGCCCCTCGGCGGGTTCTTCCCCGGAGGAGCGGTCATGAGTTCTGCCTACCAGGTGTTCGTCGCCGCCCTGCCGGACGTGTGCCCGGCGGACCGGCGCCGCATGGTCTTCACCGCGGACGCCGACGGCCGCTGCGAGGTCTTCACGTGGCATGCCGGCACCGGCCGGGTCCGGCAGGTGACCGCCGGCGCCGGGGGCACCGTGCACCGGGCGATCGACGCCGACGGGTACGTGTGGTGGTTCGACGAGGACGCGGCCGGAGCGGGCCGCTGGTGGTTCCAGCACTTCGACGGCGGCCCGCGGCTGCCGGGACTGCCCGGCGCGCCGGCCGGCCCGTCTCGCGGGCTGGCCGTGACCGCGGACGGGACGGTCGCCGCGGCCGTCGCCCGGGGACAGCGGACCGTGGTGGTGGCCGGTCGGCGAGGCCAGGCCCCTGACGAGGTGCTGCGCACGTCCTCGTCGTGCCGGCTGGGCGGCATCAGCGCGGACGGCGAACTGATCGCCCTGGCCGCGTCGGCCGACGACGCGGTGGCCGTCTCGGTCGTCGCGCGCGACGGCCGGACCGTGGCCGCCCTGGCCGGTTCCGGCGCCGCCCTGCCCGGCTCCGGGCGGACCGGCACCGGACTGTGGTGCCAGGGTTTCTCCACCCTGGCCGGGCACGGCGAGTTGTTACTGGTGCGGGACCTCGGCGACCGGTACGCCCTGGCCACCTGGACGCGGGACGAGGGACTGCGCACCCATCACTGGTGCGCGTTCGACACCGAGATCACCGCCCGCTGGTATCCGGACAGCCGCAGGGTGCTGGTGCGTCAGGACCGCCACGGCCGCTCCCTGCTGCACCGCGTGGACCTCGGGTCGCGGCGGCGGACCCGGGTGCCCACCCCCACAGGCAGCCTGCTGGACGCGGCGCCGAGGGCCGCGGACGCGGTCGACTACCTGTGGACCCACACCGCCCGTCCACCCGTCCTGCGCGCCACGGACGGCGTCGCCCTGCCGCCGGCCGGCCCCCCGGTCGTCGTTCCCGGCCGGCACACCGACCACTGGACGCCCACGCCCTCGGGACGGGTGCACACCCTGCTGAGCCTGCCCGAGCCGGCCGGCAGCGCGCCGCCACCCGCCGTCTTCCTGGTCCACGGCGGCCCGGCCGACCACGACCGGGACGCCTACGACGGCACGGTGCACTCCCTGGTGGCCTCGGGCTACGCCGTCGTCCGCGTCAACTACCGCGGCTCCACCGGATACGGGCCGCGCTGGCGGCGTGCCTTCCCCGCGGGGGTGGGGCACACCCAGGTGGAGGATCTGGGCGCGGTCCGAGCCGACCTCGTGTCCCGGGGGCTGATCGCCGGGGACGCCACCGCCCTGTGGGGGGTGTCCTGGGGCGGGTACCTGGTGCTGCTCGCCCTCGGCTGCCGGCCCGGGCTGTGGCAGGCGGGCATCGCCGTCAAACCCGTCGCCGACTGGGCTGCCGCGCACCGGGCGACCACGCCGGCGCTGCGGGCCCTGGACATCCGGATGTTCGGCGGCACCCCGCAGGAGGTTCCCGGGCGTTACGCGGACAGTTCGCCCCTCACCTACGCGTCCTCGGTCACGGCTCCGCTGCTCGTCGTCGGCGCGACCCGGGACACCAAATGCCCGCCCGGGCAGATCCGTACGTATCTCGACGCGCTGACGGCCGCGGGCGTACCGCACGAGGCCATGTGGCTCGACACCGGCCATGACGGCTACGACGGCGCGGCGCACGTCGCCGTTCTGCGCCGGTCCCTGACCTTTCTGCGCGCGCGGCTGCCGGAACCGGCGTCCCGCGCCCCTGGACGTCCTCCGGCACCGACCGGAGGGCCCCGGTCCCGCTGAGGCCACAGCGGGACCGGGTGTGCACAGCACTCACACCACTCACAGAAGGAGAAGCACCGTGCAGAAGGACATCATCCACAACGACCCGCTCGCGGGCGACGAGGAGAACCGCAAGCCGGGCATCGGGATCACCATCACCGTCCCGTTCCGCAACGCCGACGAGGGCGACGACAACGAGGAGTGACGCACGGTCCGGGGGGGGGGGGTGTTTTTTGGTCGGTCGTGGGCGGGTTCCCCCCCCCCCCTCTTTCCTTCTCCCCC
>NZ_JBVIIT010000019.1:0-38145 GCF_055569615.1 Streptomyces sp. NPDC031379 | reverse complement strand
ACGCCACCCCCCCCCCCCCCCCCCCCCCCCCCCCTCCCCCCCACCACCCCCACCCCCCCCCCCCCCCCCCCCCCCCCCCCCCCCCCCCCCCCCCCCCCGGGCCGGTCGTCCCTCCCGCCTTCTGTCCACGCCCTCTCCCAAGGAGCCGTCCGTGCGCGTTCTCCTGCTCAACATGCCGTGGTCGCCCATCGACCTGCCCTCCCTGGCCCTGGGCATCCTCAAACGCAGTGTCGACGAACGCGTCGCGGGCGCGACGTGCGAAGTACTGCACGCCAACCTCGAGTTCACCGACTGGATCACCCGGCGTACCGAGTTCTCCGCCGAGGACTACGAGTACTACGCGCTGTCCTCCTATTTCCTCGGCTGCGGCGACTGGGTGTTCTCCAGTGCCCTGTACGACGATCCCGCCTGGAAGGAGGCCGAGTTCACGAAGGTGATGACCGGCAAGCTGCGCTCCTCACGGATGCGGATGACCCGTCAACTCCACGCTGTGGTACCGGAGTTCGTCGAGCGGATAGCTCAGCGGGTGGCCGACCTGGCCCCCGATGTGGTGGGCCTGACGTCCACCTTCCAGCAGAACACCGCGGCGTTGGCGGCGGCCCGGCACATCAAGCGGATCGCCCCGCAGATCGTGACGGTCATGGGCGGCGCCAACTGCGACGCCGAACAGGGCGCCGCCGTCCACCGGAACTTCCCCTTCGTCGACTTCGTGGTGCGTGGCGAGGGCGAGGACGCCTTCCCGCGGCTGCTGGAGGCGCTGCGTGACGGATCGGGGACCGACGCGGCGGCCGGGATCCCGGGACTGTGCCATCGCCGGGACGGCGCCCCGGTCGCCAACCCGATGCCCACCGGCCCCCTGCCCCCGGCCGCGATCCTCCCCCCGGACTACAGCGGCTACTTCGAGCGCCTCGCCGCTTCCGTGGCACGCAACTGGGTGGAGCCGAAGCTGGTGGTCGAGGGTGCCCGCGGCTGCTGGTGGGGCGAGAAGCACCACTGCACGTTCTGCGGTCTGAACGGCTCGTTCATGCAGTTCCGCAGCAAGAGCCCCGACACCTTCTACCAGGAGATCATGGACCTGGCCGAGCGCCATCGCGTGCTCGACATGTACGTCGTCGACAACATCCTCGACATGCGGTACCTGTCCACCGTGCTGCCCCGGATCATCGACAGCGGCTACGACCTGCGCATGCACATCGAGATCAAGGCGAACATGCGCCGCCCCCAGCTGCAGGTCCTCGCCGACGCCGGGCTCATCTACGTCCAGCCCGGCATCGAGAGTCTCAACAGCAGGGTGCTCGACCTCATGGACAAGGGAGTCAGCGGCTGCCAGAACGTACGGATGCTCCGGGACGCGGCCGAGACGGGCCTGTCGGTGTCCTGGAACTACCTGCACGGCTTCCCCGGTGAGACCGCCGCGGACTACGAACCCGTGATCCGCCAACTGCCCGCGCTGGAGCACCTGAACCCACCGGTCGACCTGTCCGCCCGGATCGCCATCGAGCGCTTCAGTCCCTACTTCAACCGGCCGGAACTGGGCTTCACCGGACTGCGTCCCGAGGAGCACTACCTGTTCACCTACGACCTGCCCGAGGAGGAGCTGCACGACCTGGCCTACGTCTTCCAGGCGCCGGAACGCGGCATCGGCGAGGACACGGTGACGCTGCTGAACGACGCCATCGCCGCGTGGAAGAAGCACCACACCGACTCCCGGCTCACCCACACCGACCTCGGTGACGAGATCGTCCTGGTCAGCCGGCGGCACTCGTTCGACTGGCGGACCAGGCGCCTGACGGACCCGTTCGGCGTGGCGGTGTTCCGTCTCCTCGACCAACCGCACTCCCCCACCGCCCTGCACCGCAAGGCCACGGCCGACCCCGCGTTCGCCGGCCACACCCTCCAGCAGGTACAGGCGCTCCTGGACGAATGGACGGCGCTGGGGGTGACCTTCACCGACGCCGGCCAGTACGTCCACATCGCGCCCGCGTCCGTCAACCAGGACCTGCTGCGCCTCGACTACATGAACCACCTGCACGCCCGTCCCGCCTCCGAACCGGCCGCGGGAAGCGTGCCGGCCGCCCGTCCCGCTCCGGCTCCCGCGCTGCCCTGAAGCCTCCCGAACCGCCTTCCGCCGCCCCGTACGACACCGACACGTCCCGGCCAGCCCCGAGGAGCCCGCATGCCGCCCAGCACCCCGTCCCCTGCCGTCCTGGCCTGGCGCGACCACGACACCCAGGCCCGGTCGCTGCCGGGCATGTCCCTGGGCCGCGTCCCGCTCGCCGCGGATCCCGGCGCCGCCGAACGGCTGTGGCTCATGGGCGCGCGCCGGGCCGAACTCGACAGCCCCGTGGATCTCGTCACGTCCGGGCAGGCCGCCGCCCGGGCCGCGCTCGACAGGCTCATCCTCGTCCGCGACCTGACGGCGCGGGCCGTCCAGGTCGACTGGGACCTGCGTCTGCCCGCGGACCGTGCGGACCTGACCTGGAAGGTGCTGTCACACCTGCAGCCGCCACGGACAGTCACGGGCCTCACCGACGCCGAGGGCGTGCTGCACGCCTGGCGAACCCGTCACTACCTCTGCAAACTGGTATGGCGTCAGGGCCCGGGGTTCCTCCAGATCCGGGACCGGCGCTGGGGCGATCTGCGCCGCTTCACCGCCGACGACCCCCGCTGTCCGCAAGCCGTCGCCCGGCTCGACCGGGGCGTATGTCACACCGAGGTCCCGGCCGACATCCTGGAGGAGTTCACCGCCGAGCATCTCGTCCTGCGGGCGGACGACCTCGTCTGGTGGCTGCCCTACCGCGTCTCCCGGTGGCTTCAGGAGGCCATGGCCGTCTAGGTTCCGCGGGGTGGAACGGCAGCCCGGGGTGGCAACCGGGCCGGGTCAGCGTTCGGTCGCCTCGCCACCGGCGCGCAGGGTGAAGATCTGGTCGAGGCCGACGATGGTGAGGACGCGCAGCAGGTCGGCGGGGACGGCGGACAGAACGACGTCGGCGCCGGCGGTCTGGGCGTGTTGCCGGGCGGCCAGGAGTGCCGTGATCCCGGTGGAGTCGCAGAACTCCAGGCCGGACAGATCGAGCGTCAGGCACTGGCCCGGAGCCAGGGCGACGTGCTCGATCTGCCGGCGCAGGGCGGCCGCCTGGTCGTAGTCGAGTTCGCCGGCCACCAGCAGCACGGGACCGGTGGCGGCGTCGCGGTGAGTGATGTTCAACGGGGTCATCGTCAGTGATCCGTAGCCGGGCGGGTGGGGGTGTGCGTGGCGGGAACGCCCAGGGCGAGCAGGGCGGTGTCGTCGTCCAGGCCGTCGCCGAATCCTTCCAGCAGCCCGGTGAGCGCGGTGATCACCTCGCGGGGTGTCGCGGGTGCCCGATCGGCGGCGAAGGCGAGCAGGGCCTCTTCGCCGTACAGGTGGTCACGGCTGGTTCCCGTGCGGGCCTCGGTGAGCCCGTCGGTGTAGAGCAGGAGCGTATCGCCGGGCGACAGGGTGGTCTTGGCGGCGGTGAAGGGCGCGGCGGGCAGGACGCCGACGAGCAGCCCGCCCGGGGTGGGCAGGTATTCGGCCTGCCCGTCGGCCCGCAGCACGAGCGCCGGGGGATGGCCGCCGGACGCGAGATGCACCGCCGTGCGTCCGTCGGGGCCCGGTTCGAGGACGCCGAAGACGCAGGTGCAGTACCGGGGATCGCCGGAGGCGGTGTACCGCTCGTGCAGGACGGTGTTCAGCGTGGCCAGCGCGGCGACGGGCTCGGGATCGTGGTGGGCCGCGGCGCGCAGGGTGTACCGGGTCAGCGAGGTGAGCGCGGCCGCCTGGGGGCCTTTGCCGCACACGTCGCCGAGGAAGAACGCCCACCTGTTCGCGTCGACGGGGAACAGGTCGTAGAAGTCGCCGCCGAGCCGGTCGGGAGAAGCCGCGTGGTAGTAGACGGCACTTTCCATCCCCGGGAGCGCCGGCAGGGTGTCGGGGAGCAGCGACTTCTGCAGGACGGCGAGCGCGTCGGCGAGCCGCTCCCGGTCGCTCTCCGCCCGCCGGCGGGCCTCCTCGGCCTCCGTACGCGCCCGCTCCGCCTCGGCTCGGGCGCGTTCGGCGTCCTGTCGGCGGCGGAGCAGTTCCTCCTCGTAGGCGCGCCGGTCGGAGGCGTCGAAGACGGTGGTCCGGATGAGCAGGGGCTGGCCCTCGCTGCCTTGCTTGACGACGGAGGAGACGAGCACCGGCAGTCGTCCGCCCCGGGCGGTCCTCACCTCCAGGGCGATGCCCCGCAGCTCACCCTGCATCCGCAGCAGCGGAGCGAAGTGCGTCTCGTGGTAGAGCTTGCCGCCGACGGTCAGCAGGTCGGCGAAGCGCATCCTGGCGACGACGTCCTCGCGCCGCAGGCCGAGCCAGTCCAGCAGCGTCGTGTTGATCTTGGCTATGGTGCCGTCCATCAACGTGGACAGATACCCGCAGGGCGCCGACTCGTAGAGTTCCTCGGCACTGTCCTCCAGCAGAGCGGTGAAGGCGGCCTCCATGCCCGCCTCGTCTCCGGTGCCGGCCGGTTCGGACGCGCCGCCCGTACGGCACATCACGGCCGGCTCTCGAGGAAGTCGAGGATCGCCCGGGCGGTGGCCTCGGGAGCACTCAGCTGGGGGCAGTGCCCGGTGGCGTCGAGGGTCACCAGCCGGGAGGAGGGGATCGCGGCGTGCACGTGGGCGCCGACCTCCCGAGGGGCGATGACGTCCTGGGCGCACTCCAGCACCAGGGTCGGCACGGTCACGGTCTTCAGGTCGTCCCGGCTGTCGGTCAGGAAGGTGGTCCGGGCGAAGACGCGGGCGATGTCGGGATCGGTGGCGCAGAAGCTGTTGGTCAGTTCCTCGCCCAGTCCGGGTCTGTCGGGGTTGCCCATGATCACCGGGGCCATGGCGGAGGACCAGCCGAGGTAGTTCGACTCCAGGGAGGCGAGCAGTTCGTCGATGTCGTCCGCGCTGAAGCCGCCGCGATAGCCGTCGTCGTCGATGTAGCGGGGCGAGGGGGCCACCATCACCAGCGCGCCGATCCGCTCCGGCACGGTCTGTGCCGCCAGCACTCCGACCATGGCGCTGACCGAGTGCCCCACGAACACCGCCCCTTCGAGGTCCAGCGCCGCGCAGACGTCGGCCACGTCCTGGGCGTAGCCGCGCAGCGAGGAGTACCGCTCCTCGCTCCAGGCCGACAGATCCGATCCACCCGAGCCGACGTAGTCGAACAGCACCACCCGGTATCGCTCGGCCAGCGCCGGGACGATCAGACGCCACATGTTCTGGTCGCATCCGAAGCCGTGCGCGAGGACGACCACGGGGGCGTCTACCGGACCGGTGAGCGTGATGTTGTTCCTGCGCCGGATGTCCATGGTCACCATGGTGCCATCCGGCGGGACCGCGGCCGATCACCGGTCGCGATCACTCCGCCGACGGGTGGCCGGCGCGTCGGCGGCCGGCCGGCATGCCGAGGGCGTGCGGCACGGCCGTCGGGCAGCCGGGCCGAGGCGCGTCCCGGATCAGCGCGGTGCCGGCCCCTCGGTGCTCTCGCGCAGTACGAGGCGGTGGGGCACCAGCAGATCCTGCGGTGACCGGTGGCCGGGCGACGCGTCCGCGCCGGCGGTTCCGGCCGCCTCGTCCATACGGCGCAGCAGGAGTTCCACGGCGACCCTGGCGACCGCGGCCTTGTCGGGTGCCACCGTGCTCAGCGTCGGCACGCTGAACCGGCCGCCCTCGACGTCGTCGAAGCCGACGACGGCGACGTCCTCGGGGACCTGCATGCCGTGCTCGTGCAGCGCACGCAACGCGCCCAGCGCCAGCTGGTCGTTGAGGCAGAGCAGCGCGTCGGGCCGTGCGCCGCCGCTCAGCGCCCGGGCCACGGCCTCGGCACCGTCGGGCATCCGGAACGACGTGACGGGCAGCACGGCGGCCGGATCGTAGGCGATGCCCGCCTCGGCGAGCGCGGCGCGGTAGCCGCGGGTGCGGGCCTCGGCCGTACCGAGGCCCGCCTCGTCGCGTCCGCCGATGGCCAGGATGGTGCGGCGCCCGAGGCCGATCAGATGCTCGGTCGCCTCCCGCGCGGCCTTCTCGTTGTCGATGGCGACATGGTCGGCGCCCTCCTCCAGCAGCTCCCCGAGGAGCACGGTCGGCGGCGCACCCGCGCGACCCCGCAGGTCGTCGGCGGTGAGGGCGAGGGGGCTGAGGATGACACCGTCGACGAAGGTGGAGCCGAAGCCGGCGAGCGCCGCCAGCTCGTGATCACGGTCCGCTCCCGTCTGGTGGATCAGTACGGTCAGGGAGCGCTGTTCGGCCTCGCGAATGACATGGCGGGCGAGTTCGGCGAAGTACGGGACGTCCAGTTCGGGAACGACGAGGGCGATGATGCCGGTGCGCCCCTTGCGCAGGTGACGGCCCGCCAGATTCACCTTGTAGCCGAGTTCTTCGATGGCCTCCCGGACGACGCGCCTGGTTCTGTCGGAGACATGGGCGTAGTCGTTGATCACGTTGGACACCGTCTTCTCCGACACCCCCGCGAGCCGTGCGACGTCCTTGATCCTGGGTCGTGCCACCGCAACCTCCCTGCCCTTCGCCGCCGCCGAGTCTATGTCCCGGCATGTCAGGGACCGGGGGGCAGGCCGCCCGGTGCCGTGCGGTCCTCGTCGCCGGCCCTGCGCCCCGGACTCTTTACAGCCAATGTACATCGATGTAAAAACTAGCCACCGCACCGTTTCGGCCGGTGCGTCTCCCCGCCCGCCCCTGCGCGGTGGCCCACTCCTGCCGTGGTCCACCGCCGGTCCGGCATGCGTGTCTGGTCGTCGAAAGGTCCGCCATGTCTTCCCGCTCACCTGTCCCAGAGACAGCGCCCCCGTCCGATCCGGCACGCGGCCTCACCCGCCGCCGGCTGATGCGCCACACCATGGCCGCGGCGGGCGCGTTGATCACCGCGGGACCGCTCTCCGGCTGCGCCTCACCGGCCTCGGCCTCCGACGCCTCCGCCCTGAGCGTCTGGGACCTGTTCCAGGGCGGCGACGGCATGCTGATGGACGACATGATCAAGGCCGTGTCCGACCGCGGAGACTTCGAAGTCGATCGCACCATCCTGGACTGGGGCCCGTCCTACTACACCAAGCTCGCCATGTCGGCCGCCGGGGGCCGGGCCTCCGACGTGGCGGTCCTGCACCTGTCCCGGCTGGCGGGCTACGCCCCCGGCGGTCTGCTGGATCCCTACGATCTCGACCTGCTCGCCGAATTCGGCGTCACGCGCCGGGACTTCACCCCGGCGGTCTGGGCGCGCACACAGCACGACAAGGTCGTCTACGCCGTCCCGCTCGACGTCCACCCGTTCATCGTGTTCTACGACAAGGAAGCCGCGGACAAGGCAGGCCTCCTCGACTCCTCGGGAGAGCTGGTCCGGATGGGCTCTCCGGAGGCCCTGCTGGACGCGGGCAAGGCACTCGCCGAGGCGACCGGCAAGTCGGGCATCCTGTTCGGCCACGTCACCGACACGGCGCAGAACTGGAGGCAGTTCGCCGCCCTCTACGCACAGACCGGTGCCGCCTTCACGCTGCCGGACGGAGGGCCCGCCGAGATCGACGTCGATGCCGCGGTGCGGGTCGTGTCCTTCATGCAGCGGCTCTTCGACGGCAGGACCAATCCCGACAACCTCGACTACAACGGTGCGATGGCCGGCTTCATGGGCCGTCGCGGCGGCATGGTCATGCTCGGGGAGTGGGAGCTGCCGACGCTGAAGAAGTCCGGCATCCCGCTCGGCGCCGCATCCTTCCCCCAGGTGTTCGACCGACCGGCCGTCTACACGGACAGCCACAGCTTCGTGCTCCCGCATCAGGAGAACCCGGACCCGGCACGGCGGCGTGAGGCGCACCGGTACGTCGCGGAGATGGTCAAGCAGAGCCTGACATGGGCGAGCGCCGGACACATACCCGCGTACCAGCCCGTGCTCGCGAAGCCGGAGTACGCCGCGCTGCACCCGCAGTCCTCGTACGCGGACGCCGGGAAGGTGGCGGTGCTCGACCCGCCGAACTGGTTCGCCGGGGCCGGTTCGAACTTCCAGAACCGGATGTGCCAGCCCCTGCAGTCGGCGCTGCTGGGCAACACGTCCGCCGAGAAGGCCGTACGTCAGATGGTCCGTGAGGCGAACGCCCTGCTGCGCCAGCCCAATCCGGTGGCCTGACGAGGAGAAGGAGTGACCGACGTGACCACCACCGCACCCCTCGACGCCGAGGCCCAGGCCGGCCCGACATCCCCCCCGTCCGGCCGCCGCCGTACCGGTCACCGGGGCTCGCGCCCGGCCCCGGGCTCCGGCCTGGTCTTCGTCCTGCCGTTCCTGCTCGTCTTCGGCCTGTTCCTGATATGGCCCGTCGTCCAGGGACTGTGGATGAGCTTCACCGACAGCTCGCTCGCCCTGCGCGACACGACGTTCGTCGGTCTGGACAACTACACGGAGGCCCTGGGTGATCCGGACGTCTGGAGCAGCCTCGGCAACACGGTCTTCTTCACCGTCGTCTCCAGCGTGCCACTGGTCCTGCTGGCGCTGGCGATGGCACTGCTGGTGCACAGCGGGCTCGCCGGGCAGTGGGCCTGGCGCCTCGCGTTCTTCGCGCCCTATCTGCTGCCCGTGACCGTGGTGACGCTCATCTGGGCCTGGCTCTACCAGCCGGACCTCGGTCTGGCCAACCAGTTCCTCGACACCTTCGGTATCGGACCCGTCGGCTGGCTCTCCGACGAGAGCGTCGCGATGTGGTCGATCGCCGCCCTCACCGTCTGGTGGACCGTCGGCTTCAACTTCCTCCTCTACCTCGCCGCGCTCCAGTCCCTGCCCTCGACCTACGACGAGGCCGCGGCCCTGGACGGTGCCGGGGCGTGGCGGCGCCTGTGGTCCATCACACTGCCCCAGCTGCGCAGGACCACCGCGCTGGTGGCCATGCTCCAGATCCTCGCCTCGCTCAAGGTGTTCGACCAGATCTACATCCTCACCAAGGGCGGCCCGAACGGCTCGACCCGCCCCGTCCTGGAGTACGTCTACGACGTCGGATTCACCGGCTACCGGCTGGGCTACGCCTCGGCCGTCTCCTATCTCTTCTTCGCGCTCGTCATCCTCGTCTCGCTCGTGCAGCTCCGCCTCTTCCGCCAGGAGGACTGACCGTGTCCGCAACCACAACGACCTCCCGCCCGCCGCGCCGTCCGCCCCGTGAAGCGGCCGGCTCGCCCCTGCTGCTCGGCCACGGCCGGCTGCCGCGCGTCCTGGCCGGCACCGCACTGGCCGTCCTGGCGGCCGTCTGGCTGCTGCCGTTGCTGTGGGCGATCGCCACGTCGGTGCAGCACGAGCAGGACGTGGCGACCCCCGGTCTGTCACCGTTCAAGGGCGCCTTCACGACGGAGGCGTACCGGCAGATCCTGGAACGCGGCCATGTCACCCTCTGGGCCTTCAACAGCTTCCTGATCGCCGGCCTGGTCACCCTGATCACGGTGGCCGTCTCCACCCTCGCGGCCTACGGCTTCTCCCGCGGCGCGTTCCGCGGCCGCCGGGCCCTGCTGGCCGTGACCGTCGCCGCCATCATGGTCCCGCCGCAACTGCTCGTCGTGCCCCTGTTCAAGCAGATGCTCCTCTTCCACATGGTGGACACCTATGCGGCGGTCGTCCTGCCCCAGGTCGTCGCTCCCATGATGGTGTTCGTCCTCAAGCGGTTCTTCGACGGCATCCCGCGGGAGCTGGAGGACGCCGCCCGCATCGACGGGGCCTCCGAGTTCCGGGTCTTCCTCTCGATCGTGCTGCCGCTGTCGCGGCCGATCGTGGCGGCCGTCGCGATCTTCGTCTTCATCGGGGCGTGGAACAACTTCCTGTGGCCCTTCATCGTCACCAACGACCCCGACCTGATGACGCTCCCGGTGGGCCTGGCCACCGTGAAGGACGCCTTCGGCATCCAGTACGCCCAGTCCATGGCGTCCGCGCTGCTGGCCGCGCTGCCGCTGATCGTGGTCTTCCTCCTCTTCCAGCGCCGCATCGTCAACTCCGTGGCCACCACCGGCCTCGGCGGCTCCTGACCTCATCCCCCGCTGTACACCCCGGCGCGGCACATCCGCGCCGGCCGTCCGATCGACTGGAGCAAGCGTGCCCTCTCACTCCGTACCGCGTCCGGAGTACCCACGACCGCAGTTCGTGCGTCACGACTGGCTCAACCTGAACGGCCCCTGGCAGTTCGAGACCGACACAGGAGACAGCGGCCTCGAACGCGGACTCCTCGGCCGCGCGCTGCGCGACGAGATCCTCGTCCCCTTCCCACCGGAGTCGGAGCTGTCCGGCATCGGTGACACCGACTTCCTCGAGGCCGTCTGGTACCGGCGGGTCCTCACGCTGCCGACGGCCTGGGCCGGGCGCCGTGTGCTGCTGCACTTCGGTGCCGTCGACCACGACACCACCGTGTGGCTCGACGGCACGGAGGTCGCGCGTCACCGTGGCGGCTTCACCCCCTTCACCGCCGACCTCGGCGACATCGCCGGGGCGGGCGACGAGGTCGTCATCACCGTCCGGGCCCGCGACCCCAAGTCCGGGCCGCAGGCCCGGGGCAAGCAGGCGGTGCAGTACGCCAACCACGACTGCAACTACACCCGGGTGACCGGCATCTGGCAGACCGTCTGGCTGGAGCCCGTTCCCGAGGTGCACCTGCGGCGCCCCCGGATCACCCCGGACCTCGCCGGCTCCGCCTTCCACCTCGAACTGCCGCTGTCCGGCAACCGGCCCGGACACCGGGTGCGCGCCGTCCTCGGCGACGGCGACGGCGAGGTGAGCCGGGCCGAGGCACGCGCCGACCTGGATCTCGCCCCGCGTCTTCACCTGCCGGTGCCCGCCGACAGGCGGCGCGAGTGGGGCCCCGGCGACCCGCATCTGTACGACCTCCGGCTCGAACTCCTCGATACCACCGGGCAGGTGACCGACAGCGTCGAGAGCTACGCGGGGCTGCGCGCCGTCGGACTGCACGGCAAGGCCGTCACCCTCAACGGACGCCCGCTCTTCCAGCGGCTCGTCCTCGACCAGGGCTGGTACCCCGACGGCCTGATGACCGCACCGACCGACGAGGCCCTGGTCCGGGACATCGAGCTGGCCATGGAGGCCGGCTTCAACGGGGCCCGGCTGCACCAGAAGGTCTTCGAGGACCGCTTCCTCCACCACGCGGACCGCCTCGGCTACCTGGTGTGGGGCGAGTTCGGCGACTGGGGGTGCGAGACCGGCGGCTCATCCGGTGACAACCAGCAGCCCGACGCGTCCTACGTCGCCCAGTGGCTGGAAGCCCTGGAACGCGACTACTCGCACCCCTCGATCATCGGCTGGTGCCCGCTCAACGAGACCTACCAGAAGCTGCACGACCGCATCACCCAGCTCGACGCCGTCACGCGGGCGATGTTCCTGGCCACCAAGGCGATGGACACCACCCGGCCGGTCATCGACGCCTCCGGCTACGCCCACCGCGTCGCCGAGACCGACATCTACGACGCGCACAACTACGAACAGGACCCGGCGGCCTTCCGGCAGCTGATGTCCGGGCTCGCCAAGGACGAACCCTTCGTCAACTCCTACGAGAACGGGGCTCCCTACTCACAGCCCTACCGCGGCCAGCCGTACTTCGTCAGCGAGTTCGGCGGCATCTGGTGGGACCCGGAGGCGGCCGCCGCCCAGTCCGGCGAGGACCGCACCCTTTCCTGGGGCTACGGCGAACGGGTCCGCGACGAGGACGAGTTCCACGCGCGCTTCGGCGGCCTCACCGAAGTGCTGCTCGGGGACCCCCACATGTTCGGCTACTGCTACACCCAGTTGACCGACGTCTTCCAGGAGCAGAACGGCGTCTACCGTTTCGACCGCGGTCCCAAGCTCGACGTGGCACGCATCCGCGCCGCGCAGCAGCGGCCGGCCGCGATCGAGGAGCAGGGCCGGGACTAGGCGGCAGGCCGCGGCTCGACGACGGGCGTGTGCCTCCCCGGCCGTACCGGGCAGGCACACGCCCGCGTCAGACTCGCTCCAGTCTCCAGATCTGCGGCTGGAGGCCGTTGCACGTCCACTGCTGGACGTTCCCGCCGGGCTCCCGCGAGCCCTCGGCCACATCCAGGCACTGGCCGCTGGACCTGGCGATCAGCCGGTAATAGCCCCGGCCGACGTTCTCCAGCCGCCAGTCCTGCGCGGAGAGCCCGTTGCAGTACCACTGCCGGACGTTCGCGCCCGGCGTCGAGGAGCCGTTCTCCACATCCAGGCAGTAGCCGCTGTTGCGGCCGGTCAGCGTGAAGTGGTCGCCGCCGCGGGCGCGGAGCGTCCACTCCTGCGGACCGAGGCCGTTGCACGTCCACTGCTGGACGTTGCCACCGGGCGCACGGGAGTCACCGGCCACGTCGAGGCAGTGACCGCTGCCCGCGTTCACCAGCCGGTAGAGCGCGCCGTCGACGACACCGGCCGCATCGCCGCTGCCCGTGAGACCACCGGTCGCGAAGTACGGCCTGCACACCGTGCCGTCCCAGTCGGTGGCGATCTGCAGCACCCGGCTGCCGTCGGCCGACGGCAGCAGCGGGGAACTGTAGTTCTGGCAGTAGTTCACACCCGGGTCCGGCACGGCCACCGGTGACGCGATCTCGTACCACGGGCCGCTGCCGTTCTCCGTGTTGGCGAGGATCGTGCGGCCGCTGTCCGCGGCGGGGGTACCGTCCCGATTGAGCAGACGCTGCCCGATCAGCAGGATCCGCCCGTTGGGTCCGCCGCCGGGCGCCGGTGCCCAGGCGATGGTCGGCGCGGCACGGAAGTACTTGCCGTCGACGGTCTCCGGGCGGAACCCGAGGGAGGCGGGATTCCCCCAGTTCCAGCCGTCGGCGGACGTCCGGTAGTGCACGACGCACTGGTACTGGCCGCCGGGGGTGCAGATCTCGTAGCTCATGAAGTAGGTGCCGTTCGGCAGCTTCCGCACCACCGGCATGCCCGGCCGGTCGGACGACAGGCCGCTCGCCACGGTGTCGTGCCGGCCCTCCCAGTGCACCCCGTCGTAGCTGCGCACGGCGACGAGCTTCTGGCTGTGCCCGGGGTCCGTCTCGTCGGAGTAGTGGCAGACCAGCGCACCGTCCGCGGCCACGGAGAACTCCGGCTCCCACAGGCCGCCCGTTCCGTTCGCGACGGCGCACGAGGACAGATAGGACCAGGTGCGGCCCACGTCGTCGCTGCGCCAGATCCGCAGAGCCATGCGCCGGTTCTGCTCGTCCTGGCCGGCCGACGAGGCCCACAGCAGCGTGCCGGCCGGCATCCCGCCCACCTGCCGGGGAAGCTCGAACAGCGTGGTGCAGCAGAGGCCCTGACCTGCCGCGGACTCGGGATCGACGACCCTGCCGACCTCGTGGAAACTGGCTCCGGAGTCGGTGCTCTCGTGGAGGGCGCCGATGCCGTTGCCGCCGTCGAAGGTGACGAAACTCGCGAGGATGCGTCCGTTCGCCGCACCGCTGTGCGCGAGCCGGACGGCGCGCGGGTACAGGCCGGTACCGTCTCGCAACGGTGTGCCCGTGGCCGCCGGGGAGAGGCTGCCGGTCGTCGCCCCGGCGGCCGCGGACGGGACTGGAGAAGAGGGTACGGCCGCGACGGCCGGTGCGATGAGCGCCAGACTCAGCACCCCGGCCAGGCCGAGCAGTGCGGCTCGGGCGCCGCGCCGGGAACGGCGGGCAGCGGGCGCGCGGCACTCCGGCGGGAGGGCGTTCCGGGCGGTCGAGGGACCGCGACGGCGTCCTCCGAGGGGATGTAACAGGCGGATCGACATGGCCTTCCTTCCGACGGGAACGAAGTTCGCGTCAGAGTAGAGCCGGATGTACATCGATGTAAACGGGGGGGACGGGCCGGCCGCCGGACCGCCGGGATCCCCTCGATCACAGGCGCAGGACGATCAGAGCGGTGTCGTCGGTGATCCCGGCGGGCGGGATGAGGTCCGCCAGCAGGGCGTCGGCGAGGACCTCGGGGTCGGCGTGGCGGTGACGGGTGAGGGAGTGGGCGAGCCGGTCCAGGCCGGTGTCGATGTCTTCGTGGCGGCGCTCGACGAGGCCGTCCGTGTAGAGGACGAGGGCGGAACTCTCGTCGAAGGCGGTCCTGGCCTGGGGCCTGGGCACGTGGTCGGGACGGGCGCCCAACGGGGGGTCGGTCGCCTGGTCGAGGAAGGTGAGGGTGCCGTCGGGCGCCGCGAGGAGGGGTGGCGGATGGCCGGCGCTGCTGTAGGTGAGGGTGTGGCTGCTCCAGTCGATGAAGA
The DNA here is from genome assembly GCF_055569615.1 of Streptomyces sp. NPDC031379. NCBI lineage: Bacteria > Bacillati > Actinomycetota > Actinomycetes > Kitasatosporales > Streptomycetaceae > Streptomyces > Streptomyces sp. NPDC031379. The sequence continues at coordinate 23,884 of NZ_JBVIIT010000019.1, read as the reverse complement.
CCGACACGGCGGTGGTGGATTCCGCTCCGTCGACGAAGCGGGCGTACAGCCCGAGGACTTCGAGGGCCTGAGCGGGGCCGACCGCGACGCGGGACGCCGCGGACAGTGCGCTGCGCAGCTGGCCCATGACGCCCGCCGCCTGCAGTCCGTGGCCGACGACGTCGCCGACGGCCACGACGGTGCGGTCGGCGTCGGGCAGGTCCACGAGGTCGTACCAGTCACCGCACACATTCAGGGCACCGGTGGCGGGCCGGTAGCGTACGGCGACCCGGTGGTGGCCGATCGGCCGGGGCGCGGGCAGCATCGCCTCCTGCAGATGCAGGGCGATCTCGCGTTCGTGGGCGTGGGCCTGACGCAGGCTTTCGTTGACCTCCTGCAGTTCCTGGGCACGGCCGTAGAGTTCGGCTTCCAGGACCTGGTCGCGCTCGCCGTACCCTGCGCCGCGGGCGCGGATGAGTTCGGTGAGCTCCTCCACCCGGTGCAGCAGCAGCGCCACGGTGCCGTCGGGGCCGAGGACGGGGACGTTGACCGGACTCCAGTAGCGCTCCCCCCACACGCCGGGGCGATCGAGGTCCTCGACGTCGTAGCGCTGCAAGGCCATGGTGTCGCGTTCCCCGGTGGCCGCGACGCGCCGCAGCGAGGCGTACAGGTTGCGCATGCCGGTCGCGGCCGGGTCAGCGGGGTTCTCGGGGAAGACGTCGAACACGTAGTGGCCGACGACCTGCTCGCGGACGCGCCCGGCCATCGACAGGAACGCCGGGTTGGCGTCCGCGAACATCAGGTCGGGGGTGAGCAGCGCTACAGCGCCCGGCAAGGCCTCGAAGACCGCGCCGTAGTCGATGACGGGTCCCTTCACGCTCCACCTCTGCCCGCACAGCGCCGCAATCTCGGGTGCTCCCACGATAGGCGCGTCCGCCGGGGCGCGCCGTTCCGGACTGGGCCGACGGTGTCCTGCCCCGGCCGGGGGCGGGCCTGGGGTGTCGGCGCCCGAGGGGTCAGGTCGTCACATGCCGTTGGATCCAGTCGGCGGCCGTACGGCGGAACAGGCGGCGATTGTCCGCGCGGCGGAACTCGTGGCCCTCCTCGTGCAGCAGAAGGAGTTCCGCGTCCAGCCCGCGCTCCCTCGCCGCCCTGACGAACTGCTCCGACTCCCCCACGGGCACGTTGGTGTCGTGCTCACCGTGCACGGCCAGCACGGGGACGCGCAGGGCGTCGACACGGCTCATCGGTGACAGCGCCCGCAGCAGTTCGCGGTCCCGTTCGGGGTGCCCGTACTTGTGGGCGGCGGACTCCGCGAGCCAGGGTTCGGTGCCGGCGAAGAAGGTGGCCAGGTCCGACATCCCGCACACCGCCACACCGGTGCGGAACAGCTCCGGATGCCAGACGAGCGAGGCCATCGTCAGGTAGCCGCCGTACGAACGGCCCATCACCGCGAGGCGTCGCGGGTCGGCCAGCCCGGCCACGACCACATGGGCCGCGCAGGCGGCGACGTCTTCGAGCGCGGCGAAGCGGCCTTCGCCGAGGTCCGCGTCGACGAAGGAGCGGCCGTACCCGGACGAGCCGCGGATATCAGGGGCGAAGACGTCCAGTCCCCGGCCGAGCAGTTCGTGGTAGAGCGGGTCCAGCACCGGGCGTTCCTGTTCCTCGGGACCGCCGTGCAGGTGCAGGACGCAGGGCGCCGGCTCCTCCGGGGACCGGCCCGGCGCACGGTAGTACCAGCCCCCGAGGGCCAGCCCGTCCCGCGCCACGGGACGCAGGGGAACCGGCCGTACGGGAGGCCGGCCGGGCGGGACGGCGTCCTCGTCGCGCGAGGACCAGTGCGTGCGCAGTGCCGCGCCCTGGGGCAGCCACCACACCCCCGGCCGGCGCCGGGACCCCGACAGCGCGACGACGGGCCCGTCGGCGTCCGGGGTGGGCGCCACCCGGGTGACCACCTCGTGCGGCAGCGTGAAGGCATGGGACGGGCCTGCCGCGGCGGGTGCCCCGGCCGGACCCGTTCCGTCCTCTTCGGGTGCGGCCGGGCTCAGGGCGGTGACCTCCAGCTCGCTGACACCCCGCGCGTTCCACGACAGCACGGCGCTGCGCCCTGCCCGGGCGAGGCTGAGCAGTTCCAGGTCGCAGTCCGGACGGGCCGCGGCGACCCGGCGGCCCAGCCACTGGCCGCGCGGGTCGAGCCGGACCGCGACCAGCGCGGCGAACTCGCGTCCCGCGTCGCTGCGCAGCCACAGGGTGCGGCCGTCGGGCGAGAAGCCCCCGATCCACGGGTCGCCGTCGGCGACCCGGACCGAGCCGGTGACCGCGCGGTCCCGCAGGCGTACGACGAGTGCCTCACGGCGGCCTCGTGGCCCCCGGCGCACCAGGGCGAGCCCGCCCTCGCGGCTCAGGGCGCACACGCGCAGGGTCGGCGCCCCGGGTTCGCTCGCGACCAGCACCGGTGCGGTGGTGCCTTCGGGGTCGACGAGGTAGGCCGCCAGGGTCCGGTGGCCGGGTTCCCCCGGCGTCGTGCCGTGGCTGCCCTGGACGACGGCCCTGCCCGGCTCCTCGTGGGGAGCGGCGATGAGCGGCGTTCCGCCCAGGAGGATCGCCCGGCCGTCGCGGTCGGCCCAGCCTCCGGTGTGAACGGGCACCGGCGGGTCCGTCGTCGCCGTCGGCCCCTCGAGGACGATGTGCGCGGGACCGGGGGGCGGCGCGGGTTCGGTCACGGTCACCGCGACGGCCGAGCCGTCGGCTGCCCAGCAGCCGAGGTGGGCGGAGGCTCCGGGCTCGCCTCCGGCCAGCAGGCGCCGCATGGTGCCGTCGGGGCGCACGCACAGGACGCGGGTGAGTTCCCCGCCGCCGGGTGCGGTGGTGTACGCGATCCACCGGCCGTCGGGAGACCAGGACACCTCGATCACCGGGTCGGGATCGGCGTCGAGCAGATGCGGCTGGTCGCCGTCTACGGCGCCGGACCACAGTTGCGGTACGCCGGTGCGGTCACAGATGAAGGCGACGTGCCGCCCGTCGGGGTCCACGGACGGATACCAGCAGCCGTGCGCGATGAGCGGCTGCGGCACGTCGACCGGGGCCGACGTGTCGGGCAGGGGCACGGGCTCCGGCGCCGGCTGGGCCGCGTCGACCATCGGCTCCCCGACGGGCTCCGGCCCCGGACGCACCGCCGCCGTCACCGGTCCCCCGGCGGGCTCCGGCCCCAGACGCGCCGCCACCGGCCCCTCGGCGGGCTCCGCCCCTGGATGCTCCGCCGTCGTCACCGGTCCCCCGGCGGGCTCCGGCCCCAGACGCGCCGCCACCGGCACCGGGCTCTCGGCGACCTCCGCCGCCCGAGGGGCAACCGTCGGCAGCGGCCCCTCGGCAGGACCCGGCCCCGGATACGCCGCCGCCGACATCGGTCCCTCAGCAGAACCCGACCCCAAACCCGCCGCCACTGACCCACCGGCAGGACCCGACGCCCCATGCGCCGACCCCGACATCAGCCCCTCAGCAGAACCCGACCCCGGATACGCCGCCACCACCGGCCCACCGGCGGAATCCGATCCCAGCGGCTCCGCCGCCACCGGCCCACCTGCCGCATCAGGCCCCGGAGGGGCCGCCGTCGGCGCCGGTCCCCCAAGGGGCTCCGGCCGGGCACGGTCGTTCGGGTGGGGTGGCCCCTCCCGCGGCGCACGGTCGGCGGACGGACCCACCCGCGGCGCACGGTCGGTGGGCGGTGAGGCCGGGGCGGAGCCGGTGGGGGGAGCCGTCGGCCCTTGGGGGCTCGCCGTCGGGGTCAGCGGATGCCGTGCGTCTGCAGCCATGTCTCCAGCAGCGCTACCTGCCACAGTGTGTTCGCTCCTCGCCGGGTGTGGTGCGCGTCGGGTGCCGCGAGCAGTTCGGCGACGTACTCCTGACGGAAGACGCCGCGCTGTCGGGCTTCCGGGGCGGCGAGCGCCTCGCGGACCCGCTGCAGCACCGGGCCTGCCATGTGCTTGATCGCCGGGACCGGGAAATAGCCCTTGGGCCGGTCGACGACCTCTCGTGGGAGGACCTTGCGGCCGGCGGCCTTGAGGACACCCTTTCCGCCGTCGGCGAGCTTCAGCTCGGGCGGGCACGCCGCGGCCAGCTCGACCAACTCGTGGTCCAGGAAGGGCACCCGGGCCTCCAGCCCCCAGTCCATCGTCATGTTGTCCACGCGTTTGACGGGGTCGTCGACCATCATCACGTGCGTGTCCAGCCGGAGATCGGCGTCCAGCGCCGTCTCGGCGTCCTCGACCGCCATGTGGGCGCGGACGAACTCGGCGGAGGCGTCCCGCTCGGGCAGGAACCCCGGCTCGAGAATGCGGGACAGCTCGGCGTGGGACCGGTCGAAGTAGGTGTCGACGTACGCCTGCGCGGCCCGCTGCCGGGGCACCTCCGCCATCGCCGGGTACCAGTGGTACCCCGCGAACACCTCGTCCGCGCCCTGGCCGCTCTGGACGACCTTCACCTCCTTGGCGACCTGTTCGGACAACAGATGGAAGGCCACCACGTCGTGGCTCATCATCGGCTCGCTCATGGCGCGCACCGCCGACTCCAGTGCTCCCGACACCCGGTCGGAAGGCACCATCAACTGGTGGTGGCGGGTGTCGAAGTGGCGCGCCACGAGGTCGGAGTAGTGGAACTCGTCCCCCTCCTCGCCTCCTTCGGCCTCGAAACCGACGCTGAAGGTCGCGAGGTCGTGCTGCCCCTCGTCGGCCAGCAGGGCCACGATGAGGCTGGAGTCCAGGCCGCCGGACAGCAGCACACCCACCGGCACGTCGGCCACCATGCGGCGGCGTACCGCGGTGCGCAGCGCGTCCAGCACCGCCTCAGCCCAGTCCTCGGCGCTCAGGCCGGCGTACTGGGGGCGACGTGTGTACGCGGGCTGCCAGTAGCGGTGGTCGCGGTCGGTTCCGTCCGGTTCGATGACCCGCACGGTCGCCGGCGGGAGCTTGCGCACGCCGTTCAGGACGGTATGGGGTGCGGTCACGGTCGCATGCCAGCTGAAGTACTGGTGCAGGGCCACCGGATCGAGGGTGGTGTCGACGGCACCGCCCGACAGGAGGGCGGGCAACGAGGAGGCGAACCGCAGCCGGTCGGGTGTCGACGCCAGGTAGAGCGGTTTGATGCCGAGCCGGTCGCGGGCCAGCACCACACGTCCGCTGTCCAGCTCGACGATCACGAAGGCGAACATGCCGTAGAAGTGCCGGACGCAATCGGTGCCCCACTGCCGGTAGGCCTTCAGCACCACCTCGGTGTCGGAGTCGGAGAAGAACTCGTGGCCGAGCGCGCGGAGTTCGTCGCGCAGCTCGCGGTAGTTGTAGACGCAGCCGTTGAAGACGCCGGTGATCCTGGCGCGGGGGTCCGCCATGGGCTGGGCGCCGGTCTCCGACAAGTCGATGATCTTCAGTCGGCGGTGGCCGAGGGCCACCGGCCCCTGGGACCACAGGCCGCGCCCGTCGGGGCCGCGCGGTGCCAGCCGGTCGGTCATCCGTTCCACCGCCGCGACGTCCGGCCGCTCGCCGTCGAACCGTATCTCTCCGCTGAGTCCGCACATCAGAGAATCTCCCTCCCCCGGCCTGCGGGCCCTGCCGTGCGGGCCTTCCGGCTCGTGCGGCAGTGCCGTCGACCGGGCGGTCGCGTCCGCGCGGGGTGTCCGGTGAACGGGTGATCGGGGGCCGGGGGATCCTGCGTCATGTGCATGGGAGCGGAACTCTCCTCGGTAGGACGGCGGTCGCCGGTCGTCCGGGGCACGGCTGCGGGGCCGTACGAGGACCACCGGCGGCTTGGGCGGGTCACGCGCTCGCTGTGGGGGTGGCGGACCTGTCGGCGTACGGAGGGGCACGGAGCGCGTCGAGCGGCGGGGTGGGGCGCCGTGGACCGGCCGCAGGGCCCGGCGTCTGCCGTTCCCCGCGGGTCTCGGACACCAACAGGTCGATGCTGGCGAGAAGGTCTTCGGACGCGGCGGTCCGCCGCAGCCGGGCCGCCGCGGTGCCCGCGACCAGTGCCTCCTCGAGCAGTCCGTGCACGGTCTCCCAGTCGCCGGACGCCTCCAGCGCCGGGCGCAGCCTGGCCGGCATGCGCATGAGCACGGACGAGGCCGGTGCCGCGCGGCGCGTGACGGGGTCGACCAGGTCTCCTTCGAGGCCGGAGCGGGCCGCCCGCCAGGTGGCGGCCCGCAGCCAGTCGTGCCGGCCCTCGCACAGGGGACCGTCCGCACGTTCCAGGCGTTCGCAGGCCTCGCCTACCAGGGCCCGGAAGAGGGCCGCGACCAGGACCACGGTCTCCACCCGCGGGCAGGCGTCGCAGATCCGCAGTTCCAGCGTGTTCTGGTGGGCCGAGGGCCGGACGTCGTGGTAGATCATGCCCGCGTCGCTGATGACGCCCGACCGGATCAGTTCCGCGAGGGTCCTGTCGTAGTCGGCGGCGTCCGGGTGGCAGCCGGCCGGTCCCGCGGTCGGCCATCGCTGCCACAGCATGGTCCGCCAGCTGGCGTATCCGGTGTCGGACCCCAGCCAGAACGGCGAGCTGGCCGAGAGGGCCAGCAGCGGTGGCAGCCAGGGCGAGACCAGGCACATCGCGCGGACGGCGGTGTCCCGGTCGGGGACGTCGACGTGGATCTGCGCGCTGCAGATGAGCTGTTCGTCGGCGACCAGACGGTATTCGTCGGCCATGCGCCGGTAGCGGGGGTCGGCGGTGACGTCCGGGGAGCCGGCACCCGCCAGCGGAACGGTTCCGGCGGCCACGACCGCGAGGCCGAGGGTGGCCGCCGCCTCGTCCAGGCGGCGTCGCGACGCCGCGAGGTCCCGCCACAGGCCGTCGAGTGTGTCATGCACCCCGCTGTTGCTCTCCACGATCGACTGCTGCATCTCACCGGTGAAGCCCGGTGTGCCGATGCGGCCGAGCAGCTCGGCAGCGCGTGGAACGAGATGCCCGCTCTCCACGTCGAGCACATGGAACTCTTCTTCTGCACCCAGGCGCGCTGTCACGGTTGTCACTCCCTGCGACTAGTCCTCAGCCGCCGGTACACGGCCTGCCGGCCGGGTGACGGCGGTTGACCTGCTCCGTGTTCCCCTGATCAGTCAACGACAAGCGTGACAATCCGCACCTTGTGGAGCATTCCGCTCATGTGAGCGCGCCACAACCGAGCGTGCCGGCGCCGTCACGGCAACGCGGCCCGCGGGCAGGCGTGGTGTGCGCGCTCTGCGGGCAGCCGGAAGCCGAAGAGGGCGGAATCACAAGGGTGTTGACCAAGAGGAGGTCGGCGATGACGTGGTGGGTCTGGGTGGTGTTCCTCGTCGCGGTGGTCGGACTGCTGAGCGTGGCGACGCTGGCGGTGCAGGCCAAGCGCCGTGCCGGGACCGTGATCGCGGTGCGCGGCGGCCACCGGTCCGGCCGGGGAGGCCGGCGGTGACCGGGCTGATGCTCGCCTCCGAGTTGAACAAGCGGGTGGTCGTGACGCTGGGCGGCGAGGCGGTGGCGCAGGTGAAGGACACCGTCTTCGACGCGGGGGCGGGCCGGATCACCGGCTTCACGCTCAGCGGACGGGGTTTGCTCGCAGGGCCGCTGAAGCAGAGCCTGCCGTTCTCCGCGGTGCACGCCGTGGGGCCCGCGGCCGTGATGGTCGCGAGCGAGGCGGTCTTCGAGGACCGGGCAGCGGTCCTGGGCGCGGAGGCAGCCGGGCGCGGTGAGGTGATCGGGGTGCCGGTGATCACCGACCAGGGCACCGAGGTGGGTACCGTGCGCGACGTGGTGATCGAGGCCGGCACCAGCGGACGGGTGATCGGCTTCGAGGTCGCCGCCGACGAGAACCTGGACCGTCACCGGCGCCGGGTGTTCGTCCCGCGCGGGCAGACGTGGGCCGTTTCGGGGGAGGCGTTGGTGGTCCCCGCGCGAGCGAGCCATTTCGTCGCCGAGGACCTTCCCAGCTTCGGCGCACAGGTGGAGGCGTTCCGCGCGGACGCCGGTCAGGCGTGCGAGGGCACCACCGCACCCGGCGAAGGAGGCCTCGCATGACGCTCTTCACGCAGACCCAGGGCCTGGCGGTGATCACCGCCGAGGAGGCGGCGACCCTGGGCACGGTGAAGGATCTGACCGTCGACCCCCACTCCCGCAGCGTCGTCCGCCTGCGCCTGGCCGGTGCACCGAAAGATGCCGCTGTCATCGCCTGGAGTGCGGTGGAGGCGGTGGGACACGACGCCGTGATCGTGCGCTCCCGTACCGCCGCCCAGTCCGGGCACGACGACGTCCCCGCGCATCACGAAGCCCTCGGGAGCCGGGTGCTGACGGAACACGGGGTGGAGCACGGAACCGTCAAGGATGTCTCCTTCGACCCCGTGTCGGGAAAGATCCTCACCGTCTGCACGGCCCTCGGCGACATCGCGGGAGAGCGTCTCATCGGCCTCGGCTCCCATGCCATGGTCGTGCGTGCCGAGCCTTCCTGACGCCCGCGTGAGGCGGGAGCGCCGGCGGCTACGGGACGGTACGCCAGGCGTTCTCCGTGTGGGCGTGCGGGCCGGTGTTCCAGTCCAGGCGCAGGATGGCCAGGTCGTCGGTGTGGCGATCGGCGTTGAGGGTCCGGGTCCGGGCGATGAGCTGGTCGAGGTGGCTGCCGGGGTCCGGCGTCGGGATGGTGCCGATCAGGCGCAGCAGGCCCTCCACGCCCAGCCTGGAGCCGTCGTGGCCCGCATATCCTTCGATGAGTCCGTCGGTATAGGCGAGGAGGGCGCCGCGGCGGGGCAGGGTGAGCGTCGTGGCCGGCCACTTGCCCAGTCCGGGCGCGATGCCGAGGGCCACTCCGTGTGCCGCGGCGACCTCGCGGGGGCCGTCCGGGGTGAGCAGCAGGGGACCGTGGTGGCCGGCCAGGTGCAGTGTGAGGGTCGCCGTCTCCGGGTCGAGCGTGATGAGCGAGCAGGTCGTGAACAGATCGCTGCCGGTGCGTTCGGCGATGTGTATCTGTTCGAGCAGATGCAGCAGTTCCTCGTCGCGGTGGCCGCCGAGGGTCAGGGCCCGCCAGGCTATGCGAAGGCACACGCCGAGGGCGGCGGCGTCGGGTCCATGACCGCTGACGTCTCCGATGACCGCGTGCACCTGCCCGTCGCCGGTCTGCACCACATCCAGGAAGTCGCCTCCCAGGAGCGCCTGAGCGCGTCCCGGGAAGTAGCGGCTGGAGGCGGTGACCGCGGGGGACGACAGGATGGGGTCCGGCAGCAGTCCACGCTCCAGGCGGGCGTTCTCCTGCGCGCGCAGCCGCCCCACCTGGAGGGCCGCGTTGGCGCGTTCGGCCTGCTTGCGCTGGACGGCGTAGCGGACGGCGCGCTGCATCAGGTCCGGCTCGACCCTGCCCTTGATCAGGTAGTCCTGGGCGCCTGCGGCAAGCGCGTCGACCCCCGCTCGCGGCTCCTGCAGGCCGGTCAGCACGATGACGGCGGCATGGGTGTGCGTCTGGATCGCCTGGACCGTCTCCACCCCGGAGACGTCGGGCAGGTGCAGGTCGAGCAGCACGCAGTCGACGGAGTCCGTGGCGAGCAGGGCGCGGGCGTCGGCGGCTGTCCGGCGGCGCGCGAGGGTGTGCGGCAGGTCCGTGTCGATGAGAAGTTCCTCGACCAGCAGGGCGTCTCCGTCGTCGTCCTCGACCAGCAGGATGCGGAAGTGCTCGGCGCGGCCTGTCGTTTCTTCTCTCACGGCTGCGTCTCCCCGGCCTCGGCCGCGGGCGCGGGGTCGTCCGGGAGGGGGAGGGTGAAGACGACACGGGTTCCCGGCCGGTGTGCGGGGTCGATGCCGATGGTTCCGCCGTGGAACTCCACGACCTTCTTGCACATGGCCAGGCCGATGCCCGTGCCCGGATAGGCGTCCTTGGTGTGCAGCCGCTGGAAGAGGATGAAGACCTTCTCCTGGAACTCCGGCTCGATGCCGATGCCGTTGTCGGTGACCGCGAACTCCCCCGTGCCGTCGGCGGATGCCGCGCTGATGTGGATGCGCGGCGGACGGTCCGGGCTGCGGAACTTGACGGCGTTCGACAGCAGGTTCTGCCAGAGCATGCCCAGTTGGGTGGGGTCCCCGACGACGGACGGCAGCGGATCGTGGGTGATCTCGGCGCCGCTCTCCTCGATGGCGACGCTCAGGGTGTCCATGGTCCGGCCGAACACGTCCTCGAGGTCCACGGTGTGGTGGTCGGCGTGCACGCGGCCGACGCGGGAGAAGGCCAGGAGGTCGTTGATGAGGAGCTGCATGCGGTTGGCCCCGTCGACGGCGAAGGCGATGTACTGGTCGGCCCTCTCGTCCAGCCGGCCGCCGTAGCGCCGTTGCAGCAGCTGGGTGAAGCTGGACACCTTGCGCAGCGGTTCCTGCAGGTCGTGCGAGGCGACGTAGGCGAACTGCTCCAGTTCCGTGTTGGAGCGCTTGAGGTCGACCGCCTGTTCGTCCAGCAACGCGCGCGAGGCTTCGCTGAACTCCAGTTCCTCCACCAGCCGGCGGCGCATCGCGTCGACGTCCGCGGCCAGTTGCCGCAGGTCCGCGGGGCCGAAGACGGCGAGGGAGCGGTCGAAGCGACCGCTCGCCACGTCACGGGCGGCCGATCCGAGTTGGCCCAGCGGAGCGGTGATGCCCCGCCGCAGCCCCTCGAAGACGAGGAAGGCGACCAGGACGATCACGACGGCGATGACACCGAACATCCAGTTCCGCAGCGTGACGGCGCTGCGCAGGTCCCGGGCGGCCGCCGTCCGCTCGTCCTGCAGATGACGCTGCTGCCGGGTCATCGCACGCCGCAGAGAGTCGAACGTGGTCTTCCCCTCCGCGGCCCGTTCGGCGGCGAGCCGGACGGCGTCCCCGGCGGGGGCGGACGAGACGGGGCGGGCTATCCGCTCCTGCCAGCTACGGGCCAGCTCGGTCACCTCGGCGAGATCCGCACGTGCCCGCGCGTCACTTTCCAGCCGCGGCCGCAGACCGCGTACGGCAGCCCGCTCGTCCCGCACGCCCTGGGCGTAGGGCTGGAGGAAGTCGCGGCGGCCGGACAGCCCGTAGCCGCGGATTCCGGTCTCCTCGTCGATCAGGGCCCGCTCCAGGCGGATCGCGTCGATGAGTGCGGGCGAGCGCCTGTCCACCAGCTCGGCCGTGATCTGCGACGTACGCCACATCGCCCAGCCGCCCAGCGCTCCCAGCACCGTCAGCACGACCAAGGTGCCGGCGACACCGACGCGCAGCCAGCGGCGAGTGGTCCAGCGGGCGAACGCGTGCCGGGTGACGGACGGCTTGCTGTCCATGACGGTGTGCGGCCTCCTTCGGTGCTCGACCGGCAGCGTCCTGGGCGCGGCCGGTCGGGCAACTCTAACGCTGCCTGACAACACATGTTGTCGAATGTTCGATCCACGCCTTAGGGTGCTGCCATGCCCGGCCGCCCTTCCGCCCCCCACCCGCCCGGCACGGACCTGACCGCCCTCGTGACCGAGGCGGTCGACGAACTCGCCCGCCGCCTCGCCCAGGACGCCGCCGCACCGACCGGCTCGCACGACGCGACAACGGATGCCCGCCAGCGGGCGCTCGCACACCTCCATGTGCTCGGCACGGTCAGGAGAGCCGTCCGGCAGCTGGAGGACGAGGCCGCGCGCGCCGCCGCCGCGAACGGCGCGGGTTACCCCGAGATCGGCCAGGCCGGCAACATGAGCCGGCAAGGCGCCCGGCGCCGCTGGCCCGGCCTCGTCACCAGTCGCACCCCCCGCCCGATCGCCCGACCCAACCCCCGGAGTTCGTAACCCATGGCTGCCGCCACCACCCACCCCTACGACGTGCTGCTGGTCGAAGACGACGTCGCCGACGCCATGCTCATCCAGGACGCCCTCGCCGAGCGCGGAACCCGGAACCTCACCCAGGTCTCCGACGGGGTGGCGGCCCTGGAGTACCTGCGCGACCCGCGCAGCACACGGCCCGACCTCATCGTGCTCGACCTGAACATGCCGCGGATGAACGGCCGTGAGTTCCTCGCCGTGGTGAAGGAGGACACCGACCTGCGCACCATCCCGGTGGTCGTCCTCACCACGTCCTCGGCGCCCGACGACGTGACCGGCGCCTACCGCCACCATGCCAACGCCTACGTGACCAAGCCGGTCAACCTCGAGGAGTTCGAGGCGGCGGTGCGCAGCATCGACGCCTTCTACCTGGACGTGGCGGTCAAGCCCCCGAAGCAGTAGGCCGGCCCCCACCGGGCCGGCCGGCGCCGGTTGCCCGGCGGCCTGGTGGGTACAGCGTCCGCATGAGGATGACAGCCGTCCGGTCCCGGGGTTGCTGGAAGTGATGACTGCGTGACTGGACTCGGCGGGGTCGGTGACGGCCGGGCGAACGAAGCGGACGAGACCCCCGACATACGTGCCCCGGAGATCGCCGAGGCCGTGGAGAGCCTGTCGGACCTGTGGTCGACCGCCGCGCAACGAGCGGGCCTGCGCCTGTCGCCACTGCAGTTGCGGGGCCTGCGAATACCGGAGGCGGCGCCCGGCCTGAATCTCACGGGTCTGGCCGAGCGCCTGGACATCGGGCTGCCCACGGCCAGTCGGCTGTGCGACCGGCTGGAGGCGGCCGGCCTGCTGGAGCGGGCACCGCATCCGCACAATCGGCGCGAAGTCCAGTTGAGCCTCACGGCCCAGGGCCGTCAGGTTCTCGCCGAGGTGGCCTCGTCCAGGGCGCGGGCGCTGGCCGCCGTGCTGGCCGGGATGGAGGCCACGGAACGTGCGGAACTGGGCCGGGGGCTGCGCGCCTTCCTCCTGGCCCAGGAGCGCAGGTCGGCGCGGCCGGACTCCCCCGGGACGCACGGGCAGTGACCGGTGCGGGCCGGGCGGCCGGACGGGAGCGCTCAGTGGCCGGTCGGCCTTCCGTGCCAGTCCAGGCACAGCACGAGAGCGTCGTCGTCCGGCATCGCGTCGCCTCGGTGGCCGGTCAGTTCGCGCAGGATGGAGCGCGGTACCTCGGCCGCCGGCTGGAGCCGGGTGGCCTGGATCGCGCGGGCGAGGGACGCGTCTCCGTAGGGCTCACCCTTGGGGGACGCCACGGCGTGCACCCCGTCGCTGACGAAGACGAGCCGGTCGCCGGGCTCGACCGTGAACTCCTGTGCCACGTAGTCCGTCTCCTCGAACATGCCGAGCGGGAGCTGGGCGTCGAAGTCGACGGATTCCACGACGCCGTCGCGCAGGCGCAGCATCCGGGGGGAGCCGGCGTCCACCACCCTCGCCCGGCCCGTGGTCAGGTCGAAGTCGAACATCAGGACGGACAGGTAGCAGCGGCCGCGGTAGTGGGCGTAGACGGCCTGATCGGCCAGGGCTGCCTGGTCGGCGATGGAGACGCCGGCCCGTCGCGCGTTGCGCAGGGCGTTGATGGCCAGGGTCGTCAGCAGGGAGGCCTCGATGCCCTCGCCCATGCCGTTGGTGACGTAGAGCATCAGGTGGTCGGCGCCGGCCGACCAGTCGAAGTTGTCGCCGAAGATGGCATAGGCGGGCTCCAGTTGCGCCGCCAGGTCGTATTCGGGGCGGGAGCACGAGCGGCCGGGCAGCAGCTGCCACTGCATCTCGGCGGCCAGCGTCAGCCGGTTCTTGCGTCGCGTGCGGAGGTAGAGGTCGGTGTCCCGCTCGGCCACCACCATTTCGTGCCCCAGCACCTCGGCGATCTCGCGCAGCTCCGCCTCGTGCCGGCGGGCGTGTTCGCCGCCGGGCAGGGTCACGGTCAGTACGCCGAGGCGGTCACCTCGCACGCTGACCGGCAGATGCAGCCGCACCCGGCCGTCCCGGTCGCCCTCGGCGTACGGCTGCTGGGAGCCGAAGGCCCGTCCGGCCGGGCTGTTGTACACCGACAACGGCTCCGATGTGTGCGGCGGCACGGACAACGGCTGAAGCACCGTCAGGCCGTAGTCGGCGATCGACAGCTCGACACTCGTCGCCGCGTACTGTTCGGCGAGTACGCGACTGACGGCTTCGAGCAGCTCGTGGGGGGCCGCTGTGCGCAGAGCGCGCTCAGCGGCGAGGAATCTGTTCATGACGGGAAACAAAGCCAATCTCTTGCCGGACATCTTGCGGGCCTCGCTCAGGAGGCGGACTTCCTCGTGGGCCGCGCCGGTCCGTAGGACATCGGTGACCGGCGCCTGCACCTAGTACGCTGGCGGGCACCCCAGTGCCTGCGAGAGTGTGACCGTGACTGCCTTCCATCGCCGCCCGGAGCCCGAAGAGATCGCACGCGTGACCTCCACGGCCTCCGAGCTGCTGGAAGTCCTGTGGGGGCGGGCCTCCACCGCTCCGGCCTCCGCGTCCCAGCTGCGGCTGCTGCACATCCTCGAGCACCAGGACGGGATCAATCTGCGCACCCTCGCCGAGTCCCTCGCCTCGACGCCGCCGGCGACCAGCCGGCTGTTCGACAGGCTGCAGGCGGCCGGTTTCGTCGAGCGTGCGAACAGCCCGGACGACCGTCGCGAGGTGCGCCTGCACCTGAGCATCCGGGGGCGTGCCTTCCTGGCCGACCTGCGCGGACGGCGAGAGGCGCAGCTACAAGCCGTCCTCGAACTGATGCCCGCCGCCAAGCGCGTCGCGCTCGCGGAAGGGCTCGAGGCCTTCTGTGCCGCGGCGGCCACGCAGATACACGACGACGCCCAGGGGTCCGGCAGCCGGACGGCCTGAACCGCCGGGCACGACGCCGGCACCCTTCTGGCTCGACCACGGTGACCAGCACACGGAGCGGTCCGCGCCCACCGCAGCATCCCAGTCCCTTCCGCGCGCATGTCCGACGGACACGGCTACTTTGTTGTCTCATGGCTATAGTTGTCAAACGGCAACAGAGGCGCATGCAAAGGCCCTTGGCATGGCCGGCTTCCCGGCGCACGCCCGCACCGGGCAGGCGTCAGGTCGCCGGATCGTCCCGGGGAGCCGCGTGCACGGTGCTCAGGTCCGCCAGGCCCGACACGGTCAGGACCGGCCGGAGCAGTGACGGAGCGATCAGCTCGATGCGCTCGGCATGGGTGAACAGGACGTTCAGGCCGGCGCTGTCCAGGTAGTCGACGGCGGTCAGATCGACCACGACGGCGCCGGGAATCCCGTCCAGGGCCCGGGCCAGCTCCTCGCTGTTGCTGAGGTCGATCTCGCCCTCGACGATGAGGAGCGACGTGCCGTCGCGCCGTCTCGCCTGCGCGATGGTGAGCGGAGTGGGCATCAGAGGATCCTCGTGTACATGTCGATGGTG
This sequence comes from Streptomyces sp. NPDC031379, assembly GCF_055569615.1. Lineage (NCBI taxonomy): Bacteria > Bacillati > Actinomycetota > Actinomycetes > Kitasatosporales > Streptomycetaceae > Streptomyces > Streptomyces sp. NPDC031379. The sequence goes on along the minus strand of NZ_JBVIIT010000019.1, from coordinate 8,686 downwards.
GTCCCGGTCGGGGCGGGGTCGATGGTCACGTGCTCCATCAGCTTCCGCATGAGACTGATTCCCCGGCCGCGCAGGGGGTTGGCCTCGGGCCGGGGTTCCTTCCACCGTCCGCTGTCGGCGACGCTGAGACGGACCCGCTGGGCGGAGGCTTCGGCGTGCAACCGGACGGCGGCACCGGGGGCGTCGCGGTGGCCGTGTTCGACGGCGTTGGCGCACGCCTCGCCCGCCGCGATCAGCAGGTCCATCACGGCCTTCGGCGGCAGTCCGCAGTTCTCGAGCCAGGTGCGCAGGGCGTGGCGGACCGGGGCCAGCTGACCCGACCGGGCGGGGAAGGAGATGCTGAGCGGCGCGGGGTGCCGGTACAGCAGCAGGGCCACGTCGTCCTCGTAGCCGTCCGGCGGCGCCAGGCGGTCCATGACGTGCGCGGCGAGTTCGTCCAGGTGCACGTCGCCGCCCGTCCCGAGGACGTCGCGGGCGCGGTCGATTCCCGTGTCCAGGCCCTGTCGCCGGCGTTCGACGAGTCCGTCGGTGTACAGCAGGAGGGTCGACCGGGCCGGCAGGGCGGTGGTCGCTTCCGGTCGCGCACGTCCCGGCCGCACGCCGAGGGGCAGCGAGCGGCCTCCTTCGAGCAGCTCCGTGGCGCCGTCGGGGCGGGCGATGATGCCCGGTGGGTGTCCGGCGCCGGCATACGTCAGAGCACCGGTGCGCGGGTCGAGGACACCGCAGAAGACGGTGGTGCAGGCGGCGTCGGCGATCCCGGTGGCGAAGTGGTCGAGGGCGGCGAGGGTACGGCCGGGGCTGGTGTCCTGCAGGAACAGGGCGCGGCAGGCGCTGCGGAGCTGGCCCATGACGGCGGCCGCGCGCAGACCGCGTCCGACGCAGTCGCCGACGACGATGCCGATCCTGCCGTCGGGCAGGGGGATGGTGTCGTACCAGTCACCGCCGACTTCCAGCGGCGGTGTGGCGGGTTCGTAGCGGACGGCGAAGCCGCCGGGCAGTTCGGAGGGGCCGAGGATGGCCCTTTGCAGGGCCAGTGCGGTTCCGCGTTGCTGGTCGAACTGGTGCGCCCGGGTCAGCGCCTGGGCGAGATGCCCGGCCAGCAGGGCCAGCAGCAGGTGGTCCTCGTCGCTGAAAGGACGGTGACGGCCCGTTTCCACCCACAGCGCCATCGGGCCGTCGGGGTGCTCCAGCAGGATTCCGGCTCCGGTGGTGTCGGAGGCCGAGGTGAGCAGGGGACGCTGGTGCAGCTCGGTGATCGTGTGCCGGCGCCGCTCGGGCAGTTCCTGCCAGTCGAGCGGGGTGGTGGCGGTGACGGAGGGCGGTTCGCCGCAGTGGAGGACGGCCGCCACGACATGGTCGGCACGCCACACTTCCCGGAGCTGGTCCAGGGCCGCGGCGAGGGTGTCGGTCAGGCTGGCCGCCCGGGACAGACGGGTGCTGAGCGCGGCGAGCGCGCTCTCCCGCTGGACGGCGTAACGCTCGGCGGTGACGTCACGGAAGGTGCCGACGATCGCACGGCGCCCGGTGCCGGGATCGTGGGCGTGGGTGAAGGTCACCGCGACCCACAGCCGGCGCCCGTCCCGGCGGGTGACGGGCACGGTGCGGGTGCCGTGCCGCTCGCGCAGGAGCGCGGTCAGGGCGTCGGCGGCCTGCCGGTGACCGTCCGGATCCACGGTGGCGTCGGGCCACCAGGGATGGAGGGGACGGTAGGGCAGCCCTTCGGGGCCGTAGCCGAGGATGTCGGTGAAGGCCGTGTTGATCTCGATCACGGCGCCGTTCTCGTCGCAGACGAAGAAGGCCTCCTGGAGGGAGTCCACGAGTGCGGTGCGCCACCGTACGTAGTGGGCGCGCAACCGGGCCAGTTCGACGTTGGCGCGGACCCGTGCCAGCAGTTCGGCGGCGGCGAACGGTTTGACGAGGTAGTCGTCGGCCCCGGCCCGCAGGCCCTCGATGGCCGCTTCCTGACCGGCCCTGGCGGACAGCAGCAGCACGGGGAGCGAGGCGGTGCGGGAATCCGTGCGCAGGGCGTGCAGCAGCGACAGGCCGTCGACGCGGGGCATCATCACGTCGCTGACGACCAGGTCGGGGGGCGCGCCGCGGACGGCCCGCAGCGCCTGTTCGCCGTCGGCGACGGCGGACACCCGGTAGCCGGCCTGGGTGAGGAGCCGGGCGAGGTACTCCCGCATGTCCGTGTTGTCGTCGGCGATCAGCACACGAGCCGGCTGTCCCTCGGTGTGCGGCGCGGCGGACACCTCCGGCGTGGCGCCCGCACTCGCGTGTTCGGTCGCGGCGTCCGTGCCCGGCAGCCAGCGCAGGGCCTCCTGCACGTAGGGGGCCGCCGTCACGGCGGGCACGTGAGGTCCCGCGGTGGCGACGGCCTCGGCGGGCAGGTGCGCCGTGCCGAAGGGCAGGCGGATGGTGAAGCGGGTGCCCTTGTCCTCCTCGCTGTCGGCGGTGATGGTGCCGCCGTGCAGCGAGACCAGCTCCCCGACGAGGGCGAGGCCGATGCCGCTGCCCTCGTTGGACCGGGCCCGGCTGCCGCTGATGCGGTGGAACCGCTCGAACAGCCGGGGCATCTCGGCGGCCGGGACCCCGACCCCGGTGTCCGCGACGAGCACCTCGGCCGAGCCGTCCCGCTCCCGTACGGCGACCGTGATCGCGCCATGGAAGGTGAACTTCAGGGCGTTGCTGAGCAGGTTGAGGAGGACCTTCTCCCACATGCCCCGATCGATGTGGACCGGCTGGGACAGCGGCGCGCAGGCCACGTCGAAGGCGAGTCCGGCCCGGTCGACGGCGGAGCGGAAGACACTGGCCAGCTCGGCGGTCACGGCGGCGAGGTCGACCGGCTCGTAACGGGCCTCCATCCGGCCGGCCTCGATGCGGGAGAAGTCGAGCAACGTGTTCACCAGCTTGCCCAGCCTCAGCCCGTTGCGGTGGATCGCTTCCAGTTCCTGCCGGACCGAGGGGGCCGCGTCCGGGAGCCGGGTGAGCAGTTCCTGTGCCGGGCCCGTCATCAGGGTGAGCGGGGTACGGAACTCATGGCTGATGTTGGAGAAGAAGGTCGTCTTGGCCCGGTCGAGTTCGGCGAGTTCCTCCGCCCGTCGCTGCTGTGCGCGGTAGCTGCGCGCACTGCCGATGCCGGCCGCCAGGTGCCCGGCCGTCAGGTCGATGAACCCGCGGTAGCCGTCGTCGAGGGGACGGTAGCGGTTCAGGGCGGCCACCAGGAATCCGTACGGCTCGCCGCCCTGCTGCGCAAGCGGTACCACGAGGGCGTCGGTGGGCTGCTCGGCCCAGTCCCCGCCGGGTGGGGTGCCGAACCGTTCGTCCGTCAGCGGCACCCGCACCGACTCGCCGCGCCCCACGGCGGCCGAGGGCCACAGGTGGTCCGCCCGGCCTTCCGGCAGCAGGGCGGGGGCGGCCGGGTGGCCGGCGGGCAGGCCCGTGCTCCCGGCCAGCCGGGCACCCCCTTCCTCGAACAGGTAGGTCAGGGTGAAGGGCAGGTCCCTCGCGTTGCGCGCCAGCTGCCGGCAGGCGAAGGCCAGCGTCTCCGCCTCGGTGCGGACCACGGTGGGATCGGAGCCCAGGTCGCGCAGCGTCGCCATCCGCCGTTCGCCCACGACCCGGTCGGTGTCCTCGCTGACCACGCAGAGCATGCCGACGACCTGCCCGTCGTCGTCGCGCAGGGGACTGTAGGAGAAGGTGTGGTACGTCTCCTCCGGGTAGCCGGAGCGTTCCAGCAGCAGCAGGAGCGCCTCGTCCCAGGTGGCTTCCCCGGTGCCGAGCACCCGGTCGATGCGGGGACCGATGTCGGGCCAGATCTCCGCCCACACCTCACGGGCCGGAAGGCCCAGCGCCCAGGGGTACTTGCGGCCCAGGGTGTCGCGCCGGTAGGCGGCGTTGCAGAAGAACGTCAGCTCGGCTCCCCAGGCCATCCACATGGGGAAGCGTGAGGAGAGCATGATGCTGACGGCGGTCAGGAGACTCTGCGGCCACCGCTCCGGCGGGCCGAGCGGTGTGAGCGCCCAGTCGACGGCGGCGAGGTCGGCACCGACCCCCCCCCCCCCCTCCAACACCCCGTTTCTTTCCCCGGTCCTATGCGGGCGCCAGCGGGTGCGGTCCGCCCCCAACCCCGACGTTGCTCCTCCCGAGGTCCCCCCCCCTCCCCCCCCCCCCCCCCCCCCCCCCCCCCCCCCCCCCCCCCCCCCCCCCCCCGCCCCCCCCCCCCCCCCCCCCCCCCCCCCCGCCGTCGGCGAACACCTCGTGCGCGCCCGCGGTCCGCGCCGTGCGCCGCGTGGCGCCGTCCGCCCCCACGCCGGCCGTCTCGCTCATGTAGGCTCCGATCTTCCCCCGTTGCGGGTCGCGTGCCATGTGGATCGGCTGAGCCGACGCGACCGGCAGCTCCGCGTGCCCCGTCTGCCCCGCGAGGGACACTCCATCCCTGCCGGTGTGCGGGATTCGTGAACGCGGTGGCGAACAGTGCGCGGGGGCGGCCGGTGGGTGCGCACGACGGACGGAGGCACCGCTCACACGGCCGGGGCCGGGGGGGCCGGAGCGTCCGGTCACGGGCTCCTGGGGTCAGGTGACGCCGGCCCTGGTGGCGTCACCGTCCGCCTCGGGCGTGCGGGTGTCCTCGGGGCGCGCGGGCCCGATGAGGTGCTCCAGGACGTTGGTGAGGCGGAGCCTGTCGTCCAGGAAGCGGGGGCGGTTGTCCAGGCTCAGTTCGGCGCCCACGGCACCCGCGTGCCGGTGGATCATCAGCAGGGCGGAGAGTCCCGAGGAGTCGATCCACGTCAGGGCACCGAAGTCCAGCCGTACCTGACGGGGGCCCGGATGCCGTTCGAGGTGGTCGGCGAAGGTGTCCACCAGGTCGTCGCTGGTGTCGTAGTCGAGTTCGCCGGCGACGCGCACCGTCAGCGTGGTCGGCTCTCTGGTCACCGTGAGGCGGAAATCGTCGGGCGGGTGCTCGGTCATACGCGGGTGTCGGGTCGGCGGGCGGGGAGGGAGCGCACCGCGCGGGCCCCGTCGTGGAGCAGGCGGAGGGTGCGGGGGAAGTCACGCAGTTGTTCGGTCAGGGCGGCCAGCCCGGCGAGCAGGGAGTGCGCCGGTACCCGCCGCGCTTCCAGGATGCCGGCGGTCCAGGTGAGGAACGTGGTGAAGACCTGGGCGTCGTCGACGTACAGCGCGGTGGCCAGGAAATCGACGATGTGGGCGATGTCCTCGGCGGTCCGTTCCCGCTGGGCGTCGGAGTAGCCCCGCATCGCGGGGAAACGGTCCTCCAGATCGGCGAGGGTCTGTTTCACCAGCCGCCCGCGGGAGTTGACGATCATCGTGTATTCCTGGTCGGCCAGGTGCGGCAGGTCGTCCACGACCTGCCGCACGGCCGCCGGTGCCGGCCGGGCCAGTCCGGCCTCCAGCGCCGAGGCGGCCGCACGGGCGTCGGCGGCCCAGCGGTCGGCTCCCAGTGCGTGGGCGTATCTGCCGTCGGGGCCGAAGGCGCGCCCGCCGGCCAGGACCGGTATGCCGACGGCCTGGCAGGCGGTGATGGCGGTGTGGGCGGTCGGCAGATGGGTGGGCAGGGAACTCGACAGCAACACGGCCTGCGGATCGGTGTGGTGCAGGTGGGCGATCAGGTGCGGGGTGGGTGTCTGCGCGCCGAGGTAGTCGACCTGCCAGCCACGCAGCCGCAGCACCTCGGTCACGAGCCGGGCGGGGAAGGCGTGCCACTCGCCGTCCACGCATCCGACCGTCACTCGCCCCCGGTCCCCCGGTCCCCGCTGCCGATGGTGGGCCAGCGCGGCGACCACGCGTTCGTTGATGGCGGTGGCGGCGTGTTCCTGGGCCACGGTGAAGCGGTCGGCGGCCCATTCGTCGCCGACCTTCGCCTGGACCGGCGCGATGACGTCCAGGAGCAGCGCCTCCTCGTGGATGCCGTCGGCCAGTGCCGTACGGACGGTGTCCACCGCGTCGTACTCGTCACCGGCGGCGACGGCCTCCCACAGCCGGTCGCGGGACTCGGCCGTCGTGGCGGGGTGGATCACCTGCTCCTCCTGGGATGGGGATGGTGGCCGGTGCCGCCCACGACCGTGAGCGGACCGGTCCGCGGGGCACTGACGGCGAGTGTGGCCATGTCGTCGTGGCGGCCCGCTCCCACCCACTGGGAGGCGAGCATCTGGACGCGTTCCACGACCGCTTCCGCGGGCATCCCCGCGCATTCGGCCAGGGCCCGCTGCAGGCGGGGTTCGCCGAAGAACTCGTCGCCGAGCGGCCCGCCGCGGGCCTCGGTGATGCCGTCGGTGTACAGCAGGCACGTCTCCCCCGGCGCGAGCGTCGCCTCGACCGTGTGCGCGGTCACCGCGGGCAGGGCACCTACGAGCGTGCCGCGGGTGGGGACCTGTTCGACCTCGCCGTCGCCGCGGACGATGAGCGGCGGCAGATGCCCGGCGCTGGTCAGCCGCAGGTGCACGCGCCCGGCCCGACGGCACACGGAGGCCAGCACCAGCGTGGCGAAGCGGGTGTGATGGGAGTTCAGCAGCGCGCCGTTGAGGAGGTCCAGTACCTTCCGGTGGTCCCCGGCCAGGGGCAGCAGGGCGTGCAGGGTGTTGCGGATCTTGCCGGTCAGCACGGCCGCGTCCAGGCCCTTGCCCGCCACGTCTCCGAGCACGACGAGGGTTTCCTGGGTGGAGTCGGCCGCGGGGTGGAAGTCGTAGAAGTCCCCGCCGACCCGTTCGTGGTCCTTGGAGGGGCGGTAGCCCGCGGCGTACTCCACGCCGTGGGCTCGGTGCAGGACCGGCGGGAGCAGCTCCCGCATCAACGTGGCGGTGATGGCGGCCTGTTCCGTGTACAGCCGCGCCGCGGACAGGGCGGCACCGGCCCGCGCGGCGAACAGCCGGGCGAAGACCTCTTCGCCTTCGGAGAAGGTCTTCTCGGCGCTGGAGCGCAGCAGGACCAGCGCGCCGGCCGGCACGCCGTGGCCGGGCAGCGGAGCCACGATGACCGAGCCGGCCGCACCCGAAAAGCCGTCGGGGAGCAGCCAGTCCGGGATGTCGGCGGGGTTGATCCAGCGTGCGGGGACGGGCGGGAAGCCCTGCAGCGCCTCGCTGAGACCGGGAACGCCGCGCGGGTCGATCTGGCGGGTCAGCTGGGTGGCGGGCCCGCCGCGCACCGCGTAGGTCAGGGTGTGGCGCCGGCCGTGCGGCGGGGAGACGAGCACCGCCGCCTCGGCCAGGTGCTCGGCGGCCACGGCCGCGGCCACTTCCATGCAGCGAGGCACGTTCAGGGTGGACAGAAGGCTGCTGGAGACCTCGGCGAGGACGTTCGTCCGCTCCTGGGCGCTGTGCAGCGCCTGTTCGGCGAGGCGGCGGTCGGTGTCGTCGACCAGCCACCAGACCACGTCCCCGGCCGCGGACGCGGAGGGGTGGGCCTCGAAGACGCGTTCCTCGATGGCGCCGCTCGGCGGAGCGGAGGCCGCACCGTCCCGCCCCTGGACGAGCCGCTGGTGGGCATCGGACAGCCAGGCGGGGACCACGTCGTGCAACCGGTCACCCTGGCCGACGTCCGGCAACAGCGCCCGGGCGGCCTGGTTGATCTGGATCAGGCCGCCGTGGTGGTCGACGACCAGGACGGGGTAGGGGGCGTCACCCCACGTCGCACCGACACTGGCGGCGGCGTTGCGCGGGCTGGCCGAGGAGCCGCGAAAAGCGCACACAAGCAGGGGCACGCATGGTGCGCACCCCACCACCTTCCTGCTCTGGGAAATAGATGCCGTCCGACAACAGTCCCGCATCGATCTCCCGCACGCAAGCCACCGCCCCTGAGCGGTGGTCCCGGGACGCGGCCGCCACCCCTGGTGCGAAGCGGCCGGCCCGCACAGGACCAGTGTCTGTGGCTCTCGTCTCCCCCGCCGTTCCGGGTGAACCTCCATCCTTCGCGGTGACATGGCGTCCGGGTGTTCGATCGACGCCGGTGCGGCGTGCCGTGCCGCCGGCGGGCACCAGGACGGCCTGCGACACCCCGTCAAGGCAGCCGCCCCGGCCGGGGTTGCGCGAGCGCGTCGGAACCGTCGTCCGAGAGGGCGATGCGGGCGGTGATCCGTTTGCCCAGGGGATTGCGCTGCGCCACGAACGCCTGGACGACGGCCATGACGATCTCCAGGCCGTGCTGCCCCACCCGGCCGGGATCCACCGCCCGGGCCACGGGCAGCACCGGACTGGAGTCCCACACCGCCACCTCGACCAGGCCGCCGACGATCCGCAGGTCCAACAGGACCGGTCCCGGGGCGTACTTGCAGGCGTTGGTCACCAGCTCGCTGACCACCAGCTGGGTCAGGTCCAGCGCCCGGGCCGAGACCGGGCGTCCGTGCTCGGCCCGCACACGGGTCAGGAACCGCACCGCCCGTCGTCGTGCCTCGGCGATGCAGCCTGCGCCCCCGTCGAAGGCGGTGGTGGTCTCCATCGGCGCGGCGTCCGGTCCCCAGCCGCCGCGGAGGCAGGCCACGGCCGCCGTGGAAACCGTTGTCGAAACGTTCACTCGGCTGCGTCTGCCCGTCTTTCCCGCCTCCATGCCCACCGATACGAATCTGCTCGTAAGGGGTGGTCAGCGGGTGGTCAGCAGGCCTTCCCTGAGTCGCTTGAGGGTGCGGGAGAGCAGTCGTGACACATGCATCTGGGAGACCCCCAGACGCTCGCCG
>NZ_JBVIIT010000018.1:95086-217899 GCF_055569615.1 Streptomyces sp. NPDC031379 | reverse complement strand
CCCCCCCCCCCCCCCCCCCCCCCCCCCCCCCCCCCCCCCCCCCCCCCCCCCCCCCCCCCCCCCCCCCCCCCCCCCCCCCCCCCCCCCCCCCCGCCCCGGAAAGGATGAGAGGTATCCGAAAAGAACGGAATGCGAACCCTGTAGGTTTTTGCGACCATCGCCGCATGATCACTCGGCGGTCGCTCACCCGGCAATGGACGACCCTCGTGCCGGCTCTCGCGGTCGTCCTGCTGGTCTTCACCTGGGGCCGTGACCTGCCCGGCGCGGTCGTCGCCCTGGTGACCGTGGTGCTGGCCGGCTCCGTCCTCGCGGCGGTGCACCACGCCGAGACGGTCGCCCACCGGGTCGGCGAACCCTTCGGCTCCCTGGTGCTCGCCATCGCCGTCACGATCATCGAGGTGGCTCTGATCGTGACCCTCATGGTCGACGGCGGCGACAAGAGTGCCACCCTGGCCCGGGACACCGTCTTCGCCGCGGTGATGATCACCTGCAACGGCGTCGTCGGGATCTGTCTGCTCGTCGCCTCCCTGCGGCACGGCACCGCGGTCTTCAACCCGGAGGGCACCGGCGCCGCCCTGGCGACCGTGGCGACGCTGGCCACGCTGAGCCTGGTCCTGCCTACCTTCACCACCAGCAAGCCCGGACCCGAGTTCTCCACGGTGCAGCTGACGTTCGCCGCACTGTCCTCGCTGATCCTCTACGGCCTGTTCGTGGCCACCCAGACCGTACGCCACCGGGACTACTTCCTGCCGATCACCCGGCAGGGCGAGGTCATCACCGGCGACGACCACGCCGCGCCCCCGTCCGCGCGCACCGCCTGGATCAGCCTCGGCCTGCTCGGGCTGGCCCTGATCGGCGTGGTCGGCCTGGCCAAGGGCGTGTCGCCCACCATCGAGTCGGGAGTGAAGGCGGCCGGCCTGAACCAGGCCGTCGTCGGCGTGGTCATCGCCCTGCTCGTCCTGCTTCCCGAGACGATCGCCGCGCTGCGCTCCGCCCGCCGCGACCGGGTGCAGACCAGCCTCAACCTCGCGCTCGGCTCCGCGATGGCCAGCATCGGCCTGACCATCCCGGCCGTGGCGCTCGCCTCCGTCTGGCTGTCCGGACCGCTCGTCCTCGGGCTCGGCTCCACCGACATGCTGCTGCTCGCGCTCACCGTCGTCGTCGCCTCCCTGACGGTCGTGCCGGGACGGGCCACCCCCCTGCAGGGCGGTGTCCACCTGGTGCTGTTCGCGGCCTACCTGGAGCTGGCGATCAACCCATAGGCCACGGCGGGCCGACCGGCCGCGCCGCGGGCAGGGGCCCCTGAGCACGGGCGTGGCGTCGGTGCCGTCGCGGTCATCCCGCGGCCGGCTCCGCCGCCGGCACGGGGGCCGGCCGTGTCTCCGGCAGCAGCGCGAAGCACCCCAGGCTGAGCAGCGCGACGCCCGTCAGATACACGCCCACGCCCCATGGGACGCGCCCGCCGTGCTCCGCGAGCGCCGTGGCCACGATCGGAGTGAGCGCGCCGCCGACGACCCCGCCGAGGTTGTAGCCGACCGCCGCCCCCGTACAGCGCACCCGTGCCTCGTACAGCTCCGGCAGGTAGGCGGCGATCACCGCGAACATGGTGACGAAGGCGAGCAGCGCCCCCAGGATGCCGAGGAACATCAGCAGCGGCTCACCTGTGGCCAGCAGTGCGACCATCGGCAGCATCCACAGGGCACAGGCGGCGCAGCCCGTCAGGCACATCGGCCGGCGCCCGTAGCGGTCGCCGAACAACGCCATGACGGGCGTGAGCGCTCCCTTCACCAGCACCGCGGCCATGACACAGGCCAGCATGACCGTCCGGCTCACTCCGAGCCGTTCCGTGGCATATGCCAGCGACCAGGTCGTCACCGTGTAGAACACCGCGTAGCCGACGGCCATCGCCCCGGCGGTCAGCAGTACCAGCCGCCCGTGGTGCCGTACGACCTCCACGAGCGGCACGCGCGCGTGGTCGTCGATCTCCAGGAACCGAGGGCTCTCGGTGAGGGACGAGCGCAGCCACAGCCCAGCGAGCGCCAGCGCCCCGGCCGCCCAGAACGGCACACGCCACCCCCACTGCACGAACTCCGCGTCGGGCAGTGCCGCCGACAGCGCGAGCATCACCCCGTTGGCGAGCACGAAGCCGACCGAGGGCCCCACTTGAGGGAAGCACGACCACAGCGCGCGCCGCTCCGCGGGTGCGTGCTCGGCGGTCAGCAGTACTGCCCCGCCCCACTCCCCGCCCAGGCCCAGCCCCTGCAGGAATCGCAGGACGAGCAGCAGCACGGGCGCGGCGACACCGATCGTCCCGTACGACGGCAAGCAGCCGACCGCGACCGTCGAGGCGCCGGTCAGCAGCAGTGAGACGACCAGGACCGGCCGCCGTCCGCGCCGGTCACCGAGGTGCCCGAACACCACCGATCCCAGCGGCCGGGCGATGAAGCCCACCCCGAACGTCCCGAACGCCGCCAGCGTCCCCGCGACCGGCGAGAACGTCGGGAAGAACAGCGGCCCCAGCACCAGGGCCGCCGCGGTCCCGTAGACGAAGAAGTCGTAGAACTCGATCGCGGTCCCGACGAGGGAGGCTGCGGCGAGCCGCGACATGGACGGTGCGCTCACGGCGCGTACAGCGTGCATGTCGCGTCAACTACCCGGAGTGATCAGCGGTTACGGGGGTGTGCGGTGGTGATCGGCTGGGCCGGAGCGTGCGCCGGAGGGGGGGGGCACGCGGCCCGCCGCCCCTCCGGCCGCCGTGATAGACCGAGTGCGAGCAGCGGTCGTCGACGTACCGCCCCGAACGGACCGGAGGAACCGTGCCCCGCACCCTGGCCAACGCCCCGATCATGATCCTCAACGGGCCCAACCTGAACCTGCTCGGCCAGCGCCAGCCCGAGATCTACGGCAAGGACACGCTGGCCGACGTGGAGGAGCTGTGCGCCGAGGCGGCGGCCGCGCACGGCGGCACGGTGGACTTCCGGCAGTCCAACCACGAGGGCGAACTGGTCGACTGGATCCACGAGGCGCGCCTGAGCCACTGCGGGATCGTCATCAATCCCGGCGCCTACTCGCACACGTCGGTCGCGATTCTGGACGCACTCAACACCTGTGACGGGGTGCCCGTGCTGGAGGTGCACATCTCCAACATCCACCAGCGTGAGTCGTTCCGGCACCACTCCTACGTCTCGCTGCGCGCCGACGGCGTGATCGCGGGCTGTGGGGTGCAGGGCTACGTGTTCGGCGTCGAGCGGGTCGCCGCTCTGGTGGGGGCGGCTCAGGCCGACGCGTAGCCTCCGGTTCCTACAGGCGGCCGGCCTCCACGATCCGCCGCAGGAAGCGCTGCGTACGCTCCTGCTGCGGGTCACCGAAGACCTGCTCGGCGGTGCCGTGCTCCAGCACGACGCCACCGTCCAGAAAGCAAACCTGGTCGGCGACGTCCCGGGCGAACCCCATCTCGTGCGTCGCCAGCACCATGGTCATGCCCTCGTCCTTCAGGCCCCGGACCACATCCAGTACCTCGCCCACGAGTTCGGGGTCGAGCGCGGCCGTGATCTCGTCCAGCAGCAACAGCCGAGGCCGCACGGCAAGGGCCCGCACGATCGCGACACGTTGCTGCTGGCCGCCGCTGAGCCGGTCCGGGTAGGCGTCCGCCTTCCCGGCGAGCCCGAGACGCTCCAGCAATCCCCTGGCCCGTTCCTCGGCCTCGGCGCGCGAGACGCCGTGCACCCGGCGCGGGGCGAGCGTGATGTTCTCCAGCACGGTCATGTGCGGGAAGAGGTTGTACGCCTGGAAGACCACGCCGATCCGGCGCCGTACCGCGTCCTGGTCGGCCCGGGGATCGGTGATCTCCTCGCCGTCCAGCCAGATCGCACCGTCGTCGATCTCCTCCAGGAGATTGGCGCAGCGCAGCAGCGTGGACTTGCCCGAGCCCGAGGCGCCGATCAGCGCCGTCACCGTGTGCGGGGCGACCTCCAGGTCGACGTCCCGCAGCACCACGGAACCGCCGAAGGTCTTGCGCACGGACTCCAGACGCAGGACAGGTGCGTCGCTCATAGGGATCCTCCCTGGGCCCGCTGCCGGTCCGTCCGGGCCGTCACCCAGTCCGTGAAGCGCGTCATCGGGATGGTCAGCGCCACGAACACCAGCCCAGCGACGATGTACGGCGTGTAGTTCAGACTGCGGCCCGCGATGATGTCGGCCGCCCGTACGGCGTCCACCGCGCCGCCGATCGACACCAGACCGGTGTCCTTCTGCAGCGACACCAGGTCGTTGAGCAGCGGCGGCACCTGCCGGCGCACCGCCTGCGGCAGCACCACGTGGCGCAGGGCCTGCCGGTTGGTCAGACCCAGCGAACGTGCCGCTGCCCGTTGGGAGGGGTGGACGGACTCGATGCCGGCCCGGAACACCTCCGCCACGTAGGCGGAGTACGTCAGCGTCAGCGCCGTACCGCCGAGCAGCACCGGATCGACCGTGACGCCCTGCAGCCGCAGCGCGGGCACGCCCAGGACCACGATCATCAGGTTGATGATCAGCGGCAGGCCGCGGAAGAAGTCGGTGTACGCCGCCGCCAGCACCCGCAGCGGGAAGAACACCGGGCCGCGCAGGGTCCGCGCGACGGCTATGAGCATGCCGAGAACCAGGACGGCGGCGCCGCAGATCAGGAGCAGGCGGACGTTCAGCCACAGCCCTTGGAGGACCTTCGGGAACGCCTCGCGCGCGTACTGCGCGCTGAAGAAGGTCTCCTTGGTGCGTGGCCAGCCCGGCGCGTTGACGACGACCAGGTAGAGGACGACGGCGGTGACGAGGGTCGACAGCGCCGCGACGGCCGTGGCGCGGCGGGCACGCGCGCGTTTGTGGCGCTCGCGTTCCAGGCGCCGTTCGGAGGGCACGTAGCCGTCGTCGACGGCGCCGTCACCGGCGCCGCCCGCCCTGTCGCCCTTGTCGTCCGCCCCCTCCCGGGCCGACTCGCCCTTGGTGACCGTCACTTGAGTACCGGCGCGTCGACGGCGTCCGAGAGCCACTGTTTCTCGAGCTTCGCCAGGGTGCCGTCCTTGCGCAGGGCGTCGACGGCGCCGGTCACGCACGAGGTGAGCGAGCTGCCCTTGTCCAGCACGAGCCCGAACTGCTCGGGCGTACCGCCCTGGTTCTCGAACTGGCCGACGATCTCGGCGTCCGTCACCTCGGCCGCCGTGATGTAGAACGCGGTCGGCAGGTCGGTGACGATGGCGTCGACCTGACCGTTCTTCAGCGCCGACTTGGCCTGGTCGTTCTTGGCGTAGGCGGCGGCCTCCCGCGTCGGTTTCACCACGTCGGTGATGTAGTCGAGGCTCGTCGTGCCCACCTGCGCGCCCAGCTTGAGGTTCTTCAGGTCGGCGACGCTCGTCGCCTTGGCGGCCTTGCTGCCCTTGAGCGCGATGACGGCCTGGCGCACGTCGTAGTAGCCGGAGGAGAAGTCCACGGCCTTCTTGCGCTCGGTGCTGATCGAGACCTGGTTGATGTCGAAGTCGAAGGTCTTCACACCGGGGGCGAACGCCTTGTTGAACGGCACGCTCTGCCACACGACCGCGCTTCTGCCGTATCCCAGCTGCTTCGCCACGGCGTAGGCGACCGCCGACTCGAAGCCCTTGCCGCCGGCGGGCTTGTCGTCCTTGAACCACGGTTCGTACGCCGGCTCGTCCGTCGCGACCGTCAGCTTTCCGGACGTCTTGGTGGCCAACTTGCCCTGGGCGCAGCTCTTCCCCGCCGCTCCGGACGGGGCGGCCGATGCCTTGTCCTCGGGCTGCGGAGCACAGCCGACAGCGGCGGCGAGCAGGGCGATGGTGGCGGCGGCTACCGCGCGGCGCAGGGCGCGAGGGGCAGGATACATGGCGGGAGAGTGGCAGCGAACGCCGCGTTTGTCGAGGTCACACCAGCACTTGTCCGCATAGTGGGAACGGGTGTTGCGGTGGTGTGAACACCGGCGGCGGCATGTGCTTTGGCCCGGGCCGCCGGCCGAGGGCGGGATGGGAAGACCGGCGGCCCCTACCGCGCAGGAGCCATCACCCTGTGCGGGACTGCCACCAGTTGACTGCGCGACACCGGCGCGCGGGAGCGCGCGCGTGAGCCGGACAGGTGTGAAGTGTTCACACGGGGCGCACGCAGCGGGTCGCGCGCCGGGCGTATGCGCGTGGTGCTCACCAACCGCGCGCGTGCCACTCCGGCAGATGCGGCCGTTCCGCGCCCAGCGTGGTGTCGTTGCCGTGGCCGGGGTAGACCCAGGTCTCGTCCGGCAGTACGGCGAAGATCTTCGTCTCCACGTCGTGGATCAGGCTGGCGAACGCCTTCGGGTCCTTGCGGGTGTTGCCGACGCCGCCCGGGAAGAGGCAGTCGCCGGTGAAGACGTGCGGATGGCCGTGCGGGTCGTCGTAGACGAGCGCGATCGAACCCGGGGTGTGCCCGACGAGGTGGCGCGCGGTGAGTTCCACGTGCCCCACCCTGATGACGTCGCCGTCGTCGACGAGGACGTCCGTCGGTACGGGGATGCCGGGAGCGTCCTCGCGGCCGGCGTATGTACGCGCGCCCGTGCCGGCGACGACCGCGGCGAGCGCCTGCCAGTGGTCGCCGTGCTGGTGCGTGGTGACGACGGACGCGATGCCGTCGTCACCGATCATGCCGAGGAGCGTCTCCGCCTGGTTGGCGGCGTCGATCAAAAGCTGCTCGTCGGTGGCCCGGCAGCGCAGCAGATAGGCGTTGTTGTCCATCGGGCCGACCGCGATCTTGGTGATCATCAGGTCTTTCAGCTCGTGCACGTCCGCCGGTCCGCCGACCTTGACCTCTCCGGTGTACGTCATGGTGATCAGCCTATAGCGGGGCGAGCCCCGGCGGACGGTCGTCGCGCTACAGCGCGGGCAGCTTCGGAAGGGTCCCGCCCCGTACGTCCAGCGCCGCACCGTCGCGGCGTCCGGCGAGCCAGCCCACCAGATCCGCGGGCCGGCCGCTGACCGTGACCTCGGGCTCGTCCGCCGTACGACCGGTGCGCCACGCGTGCGTGCCGTCCGTGACGCGGGTCGCCGGGACGTCGGGGTGCCCGGAGAACCGCTGGGTGAGGAAGTCGATCTCCCGTTGCGTGAACTCGTCCGGAAGGTCCTCCAGCTCGTATCCCACGCCGAGGTCGACGTGGTGCAGTTCCACCTCGACCCACCGCCGGAACGGCACCCGGGAGGCGGAGTCGGTGACCCCGTTGCGCAGTTCGACCGTGCGCGTCCAGTCCGCGGGCGCGTCCCCCGCCGCCAGGAAGCGGGCCCCGCTCTCGCCCAGGTCGGAGAGCTGGAGGTCGAGGGGGCGCGGGGCGTCGCGCTCGATGTCGGCGTCCCGCGCCTCGGCGCTGGCGTACATCGGACGGCCTTGCAGGACGTTCACGAGCGCGTCCGCGTTGCGGGCGAGGTGGGCCACGACGTGACCCCGGCTCCAGCCGGGGAGCCGTGACGGCTCGGCGAGCGAGGCGTTGTCCAGTTCGGCGACCGCGGTGAGGAGCCGCTCGGTCGCGTCACGTACACATGCCAGGTCATGAGCGTGATCAATCATGGTGCTGACCCTAGCGGCGCCACACCTTCGGGTGAAGGTGGTGAACCTCGCCCGCAAATCGAAAGCACGTGCTATATCGTCGATGGTGGCGTCGGGCATGCTGGAGGACCGGGGGTTGTTATGCAACCGGGCAATCCGACCGGCGTTGTCAGTGGCTCCCCCTAGTCTGAAGAAGCACGGGGGCCCCGCCCCTGTCACTTCTCTCAAGAAAGGTGCGGACCGGCGTGGCCGACCGTCTCATCGTCCGTGGCGCGCGCGAGCACAACCTGAAGAATGTCTCGCTCGACCTGCCTCGTGACTCGCTCATCGTCTTCACGGGCCTGTCCGGGTCGGGCAAGTCCTCCCTGGCCTTCGACACGATCTTCGCGGAGGGCCAGCGCCGCTACGTGGAGTCGCTCTCCTCGTACGCCCGGCAGTTCCTCGGCCAGATGGACAAGCCGGACGTGGACTTCATCGAGGGCCTGTCCCCGGCGGTCTCCATCGACCAGAAGTCGACCTCGCGCAACCCGCGCTCGACGGTCGGCACGATCACCGAGGTCTACGACTACCTGCGTCTGCTCTTCGCGCGCATCGGCAAGCCGCACTGTCCCGAGTGCGGCCGCCCGATCTCGCGCCAGTCGCCGCAGGCCATCGTGGACCGGGTCCTGGAGCTGCCGGAGGGGAGCCGCTTCCAGGTGCTGTCGCCGCTGGTGCGCGAGCGCAAGGGCGAGTTCGTCGACCTCTTCGCCGACCTGCAGACCAAGGGCTACTCCCGTGCGCGCGTGGACGGCCAGACCGTCCAGCTCTCCGAACCGCCGACGCTGAAGAAGCAGGAGAAGCACACCATCGAGGTGGTCGTGGACCGCCTCACCGTGAAGGACTCCGCCAAGCGGCGCCTCACCGACTCCGTGGAGACCGCCCTCGGCCTGTCCGGCGGCATGGTCGTGCTCGACTTCGTCGACCTCCCCGAGGACGACCCCGAGCGCGAGCGCATGTACTCGGAACACCTCTACTGCCCGTACGACGACCTGTCCTTCGAGGAGCTGGAGCCCCGCTCCTTCTCCTTCAACTCGCCCTTCGGCGCCTGCCCCGAGTGCACCGGCATCGGCACGCGCATGGAGGTCGACCCCGAGCTGATCGTCCCGGACGAGGACAAGTCCCTCGACGAGGGCGCCATCCACCCCTGGTCGCACGGGCACACCAAGGACTACTTCGGCCGCCTGGTCGGCGCCCTCGCCGACGCGCTGGGCTTCCGCACGGACATCCCCTTCGCGGGCCTGCCCCAGCGCGCCAAGAAGGCCCTGCTCCACGGCCACAAGACCCAGATCGAGGTGCGGTACCGCAACCGGTACGGCCGGGAGCGCGTGTACACCACGCCCTTCGAGGGCGCGGTGCCCTTCGTGAAGCGCCGGCACAGCGAGGCCGAGAGCGACGCCAGCCGCGAGCGCTTCGAGGGCTACATGCGCGAGGTGCCCTGCCCGTCCTGTGCGGGCACGCGCCTGAAGCCGATCGTCCTCGCGGTCACGATCATGGAGAAGTCGATCGCCGAGGTCTCCGCCATGTCGATCAGCGACTGCGCGGACTTCCTGGGCGAGCTGAAGCTGAACGCCCGCGACAAGAAGATCGCCGAGCGGGTGCTCAAGGAGGTCAACGAGCGGCTGCGCTTCCTGGTCGACGTCGGCCTGGACTACCTCTCGCTGAACCGCGCGGCCGGCACCCTCTCCGGCGGCGAGGCCCAGCGCATCCGCCTGGCCACGCAGATCGGCTCCGGCCTCGTCGGCGTCCTGTACGTCCTGGACGAGCCGTCCATCGGCCTGCACCAGCGGGACAACCACCGGCTGATCGAGACCCTGGTCCGGCTGCGCGACATGGGCAACACGCTCATCGTCGTGGAGCACGACGAGGACACCATCAAGGTCGCCGACTGGGTCGTGGACATCGGTCCCGGCGCGGGTGAGCACGGCGGCAAGGTCGTGCACAGCGGCTCCCTGAAGGAGTTGCTGGCCAACACCGAGTCGCAGACCGGTGCCTACCTCTCGGGCCGCAAGTCGATCCCGCTCCCGGACGTGCGCCGTCCTCACGACCCGTCCCGGCAGCTCACCGTGCACGGCGCACGTGAGAACAACCTGCAGGACATCGACGTGTCCTTCCCGCTGGGCGTGTTCACGGCCGTCACGGGCGTCTCCGGCTCCGGCAAGTCGACGCTGGTCAACGACATCCTGTACACGCACCTGGCCCGCGAGCTGAACGGCGCGCGGAACGTCCCGGGCCGGCACACGCGCGTGGACGGCGACGACCTGGTCGACAAGGTCGTCCACGTCGACCAGTCGCCGATCGGCCGCACCCCGCGGTCCAACCCGGCGACCTACACCGGTGTCTTCGACCACATCCGCAAGCTGTTCGCCGAGACCACCGAGGCGAAGGTCCGCGGTTACCTGCCCGGCCGCTTCTCCTTCAACGTCAAGGGCGGCCGCTGCGAGAACTGCTCGGGCGACGGCACGATCAAGATCGAGATGAACTTCCTCCCGGACGTCTACGTCCCGTGCGAGGTCTGCCACGGCGCCCGGTACAACCGGGAGACCCTGGAGGTCCACTACAAGGGCAAGTCCATCGCCGACGTGCTGAACATGCCGATCGAGGAGGCCACCGACTTCTTCGAGGCCGTCCCGGCCATCTCCCGGCACCTGCGGACGCTGAAGGACGTCGGCCTCGGCTACGTCCGCCTCGGCCAGTCCGCGACGACCCTGTCCGGCGGCGAGGCCCAGCGGGTGAAGCTCGCCAGCGAACTGCAGAAGCGCTCCACCGGACGCACGGTCTACGTCCTGGACGAGCCGACCACCGGTCTGCACTTCGAGGACATCAGCAAGCTGCTGACCGTCCTCGGCGGCCTGGTCGACAAGGGCAACACGGTCATCGTCATCGAGCACAACCTCGACGTGATCAAGACCGCCGACTGGGTCGTGGACATGGGTCCGGAGGGTGGTGCCGGCGGTGGCCTGGTGGTCGCCGAGGGCACGCCCGAGGAGGTCGCCGGGGTCCCGGCGAGCCACACCGGCAAGTTCCTGCGCGAGATCCTCGGCGCCGACCGCATCAGCGACGCGGAGCCCGTGAAGGCGCCGCGTGGCACGACGGCGAAGAAGACGGCCGCGGCCAAGTCGCCGACGAAGCGGACGGTCACGGCCAAGGCCAACAGCACGGCGACCAAGAAGGCCGCCGCGGCCACGAAGAAGGCGACGCCCGCGAAGAAGACGACGCGGGCCCGCAAGGCCTGAGCCGACCGGCCGTGCCGGACCCCGGGCCGGAAGACCGTGCCTGACACAACATCAAAGAACCGGCGCCCCGCGGGAACTCCCCGCGGGGCGCCGCTCGTTCCACCTTCAGACAGTCCGGTCCGGCGGTTCCGCAGATCCCCCGACCGCATGTCCGGCCGCGCCTTGACAAGACCACAGGGGAAACAGACCGCTCACCACATACTCAGCTCGGCCGCGTACGGCGGCTCGGCTCCCGCCCGCGAGCAGGTGATCGCCGCCGCGCGTGCCGCGAAGCGCAGCAACCGCGTCCAGTCCTCCCTCCCCAGGGCCGCGAGCGCGCGCGGAGAGAGGGCGTCCAGGGCGGACAGACCGTGCAGCAAGGCCGCGTTCACCGTGTCACCGGCACCGATGGTGTCCACGACGTCGACCTTCTCACCCGGCACGGAGTGCTCCCCGCCGTCCCGGGTGAACACGGTCAGTCCGTCGCCGCCCCGGGTGACCACGACGGCCGACGGACCCGCGGCCAGCCACTCGCCGGGGGTACCGCCCAGCCAAGCGGCGTCCTCGGCGGAGAGCTTCAGCAGCGTCACCGAGGGCAGCCAGCTCTTGAAACGCGCCCTGTAGGCGTCCGCGTCCGGGATCAGTCCCGCCCGGACATTGGGGTCCAGCGCGGTGAACAGCCCCTGCCCGGCCGCCGTCCGCATCAGCTCCTCGTAGGCGCTCGCCCCCGGTTCCAGGACGAGCGAGCAGGTGCCGAAGGACACCGCGCGCGTGCCGGCGGGAAGAGCGGCCGGGGCGGTGAACAGACGGTCGGCGGTGCCGTCGACGTAGAAGGAGTACGCGGCCGAGCCACCGCCATCGATCGTGGCCACCGCGAGGGTCGTGGGCTCCGGTCCGCGTGCCACTCCCGACACGTCGACTCCGGCCTCCCGCAGTCCGTCGAGCAGGGCCTCGCCGAAGGCGTCGGACGACGTCCGGGAGCAGAAGGCGGTGGGGGAGCCGAGCCGGCCGAGGGCCACCGCGGTGTTGTACGGGCCGCCGCCGAGCGCCGGCTTCAGATCCGCGAGGGCACCGGGGCCCTGCGGTACCAAGTCGATCAGTGCCTCTCCGGCGACGACGATCACGAGGTGGTTCCCTTCTCGGACGGTGAGGATGATGCGGTCGGCCCGCCCTCTTCGAACCCGGCCGGATCCTCCGGGCACCCGCACGAGGTGCGGTGCACGAACGCGCTCGGCAATCGCACCGTCCGGGCCGGGCGGCCCGGGTCGGCCAGGCGGTCCAGGAGGACCCGGACGGCCGTGGCGCCGAGTTCCGTGCTGGGCTGGGCGACGGCGGTGAGCCGGGGCGAGAACAGGTCAGCCCAGGCGAAGTCGTCGAAACAGCACAGGGCGATGTCGTCCGGCACGGACAGGCCCTGTCGGCGCAGGGCGCGCAGGGCGCCGATGGTCATCGCGTTGTTGGCGGTGACGAGTGCCGTGGGCGGATCGGGCAGGGCGAGCAGCGCGGCCGTGGCCTGCTCGGCACCGGCGGATTCGGAATGGCCGGACACGACGAGCCGTTCGTCGTACCCGAGGCCCGCGCAGGCCAGACCGGCCCGGTAACCGGTGACGCGCTCACTGGTCGTACTGAGCCCCGGCTGGCCCGCCACCAGGCCGATCCGGCGGTGCCCCAGCCCGGCCAGATGGGTCACCAGCCGGGCCGTCGGTTCGGCGCTCTCGGCACAGACCTGATCAAAGCCCGGCGTGCCCGCGGCAGGGCCGGCCTCCTCTCCGGCCCCGCCCCTCCCGCCGGCTCCGGCGGCCACTTCCCCGACGGTGTCCGTGCCACCGTCGGCGCCCGCCTCGCCGTCCGCCGCGGCCGCGTTCAGCACGCGCGCGTCGATCACCCGGTCCAGGAACACGGCCGGTACGGCGTGGCGGCGCAGATAGCCGACGAGGTCGTGCGGGTGCGCGGACGGGGCGACGATCATGCCGTCCACCCGGCGCTCGTGGAGGAGCTGTACGACCTTGCGTTCGTGCCGGGGATCGTCGTGGGGATCGGCGATGAGCAGGCTGTACCCCGCTTCCAGCGCGGCGGCCTCGACGCCCTGGAGGATCTCCGTGAAATACGGGTTGCTGATCGCCGACACCGCGAGGCCGATGGAGCGGGTGCGGGAGGTCACCAGGGAGCGGGCCAGTGTGTTGGGCGTGTAGCCGAGCGCGTCGACGGCATCCAGTACGGCTTGGCGGGTGTGCGGCAGCACCGGGCGCGTGCCGTTGAGCACATGAGAGACGGTCGCCACGGAGACTCCGGCGCACCGGGCGACGTCCGCCATGGTCGGCATGCTGTCCCCTCCCTGGGGTGTCTGGGCCGCACTGCTCGGCCGACGGGCTGACCGGGCCGCCCTCGGGTCCGCCTCACCGGCTGAGCCGTGCGCCGGTTCCCTACGCGCCTCCCGGCCGGGAAGGTATCCCATGCACCGCCCCCGCGTAAACGCTTACGCAAGCGTTTACGCGACCTCGCTCGGACTCCGCGCCGCACTCCGCCGGACCTCGGCCTCGCCCGCCCGGGCCGGCCCCGCCCTCGCCGCCCCGCGCCACGACCCGCCCACCCGCCCGGGTATCGTCGCCCCGCACGCCCCTTGACCTGTGGAGTTCCAGATGCCCGCCCGCCCGTCCACCAGCCGCCGCACCGTCCTTCGAGGGGCCGCCGTGGCCCCGGTCGCCGGGCTCGGCCTGGCAGCGTGCTCGGCTCCGGGCGGCGGCGACTCCGCTGCGGCCACGCCGACCGCGCCGGTCGACCTCGGCGCCGAGCACGAGGTCGCGAAGGGCGGCGCCAAGCTCTACCGGGACCACAACGTGGTGGTCAGCCGTGACGGAGACGGCGCCCTGAAGGCGTACAGCACCATCTGCACGCACGCGGGGTGCCCGATCAACAAGCTGCAGGGGACGACCCTGGTCTGCCCCTGCCACGGCAGCCAGTTCGACGCCGTCACGGGCGAAGTGGTCCAGGCGCCGGCCACAGTGCCCTTGACCGAACTGTCGGTGAAGGCCGCGAACGGCAGGATCGTCGCCGGTCCCGCCGCCTGACCGGCGGCATCAGGGGCCGTTCACTCCCAGTCCCAGGCGATGCCCACGATGCCCGGCCGTATCCGCGGCTCGACCACGTGGACGCAGTGGTGGGGCCAGGTGACGGACAGTTCCTGCCGGCCGCTGCGCGGGGCGGCCGGCGAGTGCTGGGTGAAGCGGTGACAGCGCGCCGGCAGCGCGGCCGCGTCGAATCGCACCTGGAGGGCGTACTGCCCGCCGGGGAAGCCGAAACGGTGGAGGTACTCGCCGCAGGCCCCGGCCGTGCCGTCGTCGATGCCGTACCGGAAGAGGAAGGTGTCGCCGGAGCGGAGGCGGGTGCCGAAGAGCAGCTCGGCCACCAGCACGCCCGTGTCCTGGTCCCAGCGGACACGCCCCGTGCGGCAGTTCTCCAGGGCCCGTACCCGCATGTCGCGCGGGCTGCTGCCGGGTTCGCCGTGGTGCACGGCGACGAAACGGTCGACGCCGTCGCGGTGGGCCCGCACGATGTGGTGGGCCTCGCGTCCCGCCAGCTCGCGTCGGGCGCCCACCCGGACGCGTTCGTGGTGGCCCAGGGTGTGCAGTCCGCCGTCGAGGGACCAGCCCAGCTCGGTCCGGAGCCGGTCCACGACGTCCGAGGCCTCGATCAGGGAGCGGTACGTGCGGCCTGCCGGGCGGCCGGCCACCGCGTGCCCGTCGGACTCGGCGAGCAGCCGGATCAGTGACTCGTCCGGCAGCTGGAGGATCTCCTCCAGCGCCCGCACGGCCCGCAGCGACTCCGGGCGCTGCGGGCGGCGTGCGCCCTGCTGCCAGTAACTCAGGCTGGTCACGCCGACCTTGACCCCGTGCCGCGACAGATGGTGCTGGACGCGCTGGAGCGGCAGCCCGCGTGCGGCGATCGCGGCGCGCAGTGCGACGTGGAAGGGGCCGCCCCGCAGGGCCGTGTCCAGTTCCGCGGTGGGGACGTCCGCGTGCTCTGTGGCATGCCGCATGCCGAGAGGCCTTTCTATGAGGTGTCACTACGGCTGGTCAGACCGTCTGTGCGGGTGTGCGGGGCCACCCCCGTGGGCGTCGTGGACGCCCGTAGCCGCGCATGCCGCGCCCGTTCACGTGCGGGCGCGGCCCCGAGTTCCCGTGCATTGAAGCGTGTTGACCAGACCCCGACAACACCTCTGACCCGGCCGCGGCACACTCCTGGCCGGACCATGCCCTCATGCGGGCGGGCGACGTGGGCGGTGCGGGCTTCCCGGGGCCGTGTCCAGGGGGTCGTACCGAGGACGGGGCGGACGGCGGCCGGGGCCCGGCATGGCTGGAAACGTGCCGGTCGGAAGCGGAGCGTGCCCGTCAGCCCGTCGAGCCGGGTCGGGGGACCGGGCGGCGGACCGGATGCCGCCCCGGACGGCGGACGGTAAGGGTCCGGGCGTGTCCACAGGCCCGTCGCGCTGTCGGTGCTCGCCAGTAGGGTGTGAGACATGGCCGATCCCTCCAGCTACCGCCCCAGGCCGGGTGAGATCCCGGATTCTCCCGGGGTGTACAGGTTCCGTGACGAGCACCGCCGGGTGATCTACGTCGGAAAGGCGAAGAGCCTGCGCCAGCGCCTGGCGAACTACTTCCAGGACCTGGCGAACCTGCACCCGCGCACCCGGACGATGGTGACCACCGCCGCGTCCGTGGAGTGGACCGTGGTGTCCACCGAGGTAGAGGCGCTGCAGCTGGAGTATTCCTGGATCAAGGAGTACGACCCCCGGTTCAACGTCAAGTACCGCGACGACAAGAGCTACCCGTACCTCGCGGTGACGATGAACGAGGAGTTCCCGCGGGTGCAGGTGATGCGCGGTCACAAGAAGAAGGGCGTCCGCTACTTCGGGCCGTACGGGCACGCGTGGGCCATCCGGGACACCGTCGACCTGCTGCTGCGCGTCTTCCCGGTGCGCACCTGCTCGGCCGGCGTCTTCAAGAACGCCGCCCGCACCGGCCGGCCCTGTCTGCTCGGCTACATCGGCAAGTGCTCCGCCCCCTGCGTCGGCCGGATCGAGCCCGAGGACCACTGGGAGCTGGCCGACGAGTTCTGCGACTTCATGGCGGGCCGCACCGGTACCTACCTCCGCCGTCTGGAGAAGCAGATGATGGAGGCGGCCGAGGAGATGGAGTACGAGCGGGCCGCCCGCCTGCGCGACGACATCGAGGCCCTGAAGAAGGCCATGGAGAAGAACGCGGTCGTGCTCGCCGACGCGACCGACGCCGACCTCATCGCCGTCGCCGAGGACGAGCTGGAGGCGGCCGTCCAGATCTTCCACGTGCGCGGCGGCCGGGTGCGCGGCCAGCGCGGCTGGGTGACCGACAAGGTGGAGGAGGTCACCACCGGCGCCCTGGTCGAGCACGCCCTGCAGCAGCTGTACGGCGAGGAGACCGGGGACGCGGTCCCCAAGGAGGTCCTGGTCCCGGCGCTGCCCGAGCCGGTCGAGCCGGTCCAGGAGTGGCTGACCGGCCGCCGCGGGTCGAACGTCTCGCTGCGCATCCCGCAGCGGGGCGACAAGAAGGCGCTCATGGAGACCGTGCAGCGCAACGCCCAGCAGGCCCTCGTCCTGCACAAGACCAAGCGTGCCTCCGACCTGACCACGCGCTCACGCGCGCTGGAGGAGATCGCCGAGGCCCTCGACCTGGACAGCGCCCCGCTCCGGATCGAGTGCTACGACATCTCGCACCTCCAGGGTGACGACGTGGTCGCCTCCATGGTCGTCTTCGAGGACGGCCTGCAGCGCAAGAGCGAGTACCGGCGCTTCCAGATCAAGGGCTTCGCCGGACAGGACGACGTCCGCTCCATGCACGAGGTGATCACCCGCCGCTTCCGGCGCTACCTCGCCGAGAAGGAGAAGACGGGGGAGTGGGCCGACGGGGCCGACCCGGGGGACGCCCCCACCGACGGCGACGGTGCTCCCACCGACGGTGCCGGCGCTCTCGCCGGTCCGGACGCGATGACCGGCGGCTTCCAGGACGACGGGGTCACCGGCACCCTCAAGGACGAGGACGGTCGCCCCAAGAAGTTCGCCTACCCGCCCCAGCTCGTCGTCGTCGACGGCGGTCAGCCGCAGGTGGCGGCGGCCCGGCGCGCCCTGGACGAGCTGGGCATCGACGACATCGCCGTCTGCGGGCTGGCCAAGCGCCTGGAGGAGGTCTGGGTGCCCGGCGAGGACGACCCGGTGGTCCTGCCGCGCACCAGCGAGGGTCTCTACCTGCTCCAGCGCGTCCGTGACGAGGCCCACCGCTTCGCGATCACCTACCAGCGCGTCAAGCGTGCCAAGCGCTTCCGGTCCAGCCCGCTGGACGACGTCCCCGGCCTCGGCGAGACCCGCAAACAGGCGCTCATCAAGCATTTCGGCTCGGTGAAGAAGCTTCGGTCCGCCACAATCGAGCAGATCCAGGAAGTGCCCGGGATAGGCCGGAAGACGGCCGAGACCATCGCCGCGGCCCTCGCCCGGGCGACTCCGGCCGCACCTGCCGTGAACACGGCGACCGGAGAGATCATTGAGGACGAGGAACCCGATACGACGGGGGGTTCCTCGGGAAAGCCCGTGACTGCGGGCGTCCCGGACGAACGACGGGGGCAGGAGACATGACCGAGCACGACGCACAGCCCACAGCGCGACGAGATCAGACGCACAGCGACACGGGCGACGATGTCGTCCGGCACGACGCCGGCCAGGACACGGGCCGGGACAGCGGCCAGGACACGGGCCAGGACAACGGAGCACAGGTGAGTACGGGCAGCGAGACAGCCGGGGTCCCCGAGGCGGCCATCCCCGAGCTGGTGATCATCTCCGGCATGTCCGGAGCGGGCCGGTCGACGGCCGCGAAGTGTCTGGAGGACCTCGGCTGGTTCGTCGTGGACAACCTCCCGCCCGCGCTCATCCCCACCATGGTGGAGCTGGGCGCCCGCTCCCAGGGCAACGTGGCGCGGATCGCCGTCGTCGTGGACGTACGGGGCCGCCGCTTCTTCGACAATCTGCGGGAGTCCCTAGCGGACCTGGAGGCGAAGAACGTCACGCGGCGGATCGTCTTCCTGGAGTCCTCCGACGAGGCCCTGGTGCGCCGCTTCGAGTCGGTGCGCCGGCCGCACCCCCTGCAGGGCGACGGCCGCATCGTGGACGGCATCGCCGCCGAGCGGGAGCTGCTGCGCGAGCTGCGCGGGGACGCCGACCTGGTGATCGACACCTCCAGCCTCAACGTGCACGAGCTGCGCGCCAAGATGGACGCCCAGTTCGCCGGCGAGGAGGAGCCCGAGCTGCGGGCCACCGTCATGTCGTTCGGCTTCAAGTACGGCCTCCCGGTCGACGCCGACCTCGTGGCGGACATGCGGTTCCTGCCCAACCCGCACTGGGTCCCGGAGCTGCGCCCGTACACCGGCCTCAACGAGGAGGTCGCGGCCTACGTCTTCAACCAGCCCGGGGCGAAGGAGTTCCTCGACCGGTACGCCGAGCTGCTGCGGCTCATCGCGGCCGGCTACCGGCGTGAGGGCAAGCGGTATGTGACCATCGCCATCGGCTGTACCGGGGGCAAGCACCGCTCGGTCGCGATGTCGGAGAAGCTCGCCGCGCGCCTCGCGGCCGAGGGCGTGGAGACGGTGGTCGTGCACCGGGACATGGGACGGGAATGACGGGACGTACACCGCGGCTGAGCAGGCTGCGCCGGGTGGTGCCGGAGGGCCGCGCGAGCCGTGCCGGGGCCGAGGCCCGGGCGGCCCGGCCCGCCGAGGCCCGAGGCGGCCGCGCCCGCCGCCGGGGCGCCCAGCCCAAGGTCGTCGCCCTCGGCGGCGGCATGGGGCTGTCCGCCTCGCTCGCCGCGCTGCGCCGGATCACCGGCGACCTCACCGCCGTCGTCACCGTGGCCGACGACGGCGGTTCCAGCGGTCGGCTGCGTGACGAGCTGGGGGTGCTGCCGCCCGGCGACCTGCGCAAGGCGCTGGCCGCGCTGTGCGGCGACGACGACTGGGGCCAGACCTGGGCCCGGGTCATCCAGCACCGCTTCCAGTCCCAGGGCGACCTGCACGACCACGCGGTCGGCAATCTGCTCATCGTCGCCCTGTGGGAGCAGCTCGGCGACCACGTCCAGGCCCTGGACCTGGTCGGCAAGCTGCTCGGCGCGCACGGGCGCGTGCTGCCCATGTCCGCCGTACCGCTGGAGCTGCAGGCCCTGGTCAAGGGGCACGACCCGGAGCGCCCGGACGACGTGGACACCGTGTGCGGACAGGCGACCGTCGCCCTCACGCCCGGTGAGGTGCAGTCGGTGCATCTCGTGCCGCACGACCCGCCCGCCGTCCCGGAGGCCGTCGCCGCCGTCCTGGACGCGGACTGGGTGGTGCTCGGCCCCGGCTCCTGGTTCTCCTCGGTCATCCCGCATCTGCTCGTCCCCGAGCTGCTGGACGCCCTCACCGAGACCAAGGCGCGCAAGGTGCTGTCCCTGAACCTCGCTCCGCAGCCGGGAGAAACCGAGGGCTTCTCCCCGCAGCGTCATTTGGAGGTTTTGGGGCGACACGCCCCTAAACTCGCCCTGGACGTGGTGCTGGCCGACGAGGCCGCCGTGCCCGACCGCGATTCGCTCACCGAGGCCGCCAAGCGGCTGGGAGCCGCGGTCGAGCTGGCGCCGGTGGCCCGGACCGACGGAAGCCCCCGGCACGACCCGGAGCTGTTGGCCGCCGCGTACGACCGTATTTTTCGGATGCATGGAAGGATCGGCCCATGGCGATGACGGCAGCGGTGAAGGACGAGATCTCTCGGCTCCCCGTCACCCGGACCTGCTGCAGGAAGGCGGAGGTCTCCGCCATTCTGCGGTTCGCCGGCGGCCTCCACCTGGTGAGCGGGCGCATCGTGATCGAGGCGGAGCTGGACACCGCGATGGCGGCCCGCCGTCTCAAGCGGGACATCCTGGAGATCTTCGGCCACAGCTCGGAGCTGATCGTGATGGCACCCGGCGGGCTGCGTCGCGGCTCGCGGTACGTCGTGCGGGTCGTCGCGGGCGGTGACCAGCTGGCCCGGCAGACGGGCCTGGTGGACGGCCGGGGCCGGCCGATCCGCGGGCTGCCCCCGCAGGTCGTCTCCGGGGCCACGTGCGACGCGGAGGCGGCCTGGCGCGGGGCCTTCCTGGCGCACGGCTCGCTGACCGAGCCGGGCCGTTCCTCCTCCCTGGAAGTGACCTGCCCGGGCCCCGAGGCAGCGCTCGCGCTGGTCGGGGCCGCCCGCCGGCTGTCGATCGCCGCGAAGGCCCGTGAGGTGCGCGGTGTGGACCGGGTGGTCGTCCGGGACGGTGACGCCATCGGCGCGCTGCTGACCCGGCTCGGCGCCCATGAGTCCGTGCTGGCCTGGGAGGAGCGCCGGATGCGCCGCGAGGTGCGGGCCACGGCCAACCGGCTCGCCAACTTCGACGACGCCAACCTGCGCCGCTCCGCCCGCGCCGCCGTGGCCGCCGGGGCCCGGGTGCAGCGCGCCCTGGAGATCCTCGGCGAGGAGGTCCCCGAGCACCTCGCGGCCGCCGGGCGTCTGCGCATGGAGCACAAGCAGGCCTCCCTGGAGGAGTTGGGCGCGCTCGCCGACCCGCCCCTGACGAAGGACGCCGTCGCGGGCCGGATCCGCCGTCTGCTGGCGATGGCCGACAAGCGCGCCTCCGACCTGGGCATCCCGAGCACGGAGGCCAACCTCAGCGAGGAGCTGGCGGACAACCTGGCCGGCTGACCGGACGGCGCGTCAACTGGCCGGTGCCGACGCCCATTCGGGTGATCGGCACCGGCTTTTGCGTGTCTGTGAGGCGCCCTTGACTCGATCATGAAGTGACATGAGCCTGGCAACCTGTTCGTCGCTGTGGCGAACCACCGGTAGGGGGGTTCATGAGACACAGAGCGAGATCGATCCTCGCTGTCGGCGCGCTTCTCCTCGGGGGAGCGAGCCTTGCACCCATCGCCCAGGCACGGAGCGGAACGTCGGCCGCGTCCGACCCCGACGAGGTCAAGGTCTTCCGCGCCGAGGTCACTCCGAAACAGATTCCCCTGCTCCTCAAGGCCGGGCAGGACGGCCACGAACTGGGCGAGCAGGCGACCGGGAAGGGGAAGACCGAGGTCGAGGTCTACCTCACCGGCAAGCAGGCCCGGAAGCTGCGGAAGCAGGGCGTCCACCTCACCGAGCACACCCTGTCGGCCAAGGCCGCGGCCCGTGTCGAGGACGCCTCCCAGGGCGTGTTCCGGCCCTACAGCGGCAGCGGCGGCCTGGAGGAGGAGATCCTCCGCACCGCGCAGGCCAACCCCGGCCTGACCAAGGTCGAGTCCATCGGCAGGACCATCGAGGGCCAGAACATCCTCGCGGTCAAAGTGACCAAGAACGCGAAGAGGTCGAAGGACGGATCCAAGCCGTCCGTGCTGTACATGTCCAATCAGCACGCACGCGAGTGGATCACGCCGGAGATGACCCGGCGGCTGCTGCACCACTACCTGGACCACTACAAGACCGACAAGCGCATCAAGAAGATCGTCGACTCGACCGAGCTGTGGTTCGTGCTCTCGGCCAACCCCGACGGCTACGACTACACGTTCCAGAACTCCGACACCCGCCTGTGGCGCAAGAACCTGCGGGACGTCAACGGCGACGGCGCCGTCAGCACGGGCGACGGGGTCGACCTCAACCGCAACTTCGCCTACAAGTGGGGCTACGACGACGAGGGGTCGTCCCCCAACCCCACCAGCCAGACCTACCGCGGCGCGAGTCCCGCGTCCGAGCCCGAGACCCGGGCGCTGGACGCCTTCGAGAAGCGCATCGGCTTCACCTACGGCATCAACTACCACTCCGCCGCCGAACTCCTCCTCTACGGCGTCGGCTGGCAGGTGGCGACCCCGACACCGGACGACGTCCTGTACGAGGCGCTCGCCGGCACCCCCGGCAACTCCGCCGTCCCGGGCTACCACCCACAGGTCTCCTCGGAGCTGTACACCACCAACGGCGAGGCGGACGGACATGCCTCGAACGTCAACGGCATGGCGATGTTCACCCCGGAGATGTCGACCTGCCAGACCGCGTCGGACATCGACCCGGACGACGCCTGGAAGCCCGCGGACTGCCGGTCGGTCTTCAACTTCCCCGACGACGAGAAGCTGATCCAGCAGGAGTTCGAGAAGAACGTCCCGTTCGCGCTGTCCGTCGCCGAGACCGCCGCGCATCCGGACAAGCCGGCCTCCTCGGTCGGCCTGAGCGCCGCGGACTTCACCCCGGCCGTGTTCTCCACGTCGTACTCCCGGGGCGCGGACCAGGAGGTCTCGGTCGTCGTCCGCAAGGCGATCCGGGACAAGGAGCTGAAGTACCGCGTCAACGGCGGCCGTACGCTCGACCAGGCGCTGAAGTCCTGGAAGGGCGGGCAGACCTACGGCGGTGAGGACGACCTCTACTTCGACGAGTACCGGGCGAAGGTGCAGGACGGCGAGCCGGGCGACAGGGTCGAGGTGTGGTTCACCGGCGAGACGAGGAGCGGCAAGAAGGTCTCCAGTGCCCACTTCACCTACACCGTCGCCGAGCGGCCGAGGGCGGACACCCTCGTCGTCGCCGAGGAGGGCGCGACCGCCGCGCAGGCGCAGAAGTACGTGGACGCCGTCGCGGCGGCCGGGCACAGGGCGATCGTGTGGGACGTCGCCGCGCGGGGCGTTCCGGACGCGCTCGGCGTGCTGAAGCACTTCCGGACGGTCGTGCACTACTCCGGCGCCGGCGGCCCGGGCAACCCCGTCCAGCTCCAGCTGCGCGCCTACCTGAACGAGGGCGGCGGGCTGATCGAGGCCGGTGAGCTGGCCGGAGGCACCGTCGATCTCGGCGACGGCACCCCGTCGGACGACTTCAGCCAGTACTACCTGGGCGCTTACAGCCGTACGTCGACCGAGGGAGCCACCGGCTTCACCGGCACCGGTGCCCTCGACGGCTTCACCGGCGCCCTCGGCGACACGCCCGGCAACCCGCTGGACCGGGCCGGTACCTACGGCGTCACCTCCGACGAGCTGCCGGTGTCCGCGTACCCGCAGTTCAAGAGCGCGGGGGCGGGCCGGTTCGCCGGGACGGTCAACCCGTACGGGCCGTACGCCGGCTCCGGCATGGCCGCCGCGGTGCACACCGACGACGCCTACAAGCGGCTGACCCGCACGATCGATCTCACCGGCGTCAGCGCCGCCGACAAGCCGGCCCTGAGCACCCGGCTGCTGTGGGACACCGAATCCGGTTACGACCACGTGGTGGTCGAGGCGCACACCGTGGGCGCCGACGACTGGACGACGCTGCCGGAGGCCTCGGGCGCCACGAAGACGGCCGTGCCGGCCGAGTGCGGGGCCGGGTTCCTGATCGGCGAGCACCCGTGGCTCAGGCACTATCTGACGCTCGCGGGCAACGCGTGCACCGCGACCGGCACCACCGGCGCGTGGAACAGCCTCACCGGCACCTCGGCCGGCTGGCAGCAGGTCGGCTTCGACCTGAGCGCCTACGCCGGGAGGTCGGTCGAGGTCTCGATCGCCTATGTCACCGACCCGGGCAGCGGCGGACACGGTGTCCTCGCCGACGACGCCTCGCTGGTCGTCGGTGGTACGGCGAAGGAGAGCGAGGGCTTCGAGTCGTCCCTGGGCGCCTGGAAGCCGGCCGGACCGCCTGCGGGCAGCCCGGCGGTCCTGAAGGACTGGACACGCACCGGAACCCTGTTCCAGACCTACGGAGCGGTCGCCACGGACGACACGGTGCTGCTCGGTTTCGGTCTCGAACAGGTGCCGTCGGCGGCCGACCGGGCCGCCCTGCTGAGGAAGGCGTACGCCTCGCTCGACAGGTGAGCGCAACCCCCTCTCAACGGTGCATGGAACGGGCACTCGACAGGTGAGCCGACCCGCTCACGAACGAGTGAAAACGGCGTCAATAACAGGCCGCATTCCGTAACGAATACGGGCGAAGCCGCTGCCGATCCCTGGTGGTCCGTACCCCTACTGGCGGGTACGGACCGCCTGCCCTCTATGCGGCATCTCGATGTCACCTCGGGGGCCTCAGAGAGGTAGGGTCGGGGGTGGTCGGGGACATCCCAAATACAGCTCGCCGGCACCGCATGGCCGGCGTACCAACGAGGAGATCGGTTCGTGACGATCCGCGTAGGCATCAACGGCTTCGGCCGTATCGGCCGTAACTACTTCCGCGCGCTGCTGGAGCAGGGTGCAGACATCGAGGTTGTGGCTGTCAACGACCTGGGTGACACCGCGACCACGGCGCACCTGCTCAAGTACGACACGATCCTGGGCCGCCTCAAGCAGGAGGTCTCCCACACCGCCGACACCATCACCGTCGACGGCCACACCATCAAGGTGCTCTCCGAGCGCAACCCGGCCGACATCCCGTGGGGCGAGCTGGGCGTCGACATCGTCATCGAGTCGACCGGCATCTTCACCAAGCGCGAGGACGCCGCCAAGCACCTCGCCGGCGGCGCCAAGAAGGTCCTCATCTCGGCTCCGGCCAAGGACGAGGACATCACCATCGTGATGGGCGTCAACCAGGACAAGTACGACGCGGCCAACCACCACGTCATCTCCAACGCCTCCTGCACCACCAACTGTGTGGCCCCGATGGCGAAGGTTCTCGACGAGAACTTCGGCATCGTCAAGGGTCTGATGACCACGGTGCACGCGTACACGAACGACCAGCGCATCCTCGACTTCCCGCACAAGGACCTGCGCCGCGCCCGCGCCGCCGCCGAGAACATCATCCCGACCACCACCGGTGCCGCCAAGGCCACTGCCCTGGTCCTGCCGCAGCTCAAGGGCAAGCTGGACGGCATCGCCATGCGCGTCCCGGTCCCGACCGGCTCGGTCACCGACCTGGTCGTCGAACTCGGCCGTGAGGTCACCAAGGAAGAGGTCAACGCCGCCTTCCAGAAGGCGGCCGAGGGCGAGCTGAAGGGCCTCCTCGACTACACCGAGGACCCGATCGTCTCCTCCGACATCGTCAACGCCCCGGCGTCCTGCACCTTCGACTCCTCCCTGACCATGGTCCAGGAGGGCAAGAACGTGAAGGTCATCGGTTGGTACGACAACGAGTGGGGCTACTCCAACCGCCTCGTCGACCTCACGGTCTTCGTCGGCAACCAGCTCTGATCGCCGAAGCAGGACCTTGAAGTGAGAGCAGGGCTCGGGCAGCGCACCGTCGCGCTGTCCGGGCCCTGTCCTACGCCCGGACCACGTCCTCTTACGATCAGGTGCACCACGAGCCCTCCTCAGGAGTCCACCCCATGAAGACGATCGACGAACTTCTCGCCGACGGCGTGAGCGGCAAGCGGGTCTTCGTCCGCGCCGACCTCAACGTGCCGCTCGCCGACGGGACGATCACCGACGACGGCCGCATCCGCGCCGTCCTGCCCACCGTCAAGGCCCTCACCGAGGCGGGCGCCAAGGTGGTCGTCGCCTCGCACCTGGGCCGCCCCAAGGGCGCCCCGGACCCCGCCTTCTCGCTGCTGCCCGCCGCCGAGCGCCTCGGTGAACTCCTCGGCGCCCCGGTCGCCTTCGCGCAGGACACCGTCGGCCCCGCCGCCCACGACGCCGTCGACGGCCTCCAGCCCGGCCAGGTCGCGGTCATCGAGAACCTGCGCTTCAACCCCGGCGAGACCTCCAAGGACGACACCGAGCGGGGCGAGTTCGCCGACCGGCTGGCCGCCCTCGCCGACGTCTACGTCGGCGACGGCTTCGGCGCGGTCCACCGCAAGCACGCCTCCGTCTACGACCTCCCGGCCCGGCTGCCGCACTACGCCGGCTACCTCATCGCCACCGAGGTCGGCGTCCTGAGGAAGCTCACCGAGGACGTCAAGCGCCCCTACGTCGTCGCGCTCGGCGGCGCCAAGGTCTCCGACAAGCTCGCCGTCATCGACCAGCTGCTGGGCAAGGCCGACCGCCTGCTCATCGGCGGCGGCATGGCGTACACCTTCCTCAAGGCCAAGGGCCACGAGGTCGGCATCTCCCTCCTGCAGGAGGACCAGATCCCGGCCGTCACCGAGTACCTGGAGCGCGCCGAGAAGCAGGGCGTGGAGCTGGTGCTCCCCGTCGACGTCCTCGTCTCGCCGGAGTTCCCGGACCTGAAGGCGAAGGCGCCGACCAACCCCACGACCGTCGACGCGGACAAGATCCCCGCCGACCAGGAGGGCCTGGACATCGGCCCGAAGACCCGAGAGCTGTACGCCTCGAAGCTCGCCGACGCCGAGACCGTCTTCTGGAACGGTCCCATGGGCGTCTTCGAGCACCCCGACTACGCCGAGGGCACCAAGGCGGTCGCCCAGGCCCTCGTCGACTCGAACGGCTTCACCGTCGTAGGCGGCGGTGACTCCGCCGCGGCCGTGCGTACGCTCGGCTTCGACGAGAACGCATTCGGCCACATCTCGACCGGTGGCGGCGCCTCCCTCGAATACCTCGAGGGCAAGACGCTCCCCGGCCTCGCCGCACTGGAGGACTGACCTCAATGAGCACGCGCACGCCGCTGATGGCGGGCAACTGGAAGATGAACCTCAACCACCTCGAGGCCATCGCACACGTCCAGAAGCTCGCCTTCGCCCTGGCCGACAAGGACTACGACGCCGTCGAGGTCGCCGTCCTGCCGCCCTTCACCGACCTGCGCTCCGTGCAGACCCTGGTCGACGGCGACAAGCTCAAGATCAAGTACGGCGCCCAGGACCTGTCGGCGCACGACTCCGGCGCCTACACGGGCGAGATCTCCGGCTCGATGCTGGCCAAGCTGAAGTGCACGTACGTGGCGATCGGCCACTCCGAGCGCCGGCAGTACCACAACGAGACCGACGAGCTGGTCAACGCGAAGGTCAAGGCCGCCTACAAGCACGGCCTCACCCCGATCCTGTGCGTCGGCGAGGAGCTGGACGTCCGCGAGGCGGGCAACCACGTCACCCACACCCTCACCCAGGTCGAGGGCGGTCTGAAGGACCTCCCGGCCGAGCAGGCCGAGACGATCGTGATCGCCTACGAGCCGGTGTGGGCCATCGGCACCGGCAAGGTCTGCGGTGCCGAGGACGCCCAGGAGGTCTGCGCCGCCATCCGCGGCAAGATCGCCGAGCTGTACTCCCAGGACGTGGCCGACAAGGTCCGCATCCAGTACGGCGGCTCCGTGAAGTCGGGCAACGTCGCCGAGATCATGGCCCAGGCCGACATCGACGGCGCCCTGATCGGCGGCGCCTCGCTGGACGCCGACGAGTTCGTCAAGATCGTGCGTTTCCGCGACCAGTGATCAGGGCTGTGAGTAGGCGGTAGCGGCGATACGTCGTACCCTTGCGGGGGCACAGCCGAGATGCTGTGCCCCCGTCGTCCATCCGTGTCCGAGGAAGTTGGTCCAGCCGTGGTTATGGGGTTCTCGATCGCCCTGATCGTCTTCAGCCTGCTGCTGATGCTGCTGGTGCTGATGCACAAGGGGAAGGGCGGCGGCCTCTCCGACATGTTCGGCGGTGGCATGCAGTCCTCCGTCGGCGGTTCCTCGGTGGCCGAGCGCAACCTCGACCGGATCACCGTCGTGATCGGCCTGCTGTGGTTCGCGTGCATCATCGTCCTCGCCATGCTGATGAAGACGAACAGCTGACACCCGAACAGCACGTACATCACGCACATTCCGCACGTAAGGCCCCATGTTCGGTACGCGCTCCGGAGCGCGGCCTATCATGGGGCTTGCGTCTAGGTGTGGGGGCTGTAACTCCAATCACTGGACGCGCGTTGGGCCTTACGTAGACTGAGGCGCTCGCAGCGAAGCGGAACGCCGACTCGCTTCGCGGCACCATTACGCAGGGAGTTACGACCGTGGCAAGTGGCAACGCGATCCGAGGAAGCCGGGTCGGGGCGGGGCCGATGGGCGAGGCCGAGCGCGGCGAGTCCGCGCCGCGTCTGCGCATCTCCTTCTGGTGCTCCAACGGGCACGAGACGCAGCCGAGCTTCGCCAGCGACGCTCAGGTCCCCGACACCTGGGACTGCCCGCGCTGCGGCTTCCCGGCCGGTCAGGACCAGGACAACCCGCCGGACCCGCCGCGCACCGAGCCGTACAAGACGCACCTCGCGTACGTACGGGAGCGGCGCAGCGACGCGGACGGCGAGGCGATCCTCGCCGAGGCGCTCGCCAAACTGCGCGGCGAGATCTAGGACTTTCACCGGCCGGGTGCCCGCGGGCGCCTGGCCGGAGCCGTTTCGCCCCGCTGCGGACGGCCCGTTGTCAGTGGTGCCCTCTACGGTTCACGCACGGGCGAATCGTGAGGGGGCGCGTAGCTGTGGTCGAGGGGGCGAGCGGGGGTGCGCCCGCGTGGGGCGGGGGATTCGGGCGACTGTGGACGGCCGCCGTCGTCTCCCGGTTCGGCGACGCGTTGCGCACGTCCGCGTTGCCGCTGCTCGCCGTGCACCTGACCGACGAGCCACTCGTCGTCGCCTCCGTCACCGCCTGCGGCTATGTGCCCTGGCTGCTGTTCGGGCTGTTCGGCGGTGCCGTGGCGGACCGCGTCGACCAGCGCCGGGCGATGTGGGTCGTGGACGCGGTACGGGGGCTGCTCGTCGCCGGGTTCGCCCTCGCAGTGGGTTCGGGACACGCCACCATCCCTGTGCTGATCGCCCTCGCCTTCTCGCTCACCGCCCTCCAGACGCTGTTCGACAACGCCGCCACGGCCCTGCTGCCGTCCCTCGTCAGGGGCGAGGCCCTGGGCGCCGCCAACGCCCGGCTGATGACCGGTCAGCAGCTGGCGGGCGGACTCCTCGCGGGCCCCTTCGTGCCGCTGCTGCTGGCGGCCGGGGCGTTCATGCCGTTCGCGGCGGACGCGGCCACGTACGCGGTGGCGGCCGCCCTGGTGGCGTCCTTGCGGATACGGCCGCCGGAGCGGGAGCCGAGCCCGGCCGGCAGCACCCTGCGCGCGGAGATCGGGGCGGGCCTGCGCGCCCTGTGGCGCGACCGGGCGCTGCGCGCGGTCTGCGGGGCGACCCTGCTGTGCAACATCGGGATGGGTGCCCTGATCGCCACGCTGGCGCTGCACGTCACCCGCTGGCTGGACGCGGGCAGCGCCGGATACGTCGCCGCCATGACGGCGTACTCGGCCGGAAGTCTGGCCGGCGGTTTCGTCGCCCAGCGGATTGCGCGCCGTACCGGGCGGGTTCGGGCCCTGCTGCTCGGCGGGGCGGTGCAGACCGGCTCGCTGCTGCTCCTCGGGTCCGTACGGCACGTGTCCGCACTGGTCGCCGGGATGCTGCTGCTCGGCGCGATGAGCATGGTCTGGAACGTCAACCAGGTCACGCTGATCCAGCAGCGCAGCCCCGCCTCGATGGTGGGCCGTGTCTCCTCCGCCTTCCGCACCGCTTCTACCTCCGGCGCCCCGCTCGGCGCGCTCCTCGGCGGGGCCGTGGCCCGGCTGTACGGCCTCAACGCACCCGCCCTGTTCGCAGCCGTCCTCTTCGCCCTGTCCGTCACCGCGCTGATACCGGCACGCAAGCCGGACGTACCTGTTGTCGTCCACGAGGACAGCGCCGCCACCGCTCGTCCCGCGAGCTGATCAATTAGGTTGGGACCGGCAGCGGGGCAAGGTACGCAGCAGGACAGGTGCAGGAAAGAAGGCTGAAGTCGGAAATGAACGCAGACGGCCGTACCAGGCTCAATCAGACGCCCGAATGGACCGCTCTCGCCAAGCACCGGGAGGAGTTGGCCGACACCCGTCTCAGGGACCTGTTCGCCGCCGATCCGCAGCGCGGCGACGCATACACGCTCCAGGTCGGTGACCTGTACATCGACTATTCGAAGCACCTGGTCACCGACGAGACGCTGCGGCTGCTGCGCGAACTGGCCGCCGCCACCGGCGTGTCAGGGTTGCGGGACGCCATGTTCCGCGGCGAGAAGATCAACGTCACCGAGGACCGGGCCGTGCTGCACACCGCGCTGCGGGCCCCGCGGGACGCCGTGATCGAGGTCGACGGCGAGAACGTCGTGCCGAAGGTCCACGCGGTCCTCGACAAGATGGCCGGCTTCGCCGACCGGGTCCGCTCGGGCGAGTGGACCGGCCACACCGGCAAGCGCATCAAGAACGTGGTCAACATCGGCATCGGCGGCTCCGACCTGGGCCCCGCCATGGCCTACGAGGTGCTGCGCAGCTTCACCGACCGCGATCTGACGGTCCGTTTCGTCTCCAACGTCGACGGTGCCGACCTGCACGAGGCCACCCGCGACCTGGACCCGGCCGAGACGCTGTTCGTCATCGCCTCCAAGACCTTCACCACGATCGAGACGATCACCAACGCGACCTCCGCCCGCTCCTGGGTGCTGGACGCGCTCGGTGACGAGTCCGCCGTGGCCAAGCACTTCGTGGCCCTGTCGACCAACGCCGAGAAGGTCGCAGGCTTCGGCATCGACACGGCCAACATGTTCGAGTTCTGGGACTGGGTCGGCGGCCGCTACTCGTACGACTCGGCGATCGGCCTCTCCCTGATGATCGCCATCGGACCCGACCGTTTCCGGGAGATGCTGGACGGCTTCCGCCTGATCGACGACCACTTCCGCACCGCGCCCGCCGAGGCCAACGCCCCGCTCCTGCTGGGCCTGTTGGGCATCTGGTACGACAACTTCCACGACGCCCAGTCGCACGCGGTGCTGCCCTACAGCCACTACCTGTCCAAGTTCACCGCGTACCTTCAGCAGCTGGACATGGAGTCCAACGGCAAGTACGTGGCCCGGGACGGCAAGCAGGTCGAGTGGCAGACCGGCCCGATCGTCTGGGGCACGCCCGGCACCAACGGGCAGCACGCCTACTACCAGCTGATCCACCAGGGCACCAAGCTGATCCCGGCGGACTTCATCGGCTTCGCTGAGCCGGTGGCCGAGCTGAGCGGTGAACTCAAGGCCCAGCACGACCTGCTGATGGCCAACTTCTTCGCCCAGACCCAGGCCCTCGCCTTCGGCAAGACCGCCGAGGAGGTCCGTGCGGAGGGCGTGCCCGACGAGCTGGTCCCGCACAAGACCTTCCAGGGCAACCGGCCGACGACGACCATCCTGGCCAGGGAACTCACCCCGTCCGTGCTCGGGCAGCTGATCGCCCTCTACGAGCACAAGGTGTTCGTGCAGGGCGCGGTGTGGAACATCGACTCCTTCGACCAGTGGGGCGTGGAACTCGGCAAGGTCCTCGCCAAGCGCGTCGAGCCCGCCCTCACCGAGGGCACCGAGGTACCCGGCCTGGACGCGTCGACCAAGGCACTGGTCGCCAAGTACCGGGAGCTGCGCGGCCGCGGCTGACCCGTGGCCGGACCCGCCCGACGGCCGCCGCGGTGACCGTACCGGCCCGTCCTCGTCGCCGCCCCCGGGGTTCCGCTGTTCCAGGGGCGGCACGCAGGATGCGCGTGCGGTGCACCGCGCCGGCCGAGGTGGGGAGGCCGGGCCGCCGGCTCAGGCCACCGCGCTCAGCGTGTCGGCGAGGCGTCTGCGGGCCGCGCGGGACGCGGGCAGCGCGGCCAGCGCCCCCGCCCCCAGCACGGCAGCCGCGCCCAGCAGGAGCAGCGGTCCCGGGGAGGGGGACTGGGCGATCCCGGCGCCGATGCCGCTCGAGCTGCCCTGGGCGTCGATCAGCCGGCGGGCCAGCGGCAGCCCCAGTGCCGTGGCGGCGACCGCCGCGGCCAGGGCCGTTCCGCTCATCGCCGTGACGGTGATCGCGGTGATCTGCCGCGGCGACATGCCGATCGCCCGCAGCGCCAGCACGTCCCGCTCCCCCTCGCGGACGCTGCCGCCGATCGCGGTGAGCAGCTCGAGGAGGCCGATGAGGGCCAGGACGGCGATCAGCCCGGCGACGACCGCGCGCAGCGGGGACAGCCCGTCGGCCGGGTTCGTCACGGGGTGCACGTCCAGGTGGCCCCGGCCGGCCTTGGTGAGCGCGGCGGCCACGCGATGAGGATCGGCGCCGGGACGCAGACGCAGCTCGTAGAAGGCCGGGGACAGCCCGGGGTCGTTCTCGCGGAGGGTGTCCAGGGAGGTCGTCACCACCCGGCCGGCGTTCTGCGGCTCGATGCCGCGGCCGACGATGTGCAGGATCTGCGGCCGGTCGCCCACCGTCATCCGCACCCAGTCGCCGACCCGCGCGTCCAGCAGGTCCAGCAGGCCCTGGCCGGCCACCGCCTCGTCCGGTCCGCGCGCGGCGCGGCCCTCGGCGAGCGTGTAGGGGTAGGGCTCGTGGCGGGTGCCGATGCCCCGCAGGGCGATGGTTCCGGTCTGGCCGGGGACCAGCGCGGCCACCTCGACACCGGGGTAGGCCGCGGCGACCCGGGCGTCACGGGTCAGCAGCGTGCGCACGCCGTCCGGGTCCGTGGCGCCGTCCGAGCGGACCGTGAGCGCGGTCGGCAGGCCCACCCGCTCGGGGCTGCTGTGGAAACGGTCGATCGTCGTCCACGCACTGAGCGCCACCACGATCAGCACCAGCGGCAGCGTCAGCCGGGCCACGGTCGCCAGGGACCGGCCGCGTCCCGCGAACGCCTGGTGACAGCCGAGGACCAGCGCGGCCGGCAGCCCCAGCCCCAGCGCCCGCCGGGCCAGGCCGGTCAGCCGGCCGCCCGCCGGAGCCGACGGACGCGGCACCGGAACCGGTGGCACCCGCCCCGCCCGCCAGGCCGCGAGACCCGTGGTCAGACCGATGAACAGCACCGCCCCCACGGGCACCGCGCACAACGCCAGGGTGTGCCCGGGCAGCCCTTGCCACACGCCCACGGCGTCCCCGAGCCGTCCGGGGACCCGGCGGCCCAGGGCCTCGGTGAGCGCCGCGGCCGCCACCGAGCCGAGCAGGGCGTACGCGAGGTGCTGGAGCAGGAAGATCCGCACCACCTGGCCGGGGGTGAAGCCGATCGCCTTGAGCACCGAGAGGTCCCGCAGATGTCCGCGGATACGGGTGGCGATCGCCCCGTGCACCGCCAACCCCGCGGCGATCAGGGCACCGACACCGAACAGCCCCAGCACCTGCCCCAGCAGCCGGTTGTCGCCCTGTGCCTCGGAGCGCGCCTGCTGCCACGTGGAGACCTCGCCGACCGCGCCCGCGCCCAGTACGGTGACGGCGCGCTGCACCGCGTAGTCCGTGTCGGCCGGATCGCCCAGCCGCAGCCCGGTCACCTGACCGGCCGGGGCGCGTACGGCGGACGGCAGGGCCCACACCAGCCCCGGCTGCTCACCCGGGCTGTAGTGGGGTTCGGCGCTCTCGGCGATGCCCTCGACGGTGAGGGTGCGGGCGGTGCCGGGCAGCGTGAGGGTGTCCCCGGGCTCGGCCAGCAGGGCCCGCGCCAGGCCGCTCTCCAGCACCACGCCGTCCGGCTCGGCCGGGTCCAGCCAGTGCCCGGCGGTGAGCAGTGGTCGGCCGACGGAGGGCTGCCGCGGGGTGCCGCGCAGCTCCACGGAGGCGCGGGTGCCGCGCGCGGAGACGGTGGCGGACTCGGTGCGGTAGGGGCCGGCGACGGACTCGACGCCGTCCAGCCGGGCGAGCTTGCGGGCGTCCGCGGACGGAACGGTGTGGATCCATACGTGCGCCCCGCGGGCCTGGGTGAAGACCCGCTGCCAGGGGTTCGTGGCATAGCCGAACAGGGCCGTGGCCAGCAGCAGCGAGGCGACGATGCCGGCGGTGGCCAGCACGAGGAACAGTGCCTCGCCGCGATGCGTCCGCAGATCGGAGTGCGCCCAGCGCAGGGTGGCCCGCACGTGCCTCAGCCCCTCGCCCCGCGAAGCACCGCCGGACGGGCCGCCGGTCGGGCCGCCGGACGCGCTGCCGGTCGAGCCGCCGGTCGGGCCGTCCGGCGAGTCGCCGTCCGTGCCGTCAGTCTCTCGGCTCGCGCCATCAGTCCCTCAGCTCCAGCACGCCGGAGGCACCGCCGCGACGCGACGGCGTGCCGTCCAGGGCGGCGTCGTCGGCTATGCGGCCGTCGAAGAAGCTGATCACCCGGTCCGCGGCGCTCGCCAGCCGGGCGTCGTGCGTGACCAGCACGATGGTCTGGCCGCGCCCGTGGAAGCGGGACAGCAGCCGCATCACCTCGCGGGTGCCCTTGCTGTCGAGACTGCCGGCGGGCTCGTCCGCGAGCAGCAGCGGCGGATGGTTGACCAGGGCGCGGGCGAGCGCGACCCGCTGCTGCTCGCCGCCGGACAGCTCGCCGGGCATGCTGCGTTCCTTGCCCTGCAGGCCCAGCTCGGCAAGGAGGTCCGCGCGCTCGGCGCGGGCCTTCCTCGGCGGGACGCCGGCCAGCAGGGCGGGCAGCTCGACGTTGTCGGCGACGGACAGGTTCGACACCAGGTTGAAGAACTGGAAGACGATCCCGATGGCCCGGCGGCGCTCCACGGCCCAGCGCGCCTCGCTGAAGGAGTCCGTGCACCGCCCGTCGAGCCAGATGCTGCCCCCGTCCGGCCGCTGCAGCCCGCCCAGCAGATGCAGCAGGGTCGACTTCCCGGCCCCGGACGGGCCGGTGATCGCCACGAACTCGCCCCGCGCCACCGCGAGGTCGACCCCGCGCACGGCGCGTGCGGGCGCGCCCTCGCCGTGGTGGGTCTTCACCAGCCCCTCGGCGCGCAGCAGGGGAGCGGCAGAGCCGTCGCTCATTCCAGCTCCTCCAGTTCCTCCTGGCACCGCTCCAGCCAGTCGAGGTCGGCCTGCAGGTGCAGCATCGCGCCCTCGATGAGCAGATGGGCGATTCGGTTGTCCCGGTTCTCGGCCGCGGCCAGTTTCGACAGGTTGCGCATGGTGTTGAGGTACTGGCGCCGCTGCCTGTTGATGAGGGCGATCTGGTCGGCGAGACCGGCCTGCGGGGCGACGGCGAGTTTCATGAAGAACTCGTCCCGCACCCGCGGCTCGTCCTCGGTCTCCTCGAACCAGGCGTGCAGCGCCTCCCGCCCGGCGTCGGTGAGGTGGTAGACCTTCTTGTTGGGCCGGCTGGACTGCTCGACGTCCTCGCCCTCGATGAGTCCCGACTTCTCGAGGCGGCCGAGGGTGACGTAGATCTGGCCGACGTTCGGCTGAGGGTACGCGGAGCCCAGCAGTTGCTCAAGGTCCTGCTTCAGCTCGTAGCCGTGGGCCGGACCGCGGGCGAGGAGTGCCAGGAGGGGCAGGCGCACTCGTGCTGTCCTCCTGTCTGCTCAATGTGCTCCAGGCCCTAGTATCGCCCATACCTAACAGGTATACATGGCCTCTGACTCCGGGCGAGGGTGCCGGGAGCCGTGTGTACGTGTTCAGGGAGGAACCTATGCGGTGGATACGCGCCGCCGGTAGGGGCCTCCTGGTTCTCGTCGTGGTCATGACCGGGTACGTCGCCTCCGGCGCGCGGGCCGGCGAGGGCGGCGCCTCCGGCCGCGGCCCCCTGACCCTGGCCACCGCCGGCGATCTCACCGGCTATCTCGGCCCGCTCCTCGAGGGCTGGAACCGCACCCACCCCGGCGAGAAGGTCACCCTCGTCGAGCTGCCGGACTCCTCCGACGAGACCCACGCGCAGATGTCCACCGACCTGCGCGGCGGCGACCGGGGCCGCTTCGACGTCCTGAACATCGACGTCAACTGGACCTCGGAGTTCGCGGCGGCCGGCTGGATCCGCCCGCTGCCCCGGGCCCGCTTCCCGCTGCGGAGCTTCCTGCCGCCGGTCGTGGACACGGCGACCTACGACGGACGCCTGTACGCCGTCCCTTACGTCACCAACGCCGGGCTTCTGCTGTACCGCAAGGACGTCCTCGCCAAGGAGGGCGTGGCCCCGCCGCGCACCTGGGCCGAGCTGGAACGCGACGCGAGGACCATCGCGCCGAAGTACGGACTCGGCGGCTACGCGGGCCAGTTCCTGCCCTACGAGGGCCTCACCGTGAACGCGGCCGAGGCCGTCTACTCGGCCGGCGGCACGATCCTCGGCGCCGAGGGCACCCGTGTCACCGTCGACTCGGCCGCCGCTCGCGAGGGCATCGGCTTCCTCGCCCGCGGCATCCGCGAGGGCTGGATCCCGAGACGGGCGCTGACGTACAAGGAGGAGGAGTCCAAGCAGGCCTTCCAGGACGGCAAGCTGCTCTTCCTGCGCAACTGGCCCTACGCCTACGCCGTCGCGTCCGCCAAGGGGTCCGCGGTCGCCGGGAAGATCGGCGCCGTACCGCTGCCGGGGCCCGACGGGCCGGGGACGAGCGTCCTCGGCGGCTCCAATCTGGCGGTCAACTCCCATGCCCGGCATCCCGACTCCGCCGCGCGGCTGATCGCCTACCTGACCAGTGAGCCCGTCCAGCGCCAGGTGCTCACCCGGGGCGCGCTGCCTCCCGTACGCGCCGCCCTGTACGAA
The DNA here is from genome assembly GCF_055569615.1 of Streptomyces sp. NPDC031379. Taxonomy (NCBI): domain Bacteria; kingdom Bacillati; phylum Actinomycetota; class Actinomycetes; order Kitasatosporales; family Streptomycetaceae; genus Streptomyces; species Streptomyces sp. NPDC031379. The sequence continues at coordinate 181,759 of NZ_JBVIIT010000018.1, read as the reverse complement.
GACCCCGCGCTCGTGGGGCGGTTCCCCTATCTGCCGACCCTGCGCACCGCCGTCCTCACCGCCGCGCCGCGCCCCAAGAGCGCGCACTACGACCAGGTCAGCCTGGCGGTGCAGGCGGTCGTCCAGGACGCGCTCACCGGGCGCCAGACGCCCGGGCAGGCCGTGCGCCGGCTGGCGCGTGAACTCGACGCCATCGCCCGTCGCTAGTTACTTGTTAAGTAACGCGGTCATCACGACTGCGTTCTTCTTGGTGTGAAATGCCCCGTTTTGAACGGCGAACCAGTCGGTAGCCTTCGTTCATCTCATTGACACCCTCGCGCGACGCCTACCTAACATGCATGCATAACAGCCCCCCTTCAGAGACAGGTCCACAGGGTTGAACAGGCATCATTGGTGGCGTGACGCGGTGATCTACCAGGTGTACGTCCGCAGCTTCCTGGACAGCACCGGCGACGGCATCGGCGATCTGGCCGGCGTCCGCGCCGGGCTTCCGTACCTCAAGAAGCTCGGCGTCGACGGCATCTGGCTGAGCCCGTTCTACCCCTCGCCGCAGCACGACCACGGCTACGACGTGGCCGACTACCGCGGCGTCGACCCGGTCTTCGGCGACCTCGCCGAGTTCGACCTGCTGATGGCGGCCGCCCGACGGCTCGGCATCAAGGTGCTGCTCGACATCGTCCCCAACCACTGCTCCAGCGAGCACCCGTGGTTCCGCGAGGCACTCGGCAGCGCACCCGGCAGCCCGGCCCGCGCCCGCTTCCACTTCGCCGACGGCCGCGGCCAGGACGGCAGCGAGCCGCCCAACAACTGGCACGCCATGTTCGGCGGCCCGGCCTGGACCCGGGTCACGGAGTCCGACGGCCGCCCGGGCCAGTGGTACCTGCACATGTTCACGCCCGAGCAGCCCGACTGGAACTGGCGCGACCCCGCGATCCCCGCCGAGTTCGACCAGGTCCTGCGCTTCTGGCTCGACCGGGGCGTGGACGGCTTCCGGATCGACGTGGCGGCCGGCCTGTACAAGCACCCCGGGCTGCCCGACTCGGACGACCCCGAGGCCGACGCCCGCACCCGCGACTCGGTCAACCCGCTGGCCTGGAACCAGCCCGAGGTGCACGACGTGTGGCGGCAGTGGCGCGCCACCTGCGAGGAGTACACCGCGCGCGACGGCCGGGAACGCCTCCTCGTCGGCGAGGTCTCCGTCCCCACCGCCCGCGAACACGCCCTGTACGTCCGCCCCGACGAGCTCCACCAGGCCTTCTTCTTCGACCTGCTCGGCGCCCCCTGGGACGCCGACTCCTTCCGCAAGGTCATCTCCGAGGCCATGCAGGACATAGCCGGCACGGGCTCGACCGTCACCTGGGTCCTCAACAACCACGACCAGGTCCGCACCGTCACCCGCTACGGCGAACCCGCCACCGAGGGCAGCGGCCTCGGCGCCGCCCGCGCCCGCGCCGCCGCGCTGCTCATGCTGGCGCTGCCCGGAGCCGCGTACATCTACCAGGGCGAGGAACTGGGCCTGCCCGAGGTCGTCGACCTGCCCGACGACGTGCTCACCGACCCCATCTTCCACCGTACCGGCAGCCGCGCCCGCATCCGCGACGGCTGCCGGGTGCCGCTGCCCTGGTCCGGGCAGGCGTCCCCGTTCGGCTTCACCTCCGGCGCCGAGGGCGCCAAGCCGTGGCTGCCGCAGCCGGAGTACTTCGCCGAGTACGCCACCGACCGCGCGCTCGCCGACACCCGCTCCTTCTGGCACCTGTACCGCGACGGACTCCAGCTGCGCCACTCCCTGCCCCAGCTGGGCGAGGGCGCGCTGCGCTGGCTGGACACCCCGCCGGGCGTCCTCGGCTTCGTCCGCGGCGACGGCCTGGTCTGCGCCGTCAACTTCGGTACGGCCCCCACCCCCGCGCCGGTCTCCGGCACCCCCCTGCTCTCCAGCGGTCCGTGCCCGCCCGGTGTCCTGCCCGGCTCCACGGCGGCCTGGTGGCTGAACGACCTGTGACCCGAACCGTCAACCCCCATCCCCTCGAAGGGACATCAACGATGATGCGACGACGTACCACCCTGCTCACCAGCTGCACCGCGCTCGCCCTGGCCCTCGGTGCCACCGCTTGTGGCGGTGGCGGGCCGGTCTCCGCTGGCGGCGGTGACAAGGCGCTCAGCGGCCAGACGGTCACCGTGGCCGGTGTCTGGTCCGGCAGCGAGCAGAAGAACTTCCAGAAGGTGCTGGACGCGTTCACCGAGAAGACCGGCGCCAAGACCCAGTTCGTGTCCACCGGCGACAACGTCTCCACGGTCGTCGGCAGCAAGATCGAGGGCGGCAACGCCCCCGACGTCGTGATGGTCCCGCAGGTCGGCGTGCTCCAGCAGTTCGCGAAGAAGGGCTGGCTCAAGCCGCTCTCGGGGACCGCTCGGCAGACCATCGACGCCGACTTCGCCCCCGTGTGGAAGAAGTACGGCAGTGTCGACGGCACCCTCTACGGCCTCTACTTCAAGGCCGCCCACAAGTCCACCGTCTGGTACAGCCCCCAGGCCCTCACCCAGGCCGGGGTCGAGCCGCCGAAGACCTACGACGAGCTGCTGAAGGCCGGGCACACCGTCTCCGACTCCGGTCTCGCCGCGTTCTCCGTGGCCGGGCAGGACGGCTGGACCCTCACCGACTGGTTCGAGAACATCTACCTCTCCCAGGCCGGCCCCGAGAAGTACGACGCCCTCGCCGCGCACCGGCTGAAGTGGACCGACGCGAGCGTGGTGAAGGCGCTCACCACCCTCGGCAAGCTGTTCAAGGACAAGCAGCTGCTCGCGGGCGGCCAGAAGGAGGCCCTGAACACCGACTTCCCCGGCTCGGTGGAGAAGGTGTTCGGACCCAAGCCCGAGGCCGGCATGGTCTACGAGGGCGACTTCGTGGCCGGCGTCGCCCACGACCAGTACGGGAAGGCCATCGGCAAGGACGCGAACTTCTTCCCCTTCCCCGCGGTCGACGGCGGTACGGCACCGGTCGTCAGCGGCGGTGACGCGGCGGTCGTCCTCAAGGACGCCAAGAACGGCAAGGCCGGCATGAAGCTCCTGGAGTACCTCGCCACCCCCGAGGCCGCGGCCGTCTGGGCGAAGGCGGGCGGCTTCCTGTCCCCGAACAAGAAGCTCGACCTCGCCCAGTACGGCGACGACGTCACCCGCGCCACCGCCAAGTCCCTCGTCGGCGCCGGGGATTCCGTCCGCTTCGACATGTCCGACCAGGCACCGGCGGCCTTCGGCGGCACCAAGGGCACCGGCGAGTGGAAGCTGCTCCAGGACTTCCTGCGCGACCCGTCCGACCCGAAGGCGACCGCGGCGAAGCTCGAAGCCGCGGCGGCCAAGGCCTACCAGGGCTGAACGGCAGCACCATGACCGCCACCACACTCGTGAAACAGCAGGCGGGCCCGCGGGCCGCCGGCGCGGCGCGCGGGCGCCGCGGCCGGCGGCGCGCCCGGCTGATCGCCCTCCTCTTCGTCTTCCCCGCGCTGCTCCTGCTCGGCGCGCTCGTCGTCTACCCGGTGCTGTTCTCCGTCGGCCGCAGCTTCTTCGACGCCTCCGGCACCCGGTTCGTCGGCGGTGACAACTACACCGAGATGTTCCGCGACCCGGCCACGCTGAAGGCCATCCGCAACACCACCATCTGGGTCGTCGTGGCCCCGGCGCTGCTCACCGGCCTCGGGCTGATCCTGGCCGTGCTGGTGGAGAAGGTCCGCTGGGCCACGGCGTTCAAACTGCTCCTCTTCATGCCGATGGCGGTGTCCTTCCTCGCCGCCGGCATCATCTTCCGGCTCGCCTACGACGAGGACCCGGACAAGGGTGTCCTCGACGCGGCCGTGGTCTCCGTCCACGACGCCTTCACGGGGACGTCGACGTATCCGACGGCCCGCGGCCGCCAGGGGCTGCTGGACCAGGGCCGCGACGGCTCCTACCTCAGCCACGCGGCCGTCTCCCCGGGCGCTTCGGTGACACTGCCCCTGGTCGGGGTGCTGCCCGAGGACCTGCCCGAGGGCGCTGAACCCGCGCAGGCGGCCGCCTCGCGCAAGGCCGCGGCCGACGAGGTCCGCGGTGCCGTCTACCTGGACTTCACCCCCGGCGGCGGAGGCAGGCAGGGCAAGGTCGACCCGAAGGAGAGCGGCCTGCCCGGCATGAAGGTCCAGGCGCTGCGCGACGGCAGGACGGTCGCGAGCACGACGACCGCCGCCGACGGCTCCTTCCACTTCTCCGGGCTGGACACGGGCTCGTACACGCTGAAGCTGCCGGAGTCGAACTTCGCCGCGCCCTATCAGGGGATTGCCTGGCTCGGCCCGACCCTCGTCACACCGGCGATCATCGGCGCGTACCTGTGGATCTGGACGGGCTTCGCGATGGTGCTGATCGGAGCGGGGCTCGCCACGCTCCCACGGGACGCGCTGGAGGCGGCCCGGATGGACGGCGCGAACGAGTGGCAGATCTTCCGCCGGATCACCGTCCCGCTGCTCGCGCCCGTACTCACCGTGGTCTTCGTGACCCTCGTGATCAACGTGATGAAGGTGTTCGACCTCGTCTACATCATCGCGCCCGGCCCGGTGCAGGAGGACGCCACCGTCCTTGCGACCCAGATGTGGCTCGTCTCCTTCGGCGGCGGCAACAACCAGGGTCTCGGCAGCGCCCTCGGCGTGCTCCTGCTGCTCCTGGTGATCCCCGCGATGGTGTTCAACGTCCGCCGTTTCCGAAGGAGTCAGCGATGAGGAGTCAGCGATGAACGCGATCAGGCGAGGCCTGGGCAACGGCCTGGTGCAGGCCTTCCTGGTGGTGATCGGCCTGGTCTGGCTGACCCCGCTGGCGGGACTGTTCCTGTCCTCTCTCCGCTCGGCCCAGGACACCGCCAAGGGCGGCTGGTGGACGGCCCTGGCCAGTCCCGGGCAGCTGTCCTTCGACAACTACTCGGCGCTGCTGAAGAACGCCGGCATCACCCAGGCCTTCTGGAACACCGTGCTGATCTCGGTGCCGGCGACCACCCTGGTCGTCGTCCTCGCGGCTCTCGCCGGATATGCCTTCGCCTGGCTGGACTTCCCGTTCCGGGAGCCGCTCTTCCTGCTGGTGGTGGCCCTGCTGGTGGTGCCGGTGCAGATCGGCCTGCTGCCGGTGGCCAAACTCTTCGGCCAGCTGGGCCTGTTCGGCACGATCCCCGGTGTCGTCCTCTTCCACGTGGCGTACGGGCTGCCGTTCGCGGTGTTCCTGCTCCGCAACTACTTCGCGGAGATGCCGAAGGAGATGCTGGAGGCGGCGCGGATGGACGGCGGCAGCGAGTGGCGCATCTTCACGCGCCTCGTCCTGCCCGTGGGCCGCCCGGCGATCGCCTCGCTCGCCATCTTCCAGTTCCTGTGGGTCTGGAACGACATGCTGGTCGCCCTGCTCTTCGCCGACAGTTCGTCCCAGCCGCTCACCGTGCAACTGCAATCCCAGATCCGGCAGTTCGGCAGCAACATCGACGTCCTGGCGCCGGGTGCCTTCCTGTCCCTGATCGTGCCGGTGGTCGTGTTCTTCGCCTTCCAGCGGCACTTCGTACAGGGCGTGATGGCCGGCTCGGTCAAGTGACCGAGCCGGACTCCGGCGGCCGTCGCTGCGTCAGCCGTGGTAGCTGATGTACCCGTTGCCGTCCCGGTCGTCGCGGGACTTGGTGTAGGCGTGGGTGTCGGCGTGGGCCCCGGACGGCTTGTACAGGTAGATGGTGTCCTTGTCGTTGTTCCAGATGAAGTTGCAGTTCTGGCGGTAGACGACGTTCTTGGAGTCCGAGTCGGTGCCGTGGCCCCCGCGCAACTGCACGTAGTCGCCGGGCTGGAGGTAGTGGTTGGCGGGGAAGGTGAACTTGTTGCTGCTGGTGGTGTCCCTGACCACGTAACCCTTGAGGTTGATGGTCGCGGTCCGCGAGTAGTTCTTGATCGTCACGTACTCGCTCTTGCTGTTGCCCGTACGGCAGTTGTTGGAGTCCCGCCCCGGGGCGTCGTACTGGACGCCCTTGATCTTCAGGGACGAGGAGTACTCGGTCGCCTGGGCCGGGGCCGCGACGACGACGGCGAGCGTTCCGGCGGTGACAGCGGTGGCCAGTGCGAAGCGTATGCGCATGAGGTCCCCCCTCGATGATGCGGATGGTGCGGCCAGGAGCTTACACAAAAGATGACCGGTACATGTACGTACGGTGCAGAAAATGTGAAGGGCCCGGCTGAGGGGGAGTCACCAAGGCGACGGGGGCGGCAAGGGAATCATCCCTTGCCGCCCCCGTTCGTCACGGTGAAGCGCCCGTCACGGCGACGCCGGCGGATACAGCGAGCGGGGCAGTTGGGATGCCGCGGCAGCGTCGAGCAGCCACAGCGTGCGCGAGCGTCCGTACGCCCCCGCCGCCGGCGCCTGGATCTCGCCCGCTCCCGACAGGGCGATGGCCACCGCCTCCGCCTTGTCCTCACCGGCCGCGAGCAACCACACCTCGCGGGCGGCGCGGATCGCCGGAAGGGTCAGGGAGATCCGGGTCGGCGGCGGCTTGGGCGCGCCGTGCACGCCGACGACCGTGCGCTCGGTCTCCCGCACGGCCGGCAACTCCGGGAAGAGTGAGGCCACATGGGTGTCCGGGCCGACGCCCAGCATCAGGACGTCGAAGGTCGGCACCGGACCGTGGTTCTCCGGCCCGGCCGCCTTCGCCAGCTCCGCCGCGTACGCCTCCGCCGCGGCCTCGACGTCCGTTCCGTACGGGCCGTCGGAGGCGGGCATGGCGTGCACGCGCTCCGGGTCCAGCGGCACGGAGTCCAGCAGAGCCTCGCGGGCCTGCGTGATGTTGCGCTCGGGGTCGCCCTCGGGGAGGTAGCGCTCGTCGCCCCACCACAGCTCGAGGCGGCCCCAGTCGATGGCATCCCGGGCCGGGGCCGCCGCCAGCGCGGCCAGCAGGCCGTTGCCGTTGCGGCCGCCGGTGAGGACCACGGACGCGCTGCCCCGGGAGGCCTGGGCGTCCACGACCTTCGTGATCAGACGGGCCGCGGCGGCCTGCGCCATCAGGTCCTTGTCGTGGTGGACGACCAGCTGCGGAGTGCTCACTTCGCCGCCGCCTTCCTCGCCGGTGCCTTCTTCGCGGTCTTGGCCGCCGCCTTCTTCGCGGGTGCCTTCGCGGCCTCCTCGACCGGCTCGGCCTCCTCGACCGGCTCGGCCTCGGCGACCGGCTCGGCCTCGGCGACCGGCTCGGCCGGCTCCTTCGACGGCTGCTCGGGAACGGTGGCGAGCCGCTCCACGCCGTAGCGCAGCGCCGACGCGTAGGTGTCGTCCGGGTCCAGCCGGCGCAGCTCCTCCGCGATCAGCTCGGCGGTGTCCCGCCGCTTGAGCGCCACCGCGCGGTTCGGCTGACCCTCGATGGACAGCGTGGCCAGCGAGCCGTCCGCGCGGTCCAGGGTGATCGGGCCACCGCTGGTGTCCATGCGGACGGCCGTGAGACCCGGGCCGGAGGAGAGGGAGCGCTTGACGGGGACGTCCAGCCGGTCCGCGAGCCACATCGCCAGCAGCTCGCAGCTCGGGTTGAACTCCTCGCCCTCCACCTCCACGGCCCGCACGTCGCAGACGACCTGGTCCAGCGCCGCCGCGAGCATGGAGCGCCACGGCGTGATCCGGGTCCAGGACAGGTCGGTGTCGCCGGGCGTGTAGGCCTCGGCGCGGGCGGACAGCTCCCGCACCGGTTGCTCGGCGGCATAGGTGTCGGTGACCCGGCGCTGGGCGAGCGCGCCCAGCGGGTCCTTCGCCGGATCCAGCGGGGCGTTCACCGGCCACCACACGACGACCGGCGCGTCCGGCAGCAGCAGCGGCAGGACGACCGAGTCGGCGTGGTCGACGACCTCGCCGTACAGCCGGAGCACGACCGTCTCGCCGGTGCCCGCGTCCGCGCCCACCCGCACCTCGGCGTCCAGACGTGAGGACGTACGGTCGCGCGGGCCGCGCGAGACCCGCTTGATGACCACCAGCGTGCGGGAAGGGTGCTCGCGCGAGGCGTCGTTGGCGGCCTTCAGCGCGTCGTAGGCGTTCTCCTCGTCGGTGACGATGACGAGGGTGAGGACCATGCCGACGGCGGGGGTGCCGATGGCACGGCGGCCCTTGACGAGCGCCTTGTTGATCTCGCCGGCGGTGGTGTCGGTCAGGTCTATCTTCATGGCCGGCGCCAGCTCCGTCCGTCTCGTGCGAGCATCTCGTCCGCCTCCACGGGGCCCCAGGTGCCCGACCGGTACTGCGCGGGCCTGCCGTGCTCGTCCCAGTGCTCCTCGATCGGGTCGAGGATCTTCCAGGACAGCTCGACCTCCTCCGTGCGCGGGAAGAGGTTGGCGTCGCCCAGCAGCACGTCCAGGATCAGGCGCTCGTACGCCTCCGGGCTCGACTCCGTGAAGGACTCGCCGTAGGCGAAGTCCATGGAGACGTCCCGGATCTCCATCGAGGTGCCCGGCACCTTCGAGCCGAAGCGGACCGTGATGCCCTCGTCCGGCTGGACGCGGATGACGATCGCGTTCTGGCCCAGTTCCTCCGTCGCCGTGTGGTCGAAGGGGGAGTGCGGGGCCCGCTGGAACACGACCGCGATCTCCGTCACCCGGCGGCCGAGGCGCTTGCCGGTGCGCAGGTAGAAGGGGACGCCCGCCCAGCGGCGGTTGTCGATCTCCAGCTTGACGGCCGCGTAGGTGTCGGTCTTCGACTTGGGGTCGATGCCCTCCTCTTCGAGGTAGCCGATGACCTTCTCGCCGCCCTGCCAGCCGGCCGCGTACTGCCCGCGCACGGTGCTGCGGCCCAGGTCCTTGGGCAGCCGTACCGCACCCAGCACCTTCTCCTTCTCCGCGGCCAGCGCGTCCGCGTCGAAGGAGGCCGGCTCCTCCATGGCCGTCAGGGCCATGAGCTGCAGGAGGTGGTTCTGGATGACGTCACGGGCGGCGCCGATGCCGTCGTAGTAGCCGGCCCGGCCGCCGATGCCGATGTCCTCGGCCATGGTGATCTGCACGTGGTCCACGAAGGACCGGTTCCAGATCGGCTCGAACATCGTGTTGGCGAAGCGCAGCGCCAGGATGTTCTGGACGGTCTCCTTGCCGAGGTAGTGGTCGATCCGGAACACCTGGTCCGGCTCGAACACCTCGTGCACGACCTTGTTCAGCTCCTCGGCCGACTCCAGGTCGTGGCCGAAGGGCTTCTCGATGACCGCGCGCCGCCAGGAGCCGCCCGACTGGTCGGCGAGACCGTGCTTCTTCAGCTGCTGGATGACGACGGGGAAGGAGCGGGGCGGCACCGACAGGTAGAAGGCGAAGTTGCCGCCCGTGCCCTGGGCCTTGTCCAGCTCCTCGATGGTCGCGCGCAGCCGCTCGAAGGCCTCGTCGTCGTCGAAGGTGCCCTGGACGAAGCGCATCCCCTGGATGAGCTGCTGCCAGACCTCCTCGCGGAACGGTGTGCGCGAGTGCTCCTTGACCGCGTCGTGCACGACCTCGGCGAAGTCCTCGTGCTCCCAGTCGCGGCGGGCGAAGCCCACCAGCGAGAAGCCCGGCGGGAGCAGACCCCGGTTGGCGAGGTCGTACACCGCGGGCATCAGCTTCTTGCGGGACAGGTCGCCCGTGACGCCGAAGATGACCAGGCCCGACGGCCCCGCGATACGCGGGAGCCGTCGGTCGGCCGGGTCACGAAGCGGGTTCGCTCCGGAACCGGAAACGGGTGACAAGTCAGCCCTCCGTGGGGGCGAGGCGCTCGAGCTCCGCCTGGGTGGACTTCAGCAGGTCGTTCCAGGACGCCTCGAACTTCTCGACGCCCTCGTCCTCCAGCACCTGGACCACGTCGTCGTACGAGATCCCGAGCTTCTCCAGCGCGTCGAGTTCGGCGCGCGCCTGCTCGTAGGTGCCGGCGACGGTGTCGCCGGTGATCTCGCCATGGTCCTCGGTGGCCTCCAGCGTGGCCTCCGGCATGGTGTTGACCGTGTTCGGCGCGACCAGCTCGGTGACGTACAGGGTGTCCTGGTACGCCGGGTCCTTCACGCCGGTCGACGCCCACAGCGGACGCTGCTTGTTGGCGCCCGTCTTCTCCAGGGCGTTCCAGCGGTCGGAGGAGAAGACCTCCTCGTACGCCTGGTAGGCGAGACGCGCGTTGGCGACGGCGGCCTTGCCGCGCAGCGCCTGGGCCTCGTCGGTGCCGATCTCGCTCAGGCGCTTGTCGATCTCGGTGTCCACACGGGACACGAAGAAGGACGCCACGGAGTGGATGAGCGAGAGGTCCAGGCCGCGCTCCTTGGCCTTCTCCAGACCCGTGAGGTACGCGTCCATGACGGCGCGGTAGCGCTCCAGGGAGAAGATCAGCGTGACGTTGACGCTGATGCCGTGGCCGATCGTCGAGGCGATGGCCGGCAGACCCGCCTGGGTGGCCGGGATCTTGATCAGGGTGTTGGGGCGGTCGACCAGCCAGGCCAGCTGCTTGGCCTCGGCGACCGTCGCCTTCTCGTTGTGCGCGAGGCGCGGGTCGACCTCGATGGAGACCCGGCCGTCCTTGCCGCCGGTGGCGTCGAAGACGGGGCGCAGGATGTCGGCGGCGTCGCGGACGTCCGCCGTGGTGATCATGCGGATGGCCTCTTCCACGGTGACCTTGCGGGCGGCGAGGTCCGACAGCTGCTGGTCGTAGCCGTCGCCCTGCGAGATCGCCTTCTGGAAGATCGTCGGGTTGGTGGTGACGCCCACGACGTGCTGCTGGTCGATCAGCTCGGCGAGGTTGCCGGACGTGATCCGCTTGCGCGACAGGTCGTCCAGCCAGATCGCGACGCCTTCCTCGGAGAGGCGCTTGAGTGCGTCTGTCATGGAATTACATCTCCTACGTGTCGTATATGAGCGTCAGCGCTGGGCGGCGGTGAGGGATTCCCGGGCCTTGGCGGCCACGTTCTCGGCAGTGAAGCCGAACTCGCGGAAGAGCACCTTGCCGTCCGCGGAAGCACCGAAGTGCTCCAGGGAAACGATGCGACCGGCGTCCCCCACGTACTTGTGCCAGGTCAGGCCGATGCCCGCCTCCACGGCGACACGGGCCTTGACGGACGGCGGCAGCACGGAGTCCCGGTACCCCTGGTCCTGCTGCTCGAACCACTCCACGGACGGCATCGACACCACGCGCGTGGGAACGCCGTCGGCCTGGAGCTGCTCACGCGCCTCGACGGCCACGTGCACCTCGGAACCGGTGGCGATCAGGATCACCTGCGCCTCGCCGCCGTCGGCCTCGAACAGCACGTAGCCGCCCTTGGCCGCGTCCTCGTTCGGCTCGTAGGCCGGCACGCCCTGGCGGGTGAGGGCGAGGCCGTGCGGCTGGCCCTTGCCGAACTCCTTGGTGTAGCGCTTGAGGATCTCGCGCCAGGCGATCGCGGTCTCGTTGGCGTCCGCCGGGCGGACGACGTTCAGGCCCGGGATGGCGCGCAGCGAGGCCAGGTGCTCGACCGGCTGGTGGGTGGGGCCGTCCTCGCCGAGGCCGATGGAGTCGTGCGTCCACACGTACGTCACCGGCAGGTGCATCAGGGCCGACAGGCGCACCGCGTTGCGCATGTAGTCGGAGAAGACGAGGAAGGTGCCGCCGTAGACGCGGGTGTTGCCGTGCAGCGTGATGCCGTTCAGCTCCGCGCCCATGGAGTGCTCGCGGATGCCGAAGTGGATCGTGCGGCCGTACGGGGTGGCCTCGGGCAGCGGGTTGCCCTCGGGGAGGAACGAGCTGTCCTTGTCGATCGTGGTGTTGTTCGACCCGGCGAGGTCGGCGGAGCCGCCCCACAGCTCGGGGATGACCGCGCCCAGCGCCTGCAGCACCTTGCCGGAGGCGGCACGCGTGGCGACGGCCTTGCCCGGCTCGAAGACCGGGAGCTTCTCCTCCCAGCCGGTGGGCAGCTCGCCCTTGGCGATGCGGTCGAAGTCGGCGGCGCGCTCGGCGTTGTTGTTCCGCCACTCCTGGAAGGACTTCTCCCACTCCGCCTTGAAGCGGCGGCCCCGGTCGAGCGCCTGGCGGGTGTGGGCGATGACCTCGTCGGCGACCTCGAAGGACTGCTCGGGGTCGAAGCCGAGGACGCGCTTGGTGGCCGCGACCTCCTCGTCACCCAGCGCGGAGCCGTGCGCGGCCTCGGTGTTCTGCGCGTTCGGGGCGGGCCAGGCGATGATCGAGCGCATCGCGATGAAGGACGGCCGGTCGGTGACCCGCTTGGCCTCCTGGACCGCGGCGAAGATCGCCTCCGGGTCCAGGTCGCCGTTGGCCTGGGCCTCGACGCGCTGGACGTGCCAGCCGTAGGCCTCGTACCGCTTGACGGTGTCCTCGGAGACGGCCGTCTCGGTGTCGCCCTCGATCGAGATGTGGTTGTCGTCCCACAGCAGGACCAGGTTGCCGAGCTTCTGGTGGCCGGCCAGCGAGGACGCCTCGGCGGAGATGCCCTCCTGCAGACAGCCGTCACCGGCGATGCAGTAGACGAAGTGGTCGAAGGGGGACTCGCCCTGCGCGGTGTCCGGGTCGAACAGGCCGCGCTCGTAGCGGGCGGCCATCGCCATGCCCACCGCGTTGGCCACACCCTGGCCCAGCGGGCCGGTGGTGGTCTCGACGCCCTTGGTGTGCCCGTACTCCGGGTGACCCGGGGTCTTCGAACCCCACGTCCGGAAGGCCTTCAGATCGTCCAGCTCCAGGCCGAAACCGGCCAGGTAGAGCTGCGTGTAGAGGGTCAGGGACGAGTGGCCGGCGGACAGCACGAAGCGGTCGCGCCCGACCCACTCCGGGTCGGCCGGGTCGTGCCGCATCACCTTCTGGAAGAGGGTGTAGGCGGCCGGGGCCAGGCTCATCGCCGTACCGGGATGGCCGTTGCCGACCTTCTGTACGGCGTCGGCGGCCAGGACGCGGGCGGTGTCCACGGCCCGCTGGTCCAGGTCGGTCCACTCAAGGTCTGTGGTGGTCGGCTTGGTGCTCACCCTGGGTCAGGGCTCCTCTCCACATGTCGGTCGCCGGTCTTCGGGGCATGCCCCCACCCGGCCGCCGGCGTGCTTCTGCCCGCCGGCCGCTGACGAGCCTACCCCCGTAAGGACGTGCATTTTTTCGAGTGTTTCCAGACTGCCGGGACTCCGTGCGATCCGCCTCCCGACTGGCCGACAAGGCATTTGGCACATGAATACGGAGGCGCTCATCTGACTGCTCAATCGAGTGCCAGTACCCCTCGAATGGGGCCGGCGCCAACACGACCCCACCCCCGCGAAGGCCGGGGTATGGGCAACGTCTAAAGTGGCGTGGTACGCGCGAGCCTTTACCGGAACCTCACACGGGGAGGCTTGCTGGGATGTCTCTGTCAGGGGTGTGCGTGACGGCCGTCGAATCCCGTCCAGCGGGTGCGCTCGGTGCGAGCCAAAGCCCGGTTCACCGGCCGTTCGGGGCCCGTGTCAAGGCGTTCGTGGCGCTGACCAAGCCGCGGATCATCGAGCTGCTGCTCATCACCACCGTTCCGGTGATGTTCCTGGCGCAGCAGGGTGTGCCCGACCTGAAGCTGGTCCTGCTCACCTGCGTCGGCGGCTACCTCTCCGCGGGCGGCGCCAACGCGCTGAACATGTACATCGACCGGGACATCGACGCGCTGATGGACCGCACCTCGCAGCGGCCGCTGGTGACCGGCATGGTCGGCCCGCGCGAGTGCCTGGCGTTCGGCATCACCCTCGCGGTCGTCTCGACGCTGCTGTTCGGGCTCACCGTCAACTGGCTGAGCGCCTGGCTGTCACTCGGAGCGCTCCTCTTCTACGTCGTCGTCTACACGATGATCCTCAAGCGGCGCACGTCGCAGAACATCGTGTGGGGCGGCATCGCGGGCTGCCTGCCCGTCCTGATCGGCTGGTCCTCGGTCACGAACTCGATGTCCTGGGCGCCGATCATCCTCTTCCTCGTCATGTTCTTCTGGACCCCGCCGCACTACTGGCCGCTGTCCATGAAGGTCAAGGAGGACTACGCGCGCGTGGGCGTGCCGATGCTGCCGGTCATCGCCTCCAACAAGGTCGTCGCCCGGCAGATCGTCATCTACAGCTGGGTGATGGTCGCCGTCTCCCTGCTGCTGACCCCGCTCGGCTACACCGGCTGGTTCTACTCGGTGGTCGCCCTGGCGGCCGGCGGCTTCTGGCTCTGGGAGGCGCACGGCCTGCAGAACCGGGCGAAGGCCGAGGTGACCGGGGCCAAGCTGAAGGAGATGCGGCTCTTCCACTGGTCGATCACCTACGTGTCGATCCTCTTCGTCGCGGTCGCGGTGGACCCCTTCCTCCGCTGAACCCTCTGCTCTCCGACGGGAGGGGTGCGTGGTCAAGGCCACGCACCCCTCCCGTCGCCGTTTGATCTACCCGTCGGTAGCATCCTGGCCATGGCAGACACGCAGCAGGTTGACCCGAAGGCCGACGCCAAGGCCGAGCGCAAGGTGGCGAAGCTCGCCCGGCAGATCAGCGCCTTCTCCAAGGCCCACGGCGGTGCCGAGGGCCAGGTGGCCCACATCGGCGAACGCGGGGCCCGCATCGTGCTCGTCGGCGAGGACGGCGGCTGGGGCGACCTCGTGGCGCCCAGCACCGCGATCGCCCAGCAGGCGGTGGAGAAATCCGGCATCACCGTCCACGAGTCCTTCGACGGCGAGTTCGCGGCGAAGGTGACGACGGGCTCGTACGAGTGGAAGCGGATGGCCGGCATGCAGATCGGCGGCTAGAGGGCTTCGTTCGGATCAGCCCGGGTCCGCGACGCCCGGAAACGAAACCTCCTGGCCCGGGCGGTTCCCGTGGTTCGCCGAGGGCCGGCTCGGCGTGGCTTTCCGCGCCCGCGCGACGCGGCCGCACATCGATACGGCCCGCGCCCCTTTGGGGCGCCTGCCGCCACCTGAGCCCGGTTCACCCGTTAGGACGTGTAAGGCAGCTGCGTCCCACGGGGAGCCGGAATGATCGAAACGCCGTCCCTCGTGGACCAGTACTGCCACGGAGTGCTGCGCACCGAGCTGGGCCTCGGCACCTTCGAGGCCCAACTCTCCCGCACCGAGGGACCCCCCGCCCCCGGAACCACCCTCTTCGACACCCAGACCGGTTTCGCCGTGCGGCGCTGGTGCCCGCCCCTGCTCGGCCTGGAACCGCACTGCCCGCCCGCCCGCTATCTCGCCCGACGCCGGGAACTGGGCGTCCTGGAAGCGAGCCGCAGGCTGCTGCGGGGGAGCGGCATCACCACCTACCTCGTCGACACGGGCCTGCCCGGCGACCTCACCGGCCCCGCCGAGATGGCCTGCGACGGCGACGCCGACGCCCGCGAGATCGTCCGGCTCGAACTGCTCGCGGAGCAGGTCGCCGACACCTCCGGCACCGTCGAGTCCTTCCTGGCCAACCTCGCCGAGTCCGTGCACGGCGCCGCCGCGAACGCGGTCGCCTTCACCTCCGTCGCCGGTCTCCGGCACGGCCTGGCCCTCGCGCCCGAGCCACCCGGGCCGGGAGAGGTGCGCGGCGCGGCCGGCCGCTGGCTGGCCGGGCGACGGGTCGGCGGGCCGCTGACCGACCCCGTGCTGCTCAGACACCTGCTGTGGATCGCGGTCTCCTCCGGACTGCCGCTGCAGCTGCACGCCGGACTCGGCGAGCCCGGCTCCCGCATCGACCGCACCGACCCGGTGCTGCTGACCGACTTCGTCCGGGCCACGGCCGGCCTCGGCACCGACCTGATCCTGCTGCACGGCTACCCGTACCACCGCCACGCCGCCCACCTCGCCGGTGTCTTCTCGCACGTGTACGCCGACTCGGGTGCCGCGCTCGTGCGCACCGGCGCCCGCGCGGCCACGGTCCTCGCGGAGATCCTGGAGCTGGCCCCCTTCGGCAAGATCCTCTTCTCCACCGGCGCCCACGGCCTGCCCGAGCTGCACGTCGTCGGCGCCCGCCTCTTCCGCGAGGCCCTGGGCCGCGTCCTGGGCACCTGGGTGGCCGAGGACGCGTGGTCCCTGGAGGACGCCCAGCGGGTGGCCCGGCTGATCGCCGCGGACAACGCGCGACGGGTCTACGGCCTGCGCTGAGGTCTGTACGGCGGGGGCCGACGCTGGCCAGACTGATGGGATGCCGACCGACGCGCTCGTCGCCCGCTTCCTGCACGCACTTGCGGAACTGAACCCGCTCGCCGTCTGGGCGCACGGCTCCCTGGCCGGAGGGGACTACCAGGAGGGCCGCAGCGATCTGGACCTGATCGCGGTGCTGCCCGGCCCGCCGACCCTCGGGACCGTACGGCGCGTGGTGACGCTGCACCGGCGGCTGCGTACCGCGCCGCTGGCCGCGAAGCTCCACTGCAGCTATCTCGCCCCGGCCACCCTGGACGCCCCGGAACGGCCGCATCTCACCTGGGCGCACGCACGGGTGATGCGCCGCCCGGTCACCCCCGTGACCCGGCGCGAGCTGCACGAGTTCGGCCGGGTGCTGCACGGCGAGGCGCCCGCCCGGCTGCTCCCACCGGTACCGGACCGGCAGCTCCATGACTTCGTGGTCCGGGATCAGCGCGACTTCTGGCGGCCCGCGGTGCGCAAGGCCCGGCTGTGGCGGCAGGACGGCTGGGTCGACCTGGGGCTGCTGACCTTCGCCCGGGCCACCGTGACCCTGCGCGAGGGACGGCTGATCTCCAAGCGGCAGGCGCTCGACGAGCTGCCCGCGCTGGGTGCCCCCGCCGAGGTCGTCGCGGACATCGCACGCCGGCGCTACGCGGATCCCGCGGGCCCCGCTCCGGCCGGCGACGGCCGGCTCGCCCGCCGTGCCGAGCTGACCCGCGCCTACCTCGGCCCGGCGATCGACGCGCTGGTCACCAGGTACGGCTGAGTCACGCGCGCGTGCCGACCGCCACCTCGGCCGCCGGACCGGGCAGGTCCGGGGCGGCCTCCGGGCGCTCGCGCAGCGACAGCAGGACACGCAGGGCACCGATCCAGATCAGGCACGAGCCGAGCATGTGAAGGCCGACCAGGACCTCGGGCAGGTGCGTGAAGTACTGCACGTACCCGATCACACCCTGGGCGAGCAGGACCAGGAACAGCTCCCGCGTCCGCGCCAGCGGCCCCCGCGGGGCGTCCACCGCCTTCAGGACGAACCACAGCGCGAACGTCAGCGTGACGACGATCCAGGCGAGCACCGCGTGCAGCTTGGACACGGTCTCCCAGTCGAGGGGGATCCGGTCCACCTCGCTGGAGTCGCCCGCGTGCGGTCCGGCGCCCGTCACCACCGTGCCGACGGCGATCAGCAGCACGGACGCGGTCACCAGGACCCACACCAGCTGCTGCACCGCCTTGCCGACCAGTGGACGCGGCGCGGCGTCGCCCTCCCGGGTGCGCTGCCACATCACCGTCGCGATCGCGATCAGCGCCGTGGAGAGCAGGAAGTGCGCGGCGACCGTGTACGGGTTCAGGCCCACCAGCACCACGATGCCGCCGAGCACCGCGTTGCCCATGACGACCCAGAACTGCGCCCAGCCCAGCCGGGTCAGGCCGCGCCGCCACGGCTTCTCGGAGCGGGCCGCGATGATCGCCCAGCCGACGGCCGCGCACAGCACGTACGTCAGCATCCGGTTGCCGAACTCGACGACCCCGTGGAAGCCCATGGCCCGGGTGGTGGTCAGCGAGTCGTCGGTGCAGCTCGGCCAGGTCGGGCAGCCGAGGCCCGAGCCGGTCAGCCGGACGGCGCCGCCGGTGACGACGATGACCACCGCCATGACGAGCGCGGCGAGGGCCGCCCGCTGCACGGTCCGGGGATCCGGGGTCCAGCGGTCGGCGATGAGGGCGAGCGGGTTGCGCAGGGCCGCCTGGGCGTCGGCGCGGTTCAGCTTTGGCACGCGCACCATCGTAGGCCGCCGCTTGTGCATGCGTTCACGAGGGTCGCTCCCAGCGCGTCACAGGGGTCGCCGCCTGCGCGTTCACGGGACTCACTCCCAGCGGAAGAACCGTCCCGCGGCCGCCAGGCCGAGCACGGCCCACACGGCGAGGATCCCCAGGTCGGCCCAGGGCGTCCCGGCGCCGTGCTGGAGCACGTCCCGCAGACCGTCCGACAGCGCCGAGATCGGCAGCAGGCCGAGGACGTGCTGCCCGGCCGAGCCGAACTTCTCCAGCGGCACGATCACCCCGCCGCCGACGAGCAGCAGCAGGAAGACCAGGTTGGCGGCTGCCAGCGTCGCCTCGGCCTTCAGGGTGCCGGCCATCAGCAGGCCGAGCCCCGAGAACGCGGCCGTGCCCAGGACCAGCAGGAGCAGTACGGCGACGGGGTTGCCGTGCGGGGACCAGCCCAGCGCGAAGGCGATCACCGTCAGCAGGATCACCTGGAGGATCTCGGTGACCAGTACGGACGCCGTCTTCGCGGTCATCAGGGCCCAGCGGGGGAGCGGGGAGGAGGCGAGCCGCTTGAGGACGCCGTAGCGGCGCTCGAAGCCGGTCGCGATGGCCTGCCCGGTGAACGCCGTCGACATCACGGCGAGCGCGAGGATGCCCGGCGTGAGGAAGTCGACCGCCTCGCCCTTGCCGGTGTCGACGATGTCCACGGAACTGAAGAGCGCCAGCAGCAGGGTCGGGATGACGACCGTCAGCAGCAGCTGTTCGCCGTTGCGCAGCAGCATCTTGGTCTCCAGCGCCGCCTGCGCCGCGATCATGCGGGACAGGGGGGCCGCACCCGGCCGCGGGGTGTAGGGGCCCGATGCGGTGGTCATGAGCGCAGCTCCTTGCCGGTCAGCTCCAGGAAGACGTCCTCGAGGGTGTGCCGCTCCACCGAGATCCGGTCCGGCATCACCCCGTTCTGGGCACACCACGAGGTCACCGTGGCGAGCAGTTGCGGGTCGACGTCGCCCACGACCCGGTAGGCGCCCGGGGTCAGCTCGGCGGCCGTGCAGTTCGCCGGGAGCGCCTTGAGCAGGGAGCCCACGTCGAGTCCGGGGCGCCCGGTGAAGCGCAGGGTGTTCTCGGCGCCGCCCTTGCACAGCTGCTCGGGGGAGCCCTGGGCGATGACCCGGCCGCCGTCGATGATCGCGACGTCGTCGGCGAGCTGCTCGGCCTCCTCCATGTAGTGCGTGGTGAGGATGACCGCGACACCGTCGGCGCGCAGGTCCCGCACCAGGTCCCAGGTGGCCCGGCGGGCCTGCGGGTCCAGGCCGGCCGTCGGCTCGTCCAGGAACACCAGCTCCGGGCGGCCCACGACGGCCATGGCGAGCGCGAGCCGCTGCTGCTGGCCGCCGGACAGCCGGCGATAGGAGGTCCGGCCGCAGGAGCCGAGCCCGAGGCGTTCCATCAGCGCGTCCACGTCCAGCGGGTGCGCGTGCAGTCTGGCGACGTGGCGCAGCATCTCGTCCGCTCTGGCGCCCGAGTACACCCCGCCGGACTGCAGCATCACGCCGATACGGGGCCGCAGCTCGGCGGACTGCCGGACGGGGTCGAGGCCCAGGACGCGCACCGTGCCGGAATCCGGCTTCCGGTACCCCTCGCAGGTCTCGACCGTGGTCGTCTTCCCCGCCCCGTTGGGGCCGAGGACGGCGGTCACTCCCGCCTGGGCCACCAGGTCGAGGCCGTCCACCGCGGTCTTCGTGCCGTACCGCTTCACCAGGGCCTGGACCTGGACCACGGGCTCACTTCGCATGGCTCAAGAGTCTAGGGAGACCGCTTGCCGTTCAGGCGGCCGGGTGCGGGAACTCCTCCTCACGGGGACGGTGCAGCGGCAGCCACCGCTCGGCGTAGGCCACCGCGTCCGCCACCGGGAACAGCCGTACGTCCGCCGCGCCGACCTTCCCGCGGACGACGGGCCGGTCCCGTTCGAAGTCGTGGCCCAGCTCGTCGAAGCGGTCGGAGGTGATGGAGACCTCGACGACCGTCTCCCAGCCGCCGCCGGGCGCCGGTCGTCCGACTTCGACGCGGGGCGCCGGTATCCGGTACTCGGCCAGGTGGAAGCTGGTGCAGGCGTCGTAGCCCGCGCCGAGCAGCAGCACCCGGGCGCCCAGCTGCTCCAGCCGGGCCAGCGGGCTGCGCTCGCCGAGCCGGCAGTCGGGCGCGTGGCCGTCGGTGATCTCCTTCGCGTGCGGGCCGACGGCCGCGAAGGAGGTCTGCGGATGCGCGCTGCGCAGGGCGCCGGGCCAGGTCCGCACGGTCTCGGGGATCACGCCCACCGCGCGCGTGGGCGTGATCAGCGGGTCGTACGGGGGCATGGTGGCCCGGATCCGGTCCCACCACTCCTCGGGCACCGGCGGGTTTCCCCACAGGGCGGGGTCGGACTGGTCACTGGTCTGGGTGGGGACGACGAGCGTGCCGGAGGGGCCGAGCGCGTCGAGGATGCCCTGGACGACGGCGACGGCTCCTCCGTTGACCCAGCCGAGGGAACGGAGCGAAGAATGCACGAAGAGGATCTCGCCGGTCTCGGCACCGAGCAGGCGCAGCTGCGCGGCCACGGTGTCCCGAGTGACAAGAGGGCCGGTCGGAGGGGGTGTGGGCATGGTTGGGGAGTCTTCCCGAAGGGGGGGCGCGGCGCCATCCGTTTGACCTCGCGAGCGCCGGCGATGATCGATCAGAAGATCGTTTCCGCAGGTCAGATTAGGTATGCCTAAGTGACGCAGGGCACCGTCCAGTGATCCGGACGGCGCTTGTCAGTCTCTGAGGAATTACGCAACAATGGCGTTGTGAAAAACGTCGGCGAGGCTCGGGAGACCCCGGTGGGGGCCCCTCAGGAGGAACTCGCGACCGGGGAGCGCTCGACGCGCAACCGGGTCGCGCGGTCGATCCTGGACCACGGCCCGTCGACCGTCGCCGAACTCGCCGGCAGGCTGGGCCTGACCCAGGCCGCCGTCCGGCGCCACCTGGACGCGCTGGTCGCCGACGACGTCGTGGAGGCCCGCGAGCAGCGGGTGTACGGCACGCGCACGCGCGGCCGTCCCGCGAAGGTCTTCGCGCTCACCGACTGCGGCCGGGACGCCTTCGACCAGTCGTACGACAAGCTGGCCGCGGACGCCCTGCGCTGGATCGCCGAGCGCGAGGGCGGGCCGGAGGCGGTCGCCGCCTTCGCCCGTGCCCGGATCGCCTCCCAGGCGAGCGCGTACCGCGAGGCGATCGAGAGCGTGAGCCCCGACAGGCGCGCCGAAGCACTGGCCAAGGCCCTGAGTGCCGACGGGTACGCTGCTACGGCGCGCAGCGCACCGGTCGGCGAGCAGCTGTGCCAGCACCACTGCCCGGTCGCCCATGTCGCGGAACAGTTCCCGCAGCTGTGCGAGGCGGAGACGGAGATCTTCGCCGAGCTGCTCGGAACCCACGTCCAGCGCCTGGCGACCATCGCGCACGGCGACGGCGTCTGCACGACGTTCATCCCCAAGATTTCCACTGACGCACCTGCAAGCACGGCCGGGAGGAACCCCGCATGACTCTCCCCATCGAGGAGACTGCCCACCCTGAGCTCGAGGGTCTGGGTAAGTACGAATACGGCTGGGCCGACTCCGACGAAGCCGGCGCCTCTGCGAAGCGCGGTCTGAGCGAGGATGTCGTCAAGGACATCTCCGCGAAGAAGTCCGAGCCGGAGTGGATGACCAAGCTTCGTCTCAAGGGCCTGCGTCTGTTCGACAAGAAGCCCATGCCGAACTGGGGCTCGGACCTTTCCGGTATCGACTTCGACAACATCAAGTACTTCGTACGCTCCACGGAGAAGCAGGCGGAGTCCTGGGAGGACCTGCCCGAGGACATCAAGAACACGTACGACAAGCTCGGCATCCCGGAGGCGGAGAAGCAGCGCCTCGTCGCCGGTGTCGCGGCCCAGTACGAGTCCGAGGTCGTCTACCACCAGATCCGCGAGGACCTGGAGGAGCAGGGCGTCATCTTCCTCGACACCGACACCGCGCTGAAGGAGCACCCGGAGCTCTTCAAGGAGTACTTCGGCACCGTCATCCCCGTCGGTGACAACAAGTTCGCCTCCCTGAACACCGCCGTGTGGTCGGGCGGCTCCTTCATCTACGTCCCGCCGGGCGTCCACGTGGAGATCCCGCTCCAGGCCTACTTCCGTATCAACACGGAGAACATGGGCCAGTTCGAGCGGACGCTGATCATCGTCGACGAGGGTGCCTACGTGCACTACGTCGAGGGTTGCACGGCCCCGATCTACAAGTCGGACTCCCTGCACAGCGCGGTCGTCGAGATCATCGTCAAGAAGAACGCCCGCTGCCGCTACACGACCATCCAGAACTGGTCGAACAACGTCTACAACCTGGTCACCAAGCGCGCCGTCGCCTACGAGGGCGCGACCATGGAGTGGATCGACGGCAACATCGGCTCCAAGGTGACGATGAAGTACCCGGCCGTCTACCTGATGGGCGAGCACGCCAAGGGCGAGACCCTGTCCATCGCCTTCGCGGGCGAGGGGCAGCACCAGGACGCCGGCTCCAAGATGGTCCACATGGCGCCGAACACCTCCTCCAACATCGTCTCGAAGTCCGTGGCGCGCGGTGGCGGTCGTACCTCCTACCGCGGTCTCGTCGAGATCGGCGAGGGCGCCGCCGGTTCCAAGTCGAACGTGCTGTGCGACGCGCTGCTCGTCGACACCATCTCCCGCTCCGACACGTACCCCTACGTGGACGTCCGCGAGGACGACGTGTCCATGGGTCACGAGGCCACCGTCTCCAAGGTCTCCGAGGACCAGCTCTTCTACCTGATGAGCCGCGGTCTGAGCGAGTTCGAGGCGATGGCGATGATCGTGCGCGGCTTCGTCGAGCCCATCGCGAAGGAGCTGCCCATGGAGTACGCCCTCGAGCTGAACCGGCTGATCGAGCTGCAGATGGAAGGCGCGGTCGGCTAAGGCCCGCCCCGGACAGCAGCCCGCAATTTCTGACGTAGGAAGAGAGCAGACCGACAGCCATGGCTGAGGCTCAGAACATCCCCGTGGGGTCCACCACCGCGGGCCAGATCGCGGTGGCCGCCGAGTCGACCGTCGCCACGCGCATGAGCGCGCCCCCGTCCTTCGACGTGGCGGACTTCCCGGTCCCGCACGGCCGCGAGGAGGAGTGGCGGTTCACCCCCCTGGAGCGCCTGCGCGGGCTGCACGACGGCACCGCCGTCGCCACCGGCGAGGGCGTGAAGGTCGTGGTCGAGGCCCCCGAGGGCGTCACCGTCGAGACCGTCGAGCGTGGCGACGCCCGGATCGGCAAGGCGGGCACCCCGGTGGACCGCGTCGCCGCCCAGGCGTACTCGGCGTTCGAGAAGGCCGGCGTGGTCACCGTCCCCAAGGAGACGGTGCTCACCGAGCCCATCCGCATCGCCGTGCACGGCGAGGGCGGTGTCGCCTTCGGCCACCAGGTCATCGAGCTGGGCGCCTTCGCCGAGGCCGTCGTCGTCATCGACCACACCGGTGACGCGGTGCTCGCCGCCAACGTCGACTACATCCTGGGCGACGGCGCCAAGCTGACCGTCGTCTCGGTCCAGGACTGGGACGACAAGGCCGTGCACGTGGCCCAGCACAACGCCCTCATCGGGCGGGACGCCGGCTTCAAGTCGGTCGTGGTGACCTTCGGCGGCGACGTCGTACGGCTGCACCCGCGCGTCACCTACGCCGGCACCGGCGGCGAGGCCGAGCTGTTCGGGCTGTACTTCACGGACGCCGGTCAGCACCAGGAGCACCGCCTCCTGGTCGACCACAACGTCCCCCACTGCAAGTCCAACGTCGTCTACAAGGGCGCGCTGCAGGGCGAGTCGGCCCACGCCGTGTGGATCGGTGACGTGCTCATCGAGGCCAAGGCCGAGGGCACCGACACCTACGAGATGAACCGCAACCTGGTCCTCACGGACGGCGCGCGCGTCGACTCGGTACCGAACCTGGAGATCGAGACCGGCGAGATCGTCGGCGCCGGCCACGCCTCCGCCACCGGCCGCTTCGACGACGAGCAGCTCTTCTACCTCATGGCCCGCGGCATCCCGGAGCACGAGGCCCGCCGCCTGGTGGTCCGCGGCTTCTTCGCCGAGCTGGTCCAGCAGATCGGCGTCGCCGACATCGAGGAGCGCCTGCTCGCCAAGATCGAGGAGGAGCTGGAGGCTTCGGTCGCATGACCTTCGTACGCGCCTGTGGGCTGAGCGAGCTGGCGGAGGACACCCCGAAACGGGTGGAACTCGACGGCACACCGCTCTCGGTCGTCAAGACCGCGGGCGAGGTGTTCGCCATCTACGACATCTGCTCCCACGCGAACGTCTCCCTCTCCGAGGGCGAGGTGGAGGACTGTCAGATCGAGTGCTGGCTGCACGGCTCCTCCTTCGACCTCCGCACCGGCAAGCCGTCCGGCCTCCCCGCGACGCGCCCCGTCCCCGTATACCCCGTAAAGATCGAAGGGGACGACGTTCTCGTCTCCCTCACCCAGGAGTCCTGAGGCACCCATGGCAACGCTTGAAATCCGAGACCTGCACGTCACCGTCGAGGCCGACAACGCCACGAAGGAGATCCTCAAGGGCGTCGACCTCACCGTGAAGCAGGGCGAGACGCACGCCATCATGGGCCCCAACGGCTCCGGCAAGTCGACGCTCGCCTACTCGCTCGCGGGTCACCCGAAGTACACGATCACCGGCGGCACCGTGCTGCTCGACGGCGAGGACGTCCTGGAGATGTCCGTCGACGAGCGCGCCCGCGCGGGCCTGTTCCTGGCGATGCAGTACCCGGTCGAGGTCCCCGGCGTCTCGGTCTCCAACTTCCTGCGCACCTCCGCCACCGCCATCCGCGGCGAGGCCCCCAAGCTGCGCACCTGGGTGAAGGAGGTCAAGGAGGCCATGGAGCGCCTCAACATGGACCCGTCCTTCGCCGAGCGCAACGTCAACGAGGGCTTCTCCGGCGGTGAGAAGAAGCGCCACGAGATCCTCCAGCTCGAGCTGCTCAAGCCGAAGGTCGCGATCCTGGACGAGACCGACTCCGGCCTGGACGTCGACGCGCTCCGCATCGTCTCCGAGGGCGTCAACCGCGTCCGCGAGACCGGCGAGGTCGGCACCCTGCTGATCACGCACTACACGCGCATCCTGCGCTACATCAAGCCCGACTTCGTCCACGTCTTCTCCGCCGGCCGGATCGTGGAGTCCGGCGGCGCCGAACTCGCCGACAAGCTGGAGGACGAGGGCTACGAGGCATACACGAAGGGTGGCGCATCCGCGTGACACAGCTGCCGGGCCTCCTCGACACCGAGGCGATCCGCAAGGACTTCCCCGTCCTGGACCGACTGGTCCACGACGGCAAGAAGCTCGTGTACCTGGACAACGCGGCGACCTCCCAGAAGCCGCGCCAGGTGCTGGACGCCCTGAGCGAGTACTACGAGCGCTACAACGCCAACGTCCACCGCGGTGTGCATGTGCTCGCCGAGGAGGCCACGGCGCTGTACGAGGGCGCGCGCGACAAGGTCGCCGCGTTCATCAACGCGCCCAGCCGCGACGAGGTGATCTTCACCAAGAACGCCTCCGAGTCGCTGAACCTCGTGGCGAACATGCTGGGCTGGGCCGACGAGCCCTACCGGGTGGACCATGAGACCGAGATCGTCATCACGGAGATGGAGCACCACTCCAACATCGTGCCGTGGCAGCTGCTGGCGCAGCGCACGGGCGCGAAGCTGAAGTGGTTCGGCCTGGACGACGACGGCCGCCTGGACCTCTCCAACATCGACGAGATCATCACGGAGAAGACGAAGATCGTCTCCTTCGTGCTGGTGTCGAACATCCTGGGCACGGTCAACCCGGTCGAGGCGATAGTGCGCCGCGCGCAGGAAGTCGGCGCGCTGGTCTGCATCGACGCCTCCCAGGCCGCACCGCACATGCCGCTGGACGTACAGGCCCTCCAGGCCGATTTCGTGGCCTTCACCGGCCACAAGATGTGCGGCCCGACCGGCATCGGCGTCCTGTGGGGCCGCCAGGAGCTGCTGGAGGACCTGCCCCCGTTCCTGGGCGGCGGCGAGATGATCGAGACCGTCTCGATGCACTCCTCCACCTACGCCCCGGCGCCGCACAAGTTCGAGGCGGGCACGCCCCCGATCGCCCAGGCGGTCGGCCTGGGCGCGGCCATCGACTACCTCGAGTCGATCGGTATGGACAAGATCCTCGCCCACGAGCACGCGCTCACCGAGTACGCGGTGCGGAGGCTGAGCGAGGTCCCGGACCTGCGGATCATCGGCCCGTCCACGGCCGAGGACCGCGGCGCCGCGATCTCCTTCACGCTGGGCGACATCCACCCGCACGACGTGGGCCAGGTCCTCGACGAGCAGGGCATCGCGGTCCGCGTCGGTCACCACTGCGCGCGGCCCGTCTGCCTCCGCTACGGAATTCCTGCGACCACGCGAGCGTCGTTCTATCTGTACTCCACGCCCTCCGAGATCGACGCACTGGTCGAGGGGCTGGAGCACGTACGGAACTTCTTCGGCTGAGGGGCGTGCTGAAAAGGTGAAGCTGGACTCCATGTACCAGGAAGTCATCCTGGACCACTACAAGCACCCGCACGGGCGTGGTCTGAGGGATGGCGACGCCGAGGTGCACCATGTGAACCCGACGTGCGGCGACGAGATCACCCTTCGCGTGAAGTACGACGGCACGAAGATCGCGGATGTCTCGTACGACGGCCAGGGCTGCTCCATCAGCCAGGCCTCCGCATCCGTGCTGAACGAGCTGCTGGTCGGCAAGGACGTGACCGAGGCGCAGAAGATCCAGGAGACCTTCCTGGAGCTGATGCAGTCCAAGGGGCGGATCGAGCCGGACGACGCGATGGAGGAGATCCTGGAGGACGCGGTCGCGTTCGCCGGGGTCTCCAAGTACCCCG
The DNA here is from genome assembly GCF_055569615.1 of Streptomyces sp. NPDC031379. NCBI lineage: Bacteria > Bacillati > Actinomycetota > Actinomycetes > Kitasatosporales > Streptomycetaceae > Streptomyces > Streptomyces sp. NPDC031379. The sequence goes on along the minus strand of NZ_JBVIIT010000018.1, from coordinate 154,991 downwards.
CCCGGGTCAAGTGCGCCCTCCTGAGCTGGATGGCGTGGAAGGACGCGACGGCCCAGGCGCTGGGTGGCGCCGACGCCGAAAGGAAGACGGCATGAGCGAGACCGCTGAGATGAAGCCGGCGTCGGAGGAAGAACTCCGCGAGGCGCTGTACGACGTCGTCGACCCCGAGCTGGGCATCGACGTCGTCAACCTCGGCCTGATCTACGGCATCCACATCGACGACGCGAACATCGCGACGATCGACATGACCCTGACGTCGGCGGCCTGCCCGCTGACGGACGTCATCGAGGACCAGGCCAAGTCCGCCACGGACGGCCTCGTCAACGAGCTGCGCATCAACTGGGTCTGGATGCCGCCGTGGGGACCCGACAAGATCACCGACGACGGCCGGGAGCAGCTTCGGGCGCTCGGGTTCAACGTCTGAGCCTGCGGCGGCCCAGCCGTCGGCAGTCCGGGAAACGGCCATACCCTCCGGGGTATGGCCGTTTCGCGTTGCGGTGAACGAATACGTCCCGCGGCTCAGCCCACTCCGTCCACCAGCAGGAACGCCGAGTCGGCCCGGTACAGGTCCGTGTCCTGGTAGGGGTCGAGTCTCAGCTGGAAGTTCTGGTGGCGCAGGAAGCGGCCGGGGTAGTTGACCGACTCCAGCATGGTCGCTCCGGTGAAGGAGGACGCGCGCGGGCAGAAGGTGGCGTCCTGCTCGAACAGGCGGGACCCGTCGTCGTGGTCGGCGCGCAGCAGGAAGTTCCGGTGGCGCAGATAGCCGCCGTCGGCCGTGGCGAACGAGAGGCACCGGGCGTCGGCAAGGCCCTTGACCAGGGTGAAGGTGGCGGCCCGGCGGGCGTCGGGGGAAGTGACCGGGTCGAGCCGCACGGAGGCGTCGCCGAGGTGCCAGTAGCGGTCGGGGTGGTTGAGGGAGCGGACGGAGCGTCGCTTCTCCGCGGGTTTCGGAGGCTTCGCGGCGTCCGGCGTCGATCGGCGCGGCGTGGGCTCGGGCCGGCCGGCGTGCGCGGCGGACGAGCCGGCGCCGGTGTGCGGCACCGGGGAGGACGGGACGGTGCCGCCCTTCGGGGGAGCGGTCCTGCCCGCCGACGGTGAGGCGAAGGAGAGCAGGCCGGGGCCGTCGTCCGCCGGCGTTCCGCTCGGGGCGGGGGCGGCCTCCCGCTCCGCGGCCGGGTCGTTCACGGCCGTTACGGCGACTCCGGCGGCGACGGCCGCGAGGGCCAGGACGCCGAACGGCCAGAGTCTTCGAGCACGGGTGGCCCGGGAGGGACGCCAGTCGTTCTCCCAGGGCTGCCGCGGGGGGTGGGGGGTGTTCTCAGGCATGCGTGGTCTCCGCCGCCGCCCGGGGGTCAGCCGGGGGCGTGAGGGTGAGGTGGGTGAATCGTGAAGGTCATGTGGTGCCGAGGGCCGCACATTAGTGGAGGCGGCGACCGCGCGGAGGCGTTTCGGTGAGCGCTTTCCACGAAAGGGAGACTTTCCCGTTGTGTACGGCTGTACACAGCCGTTGTGTACGCTCGTACACATGGGATACCTGTTGCTCGCCGGCGCCATCGGCGCCGAGGTCGCCGCCACGACGGCGATGAAGTACAGCGAGGGGTTCAGCAGGCTCTGGCCCTCCCTGGTGACGGCTCTGGGCTACCTCGTCTCCTTCGCGCTGCTGGCCCGGACGCTGAAGACCGTGCAGATCGGCACGGCGTACGCGATCTGGTCCGGCGTGGGCACCGCGGCCATCGCCGTCCTCGGCCTGCTGCTGTTCGGCGAGGGGCTCAACACGACCAAGGTGGCCGGGATCCTGCTGATCGTCGGCGGAGTGGTCGTCCTCAACCTGGGCGGAGCGACGCACTGATGCCCCGCCGGTACGACCCCGACCGGCGGCAGCGGATCATCGACGCGGCGATCCGCGTGGCCGGCCGGGACGGCATCGCCGGGCTCAGTCACCGCTCGGTCGCCGCCGAGGCCGACGTACCGCTCGGCTCCACGACGTACCACTTCGCCACCCTGGACGACCTGCTGGTGGCCGCCCTCCGCCAGGCCGACGAGGGGTTCGCCGGAGTCCTGGCCGCCAGCGGGGTGCTGGAGGACACCGACGGCGACCTCGCCACCGGTCTCGCCCGGGTCCTCGGGCAGTGGCTGGGCGGCGACCGGCCGGGCGTCGAGCTGGAGTACGAGCTGTATCTCGCGGCCCTGCGTCGCCCCGCCCTGCGGCCGGTGGCCGCCGCGTGGACCGAGGGGACGGCCGAGCGGCTGGCCGCCCGGGTCGATCCGGTGACCGCGCGGGCGCTGCCGGCGCTGATGGACGGGATCTGCCTCCAGGTGCTGCTCACGGGCGGTTCGTACGACGAGGAGTACGCCCGGGAGGTGCTGGCTCGGGTGATCCCCTGAAGCCGCGCCCGGCACGTGAGACACGGTTCGCTCCCGCACCCCGCCTCACGTTAGGTTTTCCCCATGACCGACTCTGCTTCCCGTACCACCGGCGCCGTGGCCGCCGGCCTCGCCACGATCGCCTCCGACGGCACCGTTCTCGACACCTGGTTCCCGGCCCCCGAGCTGGTCGCCGAGCCGGGCCCCGCCGGCACCGAGCGGCTGACCGCCGAGCGGGCGGCGGAGCTGCTGGGCGGCGGCGCGACCGCGGCGGTCGGCCCGGACAACCGCCGGGGTGTCGAGGTGGTCGCGGTCCGCACGGTCATCGCCTCGCTGGACGAGAAGCCGATCGACGCGCACGACGTCTACCTGCGCCTGCACCTGCTCTCGCACCGCCTGGTCAAGCCGCACGGCCAGAGCCTGGACGGCATCTTCGGCCACCTCGCCAACGTCGCCTGGACCTCGCTCGGCCCGGTCGCCGTCGACGACGTCGAGAAGGTGCGGCTGAACGCCCGCGCCGAGGGGCTGCACCTCCAGGTCACCTCGATCGACAAGTTCCCGCGCATGACGGACTACGTCGCCCCGAAGGGCGTCCGCATCGCCGACGCCGACCGGGTCCGGCTGGGCGCGCACCTCGCCGAGGGCACCACGGTCATGCACGAGGGCTTCGTCAACTTCAACGCGGGCACCCTCGGCACCTCCATGGTCGAGGGCCGGATCTCCGCCGGTGTCGTGGTCGGCAACGGCTCCGACATCGGCGGCGGTGCCTCCACCATGGGCACCCTGTCCGGCGGCGGCAACGTGATCATCTCCATCGGTGAGCGCTGCCTGATCGGCGCCGAGGCGGGCGTGGGCATCGCGCTCGGCGACGAGTGCGTGGTCGAGGCCGGCCTGTACGTCACCGCGGGCACCCAGGTCACCATGCCCGACGGCCAGATCGTCAAGGCCCGCGAGCTGAACGGCGCCTCCAACATCCTCTTCCGCCGCAACTCGGTCACCGGCAGGGTCGAGGCCCGCCCGAACAACGCGGTCTGGGGCGGCCTGAACGACATCCTGCACAGCCACAACTGACCGACGGCGGCCGCGAATCCGCGGCCGCCTCACCCCTCGGGGTGTTCGTCCGGCAGCGGAGCGCGTACGAACCGGGTACGTCGCTCGCTGCTGGCCCCCAGGGTGCGGAAGTTCCTTCTGGCTCCCGTGAGGCTCAGTGCGCCGTTGGGACCGCCTCGGATCCGGTCGGCGTCTTCGTCGTCCTGCCCGTCGTCCTCCCAGAAGCACACGGGGCAGATCTCGAAGCCGCCCCGCTCGTCGAGCGTCAGGAAGCCGCAGCACGGGCAGGGAAGGGGACCGTTCTCGGCGTGCCCGCGGGCGGTGGCGAACGAAGTGACCATCACGGCATCCTGCCCTGCGGCGCCGTCGGTCGCGAGCCGGTGGCCCGCTCCGTCATGCGGGCAGGCCGGGGGTGCCGGTCGCGAACTGCCTCAGCGCCGTGAAGTCGGCCGTGCGCAGTCCGCGCCGTGGGTCGACGTGGTGCAGCAGGGCCGGGCCGGGGTGACGGGCGGTCACGTAGACGGTGTCCGCCGGGCTCTGTTCGTCGTCCACCCAGGCGAACGGGCGGCCCTCGGCGTAGGCCACGATCGCCTCCGTCTTCCAGTGGACCCCGTCCGGGCGCTCGGCGAACAGGCCGGTGCCGAAGTCGATGTACGGCAGCTCGGGCAGGCCGACGAACGGGGCGATCCAGCGGTTGGCCTCGGCCATCCAGGAGGTCGCCCAGCACAGGTCGTAACCGAGGCCGAGCAGCGCCGGGCCGTGGGACGGGTTCAGCCAGACCCGCAGCGGGCGGCGGTGGTGCAGCGGCACCCGGATCGTCGTATAGCCCTCGGGCCGGCGCTCCGGCTGGGCCGCGTACGGATTGAGCGGGCCGTCGACGTCCAGGAACAGCAGGGGGCGGCTCACGGGGACACCGTACGGCAGGGGAGGTGTCGGGTCCCGGGGGACGGGGGCGTACCGGCCCCGCCCGCGCTGCTCGTGACCGGCCGCGTGCGGCCGTCCCGCTCATCGCCGGCAGGCCGGCGACCGGTGCCCGCCGCGCGTGATCAGACCGCGAGCGGGGCGTCCGCCACGAGCCGTTCGTACCCGGCCAGCAGTCCGTCGGCCGTATCCGGGCCGGCGGGCAGCAGGGGTGCGCGCACCGGGCCGGCGGGCAGGCCGAGGCGGGCCAGCAGGGCCTTCGCCGTGACCGTGCCCGGCAGCCCCGCGTCCATCATCGCCTCGATCAACGGCGTCATCCGCAGCTGGAGTTCCCTCGCCCGGGCGGTCTCGCCCGCGTCGAAGGCGTCCAGGATCGCCGCGACGTGGCCCGGTACGGCGTTGGCGACCGTGCTCACGCAGCCCGCCGCGCCGACCGCGTACAGCGCGAGCACATGCTCGTCACAGCCGGCGTAGTACGCCAACTCGGTGCGCTCCAGCACCTTCTGGGTGCCGAGGAAGTCGTAGGAGCAGTCCTTGACGGCCATGATCCGCGGGTGCTCCGCGAGGCGGATCATCGTGTCGGGTTCGATGCGGGTGCCGGTGCGGCCCGGGATGTCGTAGAGCATCACCGGAAGACCGCCCGCGTCGGCGACCTCCAGGAAGTGGGCGGCCACGGCCTCCTGGGGCGGCCGGCTGTAGTACGGCGTCACCACCAGGACGCCGTCGGCGCCCGCCTTCCGCGCCGCGAGGGCCAACTCGGCCGTGTGGCGGGTGTCGGACGTGCCCACGCCCGCGACCAGCGTGGCCCGGTCGCCGACGGCCTCCCTGACGGCCGCGACCAGCTCCGCCTTCTCCGTGTCCGAGGTGGTGGGCGACTCGCCCGTCGTGCCGTTGAGGACCAGGCCGTCGCAGCCCTCCGCCACCAGCCGCGCGGCCAGCCGCCCGGCACCGTCCAGGTCGAGGGTGCCCGCCTCGGTGAACGGCGTGATCATCGCGCAGAGGACGCGGCCGAAGGGCGGGGCGGGTGTGTGTGGGCTCGTCATGGGAGTAGTCTCGGCACAGCCCAGGTGAAGCTCTACTTAATTTTACTGCATGGTATTGCTAAGCATCCCTAATGCGAGAGGGGGGTGGCCGGAGTTCCTGTGTCCAATTCGGTCCCTCATGGGTCACTATGGCCGGAGGGTCACCGACGTCAGGTCATGGGAGGCGCCATGAAGCTGGGCAAGGCACTGGCCACCGGGGTCGCCGAGGAGCGGCCGCTCGTCCACGAAGAGGAGGCGCGGCTCGCCGGCCGGCTCCCCGAGGACACCGCCCGCACCGCACCGGCCGAAGGGGCCCGTGAAGAGGTCCCGGCCACCCGATGAGACTGCGGCTCCCGGCGGAACACCCGGCGGAGCCGCCGACCGGATACAAGATCGCCCACCCGCTGCTGTCCCAGGACGGCACCCGGACCGGGTTCACCGGCGTGTCGCTGGGCGGGGCACGGCCCTACGGGGTGCTGGACGACGCCTCCTGCGTCTACGGCCGAAGGCACCGCCCGCCCGCGCGGCTGTGCGACTGCGGCTTCCACTGCGTCCACGACCGCACGGCCGCCGAGGCCCTGCTGTGCGTCGCCGAGCACCGGGCCGCGGTGCTCCTCGAGGTCTCCGTGCTCGGCGCGTACATCCGCTTCGAGCGCGGTTTCCGCTACGCCCGGCAGCGGGTGCGCACGGCGACCGTGGGCGCCTGCGGCTGTGGAGCCGGTGCGGTCGGGCTGGCCGACGCCGGCTGGGGCAGACCCGCTTGGCGGGCCCTCGCGCCCGTCTGCGCGGGCTGTGTCCGCGGGCGCGTGTCCGTCTCCCTCGCGGGGTTCGCCCGGCTGGCCGGGGGAGGGCTGCGGGTGGTCGCGGGAGGCGGCGGCACGGCGGACCCGTCCGCGGAGTTGACGCCCGGCACCGATCTGGGCGTTCCCGAACTCGTCGCCGAGGCGGCCCTGTTGCAGGCACGTCTCGACTGCTTCCAGGCTCAACTCGCCCGCCTCGGCGAACGCGGGGGCGGGGGAGTGGAGCAGGGCTAAGGGTCTCCGGGCCGGGTACCCGGATGGTCCGTACAGAGAGGAGGCGGAACACCGTGACCGTGACCCCCCAGGCACGGCCCGCGGCCGACGGGCACCCCTCCACGGGCGAACTCGTCGGCCGGGCCACCGAGCAGTTCTCCCGGCTCCTGCGGCAGGAGGTCGCCCTCGCCAAGGAGGAGCTGACCGAGAAGGGGCGTCGTGCCGGACGCGGCGGCGGGCTGCTCGGTACCGCGGGCGCCGTCGGATACGTCGGGCTGATCGTCCTGGCCGGCGCCGCCACCGCTGCCCTCTCCCTGGCGCTGCCCGTGTGGGCGGCGGCACTGATCGTGGCCGCGGTCTTCTTCGCTGTGGCCGGCCTGCTGGCCGCGACCGGCCGCGCTCAGCTGCGCCGTGCCGCTCCACCCGCACCCGAGGAGGCCCTCGGCAGCGTCAGGGCGGACGTCGACGCGATCAGGGAAAGGGCACACCGATGAAGCACAGGACCCCGCACGGCTCGGGAGCCAAGGGCCCCGACGAGCTGCGGCAGCAGATCGAACACACCAGGAACCAACTCGGCGAGACCGTCGCGCAGTTGGTGGACAGGGCCGATGTGAAGGGCCGCGCCCGCGCCCGGGCCGCCGACCTGCGGGACAAGGCCGGCGCCATGACCGTCCAGCTGCGCGCGAGCGCCGCCCACGCGGGGCACACCGTGCAGGACCGGGCGGTCAAGACGGGACATGTCGTGCAGGACCGGGCGGTCAAGACGGGACATGTCGTGCAGGACCGGGCGGTCAGGACCGGACATGTCGTGCAGGACCGGGCGGCCCATGCCGGGCACGCCGTCCAGCACGGGGCCGCACGCGCGGGCCACGCCGTGGAGGGCGGCGTCCCGCAGCCGCTGCGCGGCGCGCTGCACAAGGGCATGCGCCACCCAGGGGTGATCATGGCCGTGGGTGTGCTGGGCGCGGCCGCCGTGACGGCCGGCATCGCCTGGCGCAGGCGGCGCCACCACTGACCGCGGGCACTCGGGACAAGGGCTCCGCATCACCCTCCCACCGAAAACTTCGTCCTCCTGGACAAGAAAAGTTTTCGGTGGGAGGGTGGACGCATGCTGGACGTGACCGTGATCGAGGACCCCGAGGCCGCGGCCGTATCGCTCGACCCGATACGCGCCCGGCTGCTCGCCGAGCTGGCCGCCGAACCGGCGTCGGCGGCGATGCTGGCCGGCAAGGTGGGACTGCCTCGGCAGAAGGTGAACTACCACCTGAAGGCGCTGGAGCGGCACGGCCTGGTCGAGCTGGCCGGGGAGCGCCGCAAGGGCAATGTCACCGAGCGGCTGATGCGCGCGACCGCCGCGTCGTACGTCATCTCACCGGCCGCCCTCCCCGCCGTGCAGCCGGACCCGGACCGCTTCCGCGACCAGCTCTCCGCGCGCTGGCTGCTCGCGCTCGGCGCCCGCCTGGTGCGGGACGTCGGGGCACTGATCACCGGCGCCACGAAGGCCCGGAAGCGGCTGGCGACCTACGCCCTGGACGGCGAGGTCCGCTTCGCCTCCGCCGCCGACCGCGCCGCCTTCGTGCAGGAGCTGACGGCGGGCGTGAGCGCGCTGATCCGCAAGTACGACGCACCCGGCGCCGAGGACGGCCGCGACCACCGGATCGTGGTCGCGCTGCATCCCACCGTCGAGGACCGGCCCACCATCGAGAGCTGACCAGGAGCCCGCCATGCCCGAGGAATTCGAGATCGTCCGCGAGTTCGAGGTCGACGTCCCGCCCGAGGAGGTGTGGGACGCGGTCACCACCGGCACCGGCGGCTATCTGTGGCCGATGGACCCGCCCGAGCCCCGGGAGGGCGGCAAGGGACCCTTCGGGTCGACCGTCGTCGCCTGGGACCCGCCCCACCGCTACACCAACCGCAGTGAGGACGTCGGCTTCCCGACCCAGTCGCTCAACCAGCTCGACTACACCATCGAGCCCCGCGACGAGGGCCGCCGTGCCTGGGTGCGCTACGTCCACAGCGGCATCTTCACCGACGACTGGAACAACCAGTACGACGGCGCGAGCAAGCACACCAACTTCTACCTGCACACCCTGTGCGAGTACCTCACGCACTTCGCGCCCCGCCCCGTCACCTTCGCTCAGCTGGAGGGGCCCGCGGCCTCGCGGAACACGCGGGCGCTCGCCGCCGTCGGCCGCGCGCTCGGCCTGGCCGACGACACGGCCGCGGGCACGAAGGTCAGCGCCCAGGGGCCCGGCGGGCGGACCCTGGACGCCGTACTCGACTACCGCAACCCGTACTTCATCGGGCTGCGCACCGACAGCGCCCTCATCCGGTTCTTCGGACGCGGCCACTGGGGCGCCCCGCTCGGCATCAGCGTGCACGACTTCGCGCCGGACGCCGATGCCCGGGCCGCGGAGACCGCCTGGCAGGACTGGCTGAACGGCGTGTTCGGCCAGTCCTGAGTCCGTCGGACGCCCGGACCTACGGGCGGAACCGCAGCACCTGCGGGTCGTGGTCGCTGACCTGGTCGTGGAACTCCGAGTTGATGTGCACGCTGTCGTACTCGAAGTCGCAGCCGCGCCGGATCGCCGGGCTGACCAGGATCTGGTCCAGGACCTGCTGGTTGCCCTGGTAGTCGTAGGTGTAACGCTCGCTCCTGGGCAGCGACTTGATCGCCGACCACAGCTCGCCGTCACCCTCGAGGATCTTCGCGGTCCCGGAGAACTCGAAGTCGTTCATGTCGCCGAGCGCGATGACGTCCGCGTTCTTCTGGACGTCCAGGACGTCCTCGACGAACGCGTGCACCGCGGTCGCCTGCGCGTGGCGCTGGATCTCGGAGCTGCGCACCGGCGGCTGGTACTGCGAGGTCAGGCCCTGGTCGCCGCCCTTGGAGTTGAGGTGGTTGGCGATCACGATGACCGTCTTCCCGCGGAAGACGAACTCACCGGCCAGCGGCTTGCGGCTGTTCGCCCAGGCCGCGTTCGCCGGGTCGATCCGGCCCGGGGAGGCCGTCAGCTGCGCCTTGCCGTGCACCTTGGTGACGCCGACGGCGGTGGTCGAGTCGCCGCCCGCGCGGTCCGTGAAGGACACCCGCTCCGGGTTGAACAGGAACACCTGGCGGATGTTGCCGCCCGGCTCGCCGCCGTCCTGGTCGTTGACCGGGTCGATCGACCGCCAGTCGTACTTCGGGCCGCCCGCCGCGACGATCGCGTCGATCAGCTTGGTCACGGTCCGGCTCGCGCCGACGGTGCCGTCGTCCTTGGCGCCGTTGTCGTCCTGGATCTCCTCCAGGGACACGATGTCCGGCGACTGCAGGTTGTTCACGATCGCGGCGGCGTGCCGGTCGAAGGTGGCGTCCGCCGGGTCGAGGTTCTCGACGTTGTAGGTCGCCACCGCCAGCTCGCGACTCGACTGCTTCTGCGTCGTCTCGCGCTCCAGGCCGCCGCTCTTCAGCGTGCCGAGCGTGCTCGCGACCAGCGTGTAGCCGCCGAACTGGTTGAAGTCCAGCGGGCCGGTGGTGGCTCCGGTGAGCGTGTCACCCACGTTCGCCTTCGGGAAGTCGGCGGTCGAGCCCAGCGACTGGATCTGCAGCCGGCCGGTGTTCTGGGAGTCGTAGGCGCCGTAGACCGTGCCGCCGCGGCGGTTGCGGTGCTCCCACGGCTTCACCGTGACCCACAGCTCGCTGTACGGGTCGGTCGCGGTGACCACGCGGGCGTCGGCGACCTGGACGTTCATGCCCTCCAGGGACTCGTAGCGGTCCAGGGCGTAGGCCGACGGGTCCAGGGCGAGGCCGTTGACCGAGCCGTTCGCGGCCGCGTCGCCGGCGGGGGCGTACGCGTCCGGGACCGAGTCCTCGTCGACGACGACCGGGGCCGGGACCGGGTTGCCGGCGGACACGGTGGTGACCGTCGGCTTGGTGATCTCGGTCAGCGACTGGTTGCCGGAGGACGCGCCGCCCGGCACGTACTCGGAGACCGTGCCGGTGACCGTGACCGAGTCGCCCACCGCGACCTTCGGCGTGGAGCTGGTGAAGACGAACACGCCTTCACTGGTGGCCGGGTTGTCGTCCGGGGTCGGGTCCTGCAGCCAGAACCCCTTGGAGGAGCCGTAGGTGCGCGTGGCCGTGACGATGCCCGGCACGTCCGTCACCTTCTGGCCGGCGAACGGCGATATGCGGGTGGTGCCCTGGACATCGTGGACGCGCACCGAGTCGGCGTGCGCGGGGGACGTGAGGACGACGGCGGACGCCGCGCTGCAGGCGGCGGCGACGGTGAGCGCGGCGAGGCGCGCGGAAGACCTGCTCGGCAAGGGTTCCCTCCGGGGACGTGCGTGAGCGCCGGGACGAGGGTGGAACGGGAGCGTGTGGGGCTCGTGGCCCTCTGTGACACGCGTAGAGCCGAGTGAACAGTTGTCCCCCCAACTTCTACGCGCGTCAATCTCCTGCCTGGTGCCGGGAGTTGTCAAGGTTTCGGCCATGTACGGCGGCCGGCCGGGAGATGAACCGGGCGGCATGGGTGGAAATCCGTCTAGGCTGAGCGGCTGAGTCCGTTCACGGTCCTAGGAGAACCAGCCGATGTCAGACAGCTCCCCCCTGCCGCCCGTACGGCTGCACCCCGAAGCGGAGCTGGCGCGCGCCGCGCTGTCCACGCCGTTGCTCTCCCGCGCCGCCCGCCTCGCCCGCTGGGCCGGACCCGAGACCCGCGTGGACGCCGGCGGCGGACTCGTCGAGGAACAGCTGCCGGCCGCCGCCGAACTGCTCGGCCTGAGCGGTGACGACGCGGCCGCCTACGCCGCCGAGGCCTGGCGGGTCGCCCTGGACGCCGGCCTGGTCGAGATCGTGGACGAGGAGGCCGGGACCGTCGCGGCCGGCGCGGACCTGGCGCGGCTCACCGGCGGCTCACCGCACGAGGTGCTCACCGTGTGGCTCGCCGCCCTGGAGACCGTCATCGCGGACGCGGGCGTGCCCGACCTGGACGGACTGGTCGACGCGCTGGACGAGGGCGGCGAGGTCGATTTCTCGTCACTCGACTGGGACCCGGAGGCCGAGGCGGAGTTCCTCGACGGCGTCCTCGGCAACCTCTACCTCCTCACCGTGAGTGAGGACGGCCCCGGCGCGGGCCCCGTCCCGCTGCCCGCCCTGGCCGCGTCGATGATCGTGCCCGACGACATGGGCGAACCCACCAACGACGTCCTGGAGCAGGTCTCCGACGCCATGATGCGGCTCGACGACCAGTTCCGGACGCTGGAGCCGATCGGCCTGGTGGAGTACCGGCCGGTGGACGAGGCGCTCATGGCGGACGCCGAGGAGGAGCCCGCCGCACCGGTCGACGACACCGACGTCTCGCGCTACGGCATGGTCCGGCTCACCCCGCTCGGCGCCTACGGGCTGCGGGCGCGACTGCTGGAGGCCGGCTTCGAGGCACCTGCCGTCGGCGAACTCGTCGACAAGGGCGCGGACGCGCTGCTCGACGGCACCGCCTCCTTCGGGCAGTCCGCCGCGCGTGCCGAGACCGAGCAGTGGCTCGCCCGGCGCGAACCCCTCACCTCGGCACAGGAGTTGCTCGCGGCGGCACGGGGCACGGACCCGGGGGCACCGCTGCGCAGGCTGCGCTGCCAGCAGGCGCTGTCGCTGGTGGGCCCGGAGGCCGAGCCCGCGCTGCGGGAGGTCCTCGAGGACCCTGAGCTGGGCGGCCTGGCCCGGGTGTGGCTGAGCGAGCGGGGAGCCGCCGGTGTGCCGGCGCCCTCGCAGGAGCTGGTCTTCTGGCTGACCATCGACACGGTTGCCGCGCAGCTCCAGGCCGAGGGGAACTCCGAGGAACTCCAGGCGCTGGTGGAGGGGCTGGCCGAGCAGCACAGCGGGTTCTTCTCCGCGGCCTGGCGGGTGGACCATCCCGCGACGGCCGACGTGCTGGAGGCGATGGGGCGGCTGCACCCGGACAAGAAGGTGGCGAAGGAGGCCCGGAAGGCCGCGTTCAAGGCGCGCTCCCAGCAAGGGGGTTGAGCGCCGGGTTCGGGCTGCGCCGGTACCGGGCTGTGCCGGATCGGGGCTGTGCGGGGTTTGGGCTGCGCCGGTTCCGGGCTGTGCCGGATCGGGGCTGTGCGGGGTTTGGGCTGCGCCGGTTCCGGGCTGTGCCGGATCGGGGCTGCGCCGGGTTCGGGCTGTGCCGGATCGGGGCTGTGCGGGGTTTGGGCTGCGCCGGGTTCGGGCTGCGCCGGATCGGGGCTGTGCGGGGTTTGGGCTGCGCCGGGTTCGGGCTGCGCCGGGTTCGGGCTGCGCCGGGTTTGGGCTGCGCTGCGGCTGGGGCTGCGCCGAGTTCGGCGCCGCCGGCTTCGCCGCCGTGGCCGAGTGCGCCGCGGCGGCGGAAGAGCACGCTCCACTCGGCTGGCCCGCCGGAATGATCCTGGCCGGTGCTTTTGCTGCCCGTGGGCCGGTGCATACGGGTTCATGGAAGAGGGGACCCGGCGGCCTCCAGGCGTTCAGCCCCCGTTCACGGACCGGCGGGAACGTGTGCGCCGAAACGAGGCCGCCACCCTCCACGGCACGCCCACCGTCACAGGAGACACCATGTCGCTCACCCGCAGGGACTTCGCCAGAACATCCGCGATCACCGGTGCCGGGGTCGCACTGGCGGGCAGCGTCGGCGCGCTCGCCACCGCGCCGAACGCCCTCGCGTCCACGGAGACCGACACCGAGACCACGGACGGAGCGTCGGCGCACGGCCACCACGGCGTCGGCTACGGCCCGCTGGTCCCCGACCCGGACGGCATCCTCGCCCTGCCCGCGGGCTTCACCTACCGGATCGTCACCTACAGCGGAAAGACCAAGCTGGACTCCGGCGAGTTCACCCCGTCCAACCACGACGGCACCGTCACCTTCGACGGCCCCCGCGGCACCACCCTCCTCGTCAACAACCACGAGCTGGCCGGCGCCCGCGCCCAGTGGCCGCACCCGGTACCGCTGACCGAGGGCCTCGTCTACGACCCGGCGGCGGCCGGCGGCTGCACCGTCGTCGAGGTCCGCCGCGGCGGCGAGGTCGCCGAGTGGGTGGGCATCGCGGGCACCGCCACCAACTGCGCGGGCGGCCGCACCCCGTGGGGCACCTGGCTGACCTGCGAGGAGACCGAGGACAAGGCCGGCAAGAACGGCTTCACCAAGGACCACGGCTACGTCTTCGAGGTCGACCCGGAGGACCGCCGGGCCAACCGGGACCCCAAGCCCGTCAAGGCGCTCGGCCGCTACGCCCACGAGGCCGTCGTCGTCGACCCCCGGCGCGGCCACCTCTACCTCACCGAGGACGCCTCCGGCCCCAACGGCCTGCTGTACCGCTGGACCCCGCCGGAGGACTTCCGCCACGGCCGCGGCAAGCTGCGCACCCTCGCCGACGACGCGGGCGTCCTGCAGGCCTTCAAGTGCTTCGACTCCGGCGGCAAGTTCGTCGACGACCTCTCCCGTGCCACGAAGACCGGCACCGTCTACGGCGTCGACTGGGTGGACGTCCCGGACCGCGACGCCAAGGCCGTCTCCGTGCGCAAGCAGTTCACCGCCGGCCAGGTCACCCGCGCCCGCAAGCTGGAGGGCATGTGGTGGGCCGACGGGGGCACCTACATCGTCTCCTCCTACGCCCGCGACGAAAGCCCCGTCCAGCACGACGGCCAGGTCTGGTTCTACGACCCCAAGCGCCGCACCCTGACCCTCAAGGTGCTGCTCGGCGTGAACCCCGACCCGGCCGAGGACGGGAACTTCGACGGCCCGGACAACATCACCGTCTCCCCGTACGGCGGCCTGGTCATCGCCGAGGACGGCGAGGGCGTCCAGCACCTGTTCGGCGCCACCGACAGCGGCCGCACCTACCCCATCGCCCGCAACGAGCTGAACCTCGGCACCGAAGAGGAGCCCGAGTACAGCGAGTTCACCGGCGTCACCTTCTCGCCCGACGGACGCACCCTCTTCGCCAACATCCAGGACCCCGGCATCATGCTCGCCATCACGGGGCCGTGGAAGCGGCAGAAGCGGTAGTTAATTCACTGGCCCGGCCCGCGGCCGTCCTCCTAGAGTGATGCACGTCCAGGTGCGACAGGCAGGACCTACTTCCACTCTTCATGGGGAGGCCGCGGGTTCGAGTCCCGCCACCGGCACGACAGGCCGGTGTAGCTCAGGGGACAGAGCACCATCGTCGGTTCCGCCGGCCTCGATCTCTGGACACCGAAAACTTCACGCACCTCCCGGTGCGAGGGCAACGGCTACTTCTTTCGCAAAGAGATTCCGCGCCGTTGCCGACCTGATCTCGGGAGGCGTGGCACATGGTGGGTGTCCGGTGCGCAGGCAGCGGTTACTTCCTTCGATCGGACGGTTGCGGGTTCGAGTCCCGTCATCGACTTCGGGTCGGTGTAGCTCAATCGGAAGAGCATCCGGATAAGTCCGCCGCCGACTCCCGACCTCGGGCACCCTCCATTTGCCGCGCCTCCCTCCGAGACAAAGACGAATTCGGGGGAATTCATCATGGCGCGATTCAACACACGGGCCGCGAAGGCGCAGCCGAAGTCGGCGGTGACGTCGACCGGCCGGATCCTGCGGACCTACGAGGGCGGACGGGGCCAGGAGCGCGATCCGCGCTCGGAGCTGTTCCTGCTC
The DNA here is from genome assembly GCF_055569615.1 of Streptomyces sp. NPDC031379. NCBI lineage: Bacteria > Bacillati > Actinomycetota > Actinomycetes > Kitasatosporales > Streptomycetaceae > Streptomyces > Streptomyces sp. NPDC031379. The sequence goes on along the minus strand of NZ_JBVIIT010000018.1, from coordinate 139,989 downwards.
GCCGTGTCCCACCTCGTCTCGCAGAACACCTTCTACGAGAAGGGCGCCGACCGCGACGACCGGTTCACCCGGCTCGTACGCGATCTCGCGGTGACCGACCCGGGTTGGACGGCCGGACTGCTCCGCTGGCTGCGCGGCGAGGGCAACATGCGGACGGCGTCGATCGTGGGCGCCGCCGAGTACGTCCACGCGCGACTGGCGGCCGGCGCGACCGACGGCCCGTCGAACCGGCAGGTCGTGGCCTCCGTGCTGCAGCGCCCGGACGAGCCCGGCGAGCTGCTGGCGTACTGGACGTCGACGTACGGCCGCGCCGTGCCCAAGCCCGTCAAGCGCGGTGTCGCCGACGCCGTACGACGGCTCTACCACGCCACCTCGCTGCTCAAGTACGACACCGCGTCCAGGGGTTACCGCTTCGGCGACATCCTCAACCTGGTGCACGCGGCGCCGGACCCGGACAAGCCGTGGCAGGGCGAGCTGTTCCGGTACGCCCTCGACCGGCGGCACCACCCGGACACCGCCGTGCCGCCCGACTCGCTCCCGGTGCTCACCGCGCACCGCGAGCTGATGGCCCTGCCCGTCGCCGAGCGGCGGGCGGTCGTCACCTCGCCCGGCGGCGCCGAGCGGCTGACCGCGGCCGGGATCACCTGGGAGGCGCTGGCCGGCTGGCTGCAGGGCCCGATGGACAAAGCGGCCTGGGAGGCCGTGATCCCGTCCATGGGCGCGATGGCGCTGGTCCGCAACCTGCGCAACTTCGACGAGGCCGGGGTGTCCGACGAGGTGGCGGCCCAGGTCGCCGCGCGCATCAGCGACCCGGAGCAGGTGGTGCGCTCGCGGCAGTTCCCGTTCCGCTACCTGGCGGCCCACCAGCACGCGCCGTCGCTGCGCTGGTCCTACCCGCTGGAGCGGGCGCTCGGCCACTCGCTGGCCAACGTGCCCGCACTGCCGGGCCGGACGCTGGTGCTGGTCGACCGGTCGGGCTCGATGTTCTGGTCGCAGGTGTCGGAGCGGTCGCAGCTCAACCGGGCCGACGCCGCTGCGATCTTCGGCACGGCCCTCGCGCTGCGGGCGGCCGACGCCGATCTCGTGCAGTTCGGCTCGACCAGCGAGCGGGTGAGGTTCCGCACCGGCGAGTCGGTGCTGAGGATCCTGGAGCGCTTCGGCGACCTGGGCGGTACCGACACCACCGCGGCGGTGCGCCGGCACTACAAGAAGCACGACCGGGTGCTGATCGTCACCGACGAGCAGTACGCGCCCGACCGGCACGGCGACCCGACCTCCCAGGTCCCGGACCGGATCCCGGTCTACACCTGGAACCTGGAGGGCTACCGGGCGGGCCACGGCCCCTCGGGCACGGGCAACCGGCACACCTTCGGAGGCCTCTCCGACGCGGCCTTCCGCATGGTGCCGCTGCTCGAAGCCGCCCGGGACGCCCGCTGGCCATGGCAGTCCTGACCACGGCCGTCCCTGAGCGTGGCCCGCACTTCTACGGGGGGTGCGGGCCACACCCCTGCCCGTCCCGGGGCGGCCGGCGGCGGGCGGGGCCATGATGGCGGTGTGCCCCGCCCCTCGACGCCCGGCCCGGCCGCGGTTCCCGGCCGCATCGAGTCGGCCCCTACACCCCGGACCGCCCTGGCATGGCTTCCGCCGGCCGGACTGTGGCCCGCCATCCAGCGCATCCGCGCCGAGCACGACCCGCAGATCCGCCGCTGGCCGCCCCATGTGAACCTGCTCTTCGGCTTCGTACCGGAGGACGACTTCACGGCGGCGCTCCCACTGCTGGCCGCCGCGGCCGCCGGGTGCGATCCCTTCGACATCCGGCTCGGCCCAGTCCGCGCCTTCCGCCACCGGTCCTACGCCACCGTGTGGCTCGACCCCGCGGCGGACGGCGTCGCACCCTGGACGGAGCTGCGGCGCGCGCTGGCGGAGCCCTTCCCGTACTGCACGGACCGCTTCCCGCGCTTCACACCGCACCTCTCGCTCGGGCGCACCCGCGCCCCGCGCGTCCTCACGGCCGAATGCGCCGCCCGGCTCGGTGTGCTGCATGCGCGCGTGGCCGAGGTCGTGCTGCTCTCCCGCCGCGGGGACGGCCCCATGCGGACGCGCGCCACGATCGACCTGGGCACCGGCGCGGTACGCCGGCACCTCGGACCGGACCCGGCCGACGGCGGGTACGAGCCACCGCGGCGGCACTGACCGGGCGGAACGGGACGGTGACCGTCCTTGGCCGGTGCTCGGTAAGGTGCGAGGAGGGTCTCCGCAGTGCGAAGGAGTATCTGGATGACGCAGGTCAGGCCCATGCGCGCGGACGCCCGGCGCAACTACGAGCGGTTGCTCGAGGTGGCGGCGGAGGCCTTCGCCGCACATGGGGAGAACGCGTCGCTGGACGACATCGCCAAGCGTGCCGGCGTCGGCCCCGGCACGCTCTACCGGCACTTTCCGACCCGGCAGGATCTGCTGGAGGCCGCCTACGTGGACCGGATCGAGGCCATGGCGGCCCGGGCCGACGCGTTCGCCGCGGAACTGCCGCCCGGCGAGGCGCTGGTGGAGTGGCTCCACGAGGTGTGCGTCGGGACGATCCAGGTGCGTGGCATGAAGGCGCTGATGGGGTCGGCCGTCACGGACGGCAGCTCCGTCGCCGGCACGGCCTGCGGCACCTGTATGCAGGACGCGGCACGGCGGTTGGTGGAGGCGGCGCAGCGGGAGGGCAGTCTGCGCGGGGACGTCGAGCCGATCGAGGTCCTGCGGCTGGCGCACGGCGTGGCGTCGGCGTCGGAGCTGGCGAACGGGCAGGGCGAGCAGATCCGCCGCTATCTGTCGCTGCTGACCGAGGGACTGCGGCCGGGCCGGGAGGGCTGAGAGCGGGGCGCCCCCTGACGGACGGGGGCGCCGATGCTGTCGTCCGAAGCCCCTAGAGGGCCCGCGCCCCCGGATCCACCATGTTGCGGACCGTGCGCGCCTTCACGAAGTCGCCCATGGCCGTCATGTCCCACTCGCCGGAGAACTGGCGGATGAGCTTGGCCATCATCACGCCGGTCTGCGGCTCGGCGCCGGTGAGGTCGAAGCGGACGAGTTCCTCGCCGGTCGCCGGGTCGACGAGGCGGCAGTACGCCTTGGCGACCTCCGTGAACTTCTGGCCGGAGAAGGAGTTCACCGTGAAGACCAGGCCGGTGACCTCCTGGGGGATGCGGCCGAGGTCGACCACGATGACCTCGTCGTCGCCTCCGCCCTCTCCGGTGAGGTTGTCGCCGGAGTGCTTGATCGCGCCGTTCAGGATCGTCAGCTTGCCGAAGTAGCAGCTGTCGATGTGGTTGCGCTGCGGGCCGTAGGCGATGACCGAGGCGTCCAGGTCGATGTCCTTGCCGCGGAAGGCGGGCTCCCAGCCGAGGCCCATCTGCACCCGGGAGAGCAGCGGGCGGCCGCCCTTGACCAGGGACACGGTCTGGTTCTTCTGCAGGCTGACCCGGCCCTTGTCCAGGTTGACCTTCCCGGCACCCGGCACGGGCGGAGCGGGCGGCGCCGGGGGAGCGGAGGGCATGGGCGGAGCCGCCGGGGTGGACAGCGGCGGGGCCGGCGGGGCGGCCGGCTGCTGCGGCGGGGCCGCGGGGGCGGCGGCCGGTTCCTCCACCGTCACCCCGAAGTCCGTCGCGATACCGGCCAGCCCGTTGGCGTACCCCTGGCCGACGGCGCGGGCCTTCCACTGGCCGCCCCGGCGGTAGATCTCCACGACGACCAGCGCGGTCTCGGTGCCGAGCTGCGGCGGCGTGAACGTGGCCAGCGCCGGGCCGCCGTCCGCGTCCCGGATCGTGGCCGTCGGCTCGATGCCCTGGAAGGTCTGGCCGGCGGCGTCCGGGCTGGCCGTGACCACGATCTTGTCGATGTCCGACGGCACGGCGGCGGTGTCGATCGTGATCGCGTCGGGGGCCGTACCGCCGCCGGAGCGGTAGCTCACGCCGGGTCCGGCAGGCTGGTTGTAGAAGATGAAGTCGTCGTCCGAGCGCACCTTGCCGTCGGCGGTGAGCAGCAGGCCCGACACGTCGAGCCGCACCGGGGCGGCGACGTCCACCGTCACGCGCGCGGTCGAGAGAGGGATGTTCGAGCCAGGGGTCATAGCTGTCATGGCTGGTGAACGAACGACACCGCTTTACCGTTCCCTTACCTGTTCCCCTGCCTGCCGAACGGGTCACGGCACCACGACGATCTTCCGTCCCACGCCCGCCGCGAACTGCTCCAGCGCCTGCGGGTAGCGCTCCAGCGGGATCCGGTCGCTGATGAACACCTCCGGGTCCAGCACCCCGCCCGCGAACAGTTCGGCCGCCCGCTCGAAGCTGTGCAGCACCGCCATGGACCCGGTGACGGTGATCTCCTGGTTGTAGATGCGGTAGGGGTCGATGGTCACGCGAGTCGCGTAGTCGGCCACCCCGAACTGCAGGAACGTGCCCGCCTTCGCCACCCGGTCCAGGCCGTCCTGGATCGCCGCCGCGTTGCCGGTCGCGTCCACGACCACGTCCCAGCCCTGTGGGCGGTCCAGCTCGTCCGCGCCCGCCGCCGCGCCCGAGACGCCGAGCCGGCGGGCCGTCTCCAGGCGGGCCGGGTTCAGGTCGACGACGTCGACGCTCGCCGCGCCGGTCCGCTTGGCCAGCTCCAGCATCATCAGGCCCATGGTTCCGGAGCCGTAGATCAGCACGTGGGCGCCGAGTCGGGAGCGCAGGACGTCGTAGCCGCGCACCGCGCAGGACAGTGGTTCCACCAGGGCCGCGTCCTCGGTGCGCACGTGCTCGGGCAGCTTCACGCAGTTGGCGACCGGGGCGAGCGCGTACCGCGCGGCGCCGCCCGCCGTCGTCACGCCGATCGCCGCCCACCGCTCGCACAGGTTGTTGTGGCCGGTGCGGCAGTACCGGCACTCGTAGCAGTAGAGGGAGGGGTCCACGGCCACCCGGTCGCCGACCGCGATCTCGGTGACCTGGGTGCCGACGCCGACGACCTCGCCCGCGAACTCGTGTCCGGGCACGATCGGCAGCTTGGGCGCGAACTCGCCCTGGAGGATGTGCAGGTCGGTGCCGCACAGGCCGCACGCGGCGACCTCGACGACGACCTCGCGGGGCCCTGGCGTCGGGTCGGGGACCTCGGTGACGACGGCGCGGCCCACGGACTCGATGACGGCGGCCTTCATTTCACGGCTCCCAACGACAGGCCCTGGACCAGTTTGTCCTGGGCGGCGAACCCCGCGGCGAGCACCGGCAGGGAGATGACGAGCGACGCGGCGCACACCTTGGCCAGGAACAGGCCCTGGCTGGTGATGAAGCCGGTCAGGAAGACGGGGGCGGTCTCGGCGACCACGCCCGTCAGGACCCGGGCGAACAGCAGCTCGTTCCAGCTGAAGATGAAGCAGATCAGGGCGGTGGCGGCGATGCCGGGCAGGGCGATGGGGGCCACCACGCGCACGAGGATCACCGGCAGCCGGGCGCCGTCCACCCGCGCCGCCTCGATGACGGCGACCGGGACCTCGGCGAGGAAGGACTGCATCATCCACACCGCGATCGGCAGGTTCATGGAGGTGTAGAGGATGACCAGGAGCCAGATGTTGTCCAGCATCCCGGCATTCTTGGCGAAGAGGTAGATCGGCAGCAGGCCCGCCACGGCCGGCAGCATCTTCGTGGACAGGAAGAAGAACAGCACGTCCGTCCACTTGCGCACCGGCCGGATCGACAGCGCGTAGGCCGCCGGGAGGGCCAGCAGGAGCACGCAGAGCGTCGAGGCCACCGACGCCACCGTGGAGTTGACCAGCGCGGGCCAGGGACTCGGCCCACCGCCGCTGCCGAAGAACTCGCGGTAGCCGTCGAGGGTCAGCGACGCGGCGAAGGAGGGCGGGTTGGTCGCCGCGTCGGATTCCGAGTGGAACGACGTCAGCGCCATCCACGCGACGGGCAGGAAGAACACGATCCCGGTCAGCCAGGCCAGCAGGCCCAGCCCGCCTCGTCGAACCACACTCATGCGCGGGACACCTCCTCGCGGAACAGGGACGACACCACGCGCAGGGCGAAGGTCGCGATGACGATGGAGCCGATGACCACCAGGACGCCCGCGGCGGAGGCGAGCCCGTTCTCGTGGGCCTGGTAGAAGCTCTGGTAGACGGTGTAGGGGAGGTTGGCGGTGCCGAGGCCGCCGGAGGTGAGGGTGAAGACCGCGTCGAAGTTCTGGACGATGTAGATCGAGCCCAGCAGGGCGCCCAGTTCCAGGTAGCGGCGCAGATGGGGCAGGGTCAGATGGCGGAAGATCTGCCAGCCGCTCGCGCCGTCGACGCGGGCGGCCTCGATCTGCTGCTGGTCCCGGCTCTGCAGTCCGGCCAGCAGGATCAGCATCATGAACGGGGTCCACTGCCACACCAGGGAGGCCTCGACCGCGAGCAGCGGGGTCCTCGAGATCCAGTCCGGCTGTGGGCCGCCCACGTAGTGCAACAGCCCGTTGAGCAGACCGTATTCGGGGTTGTAGAGCACGTGCTTCCAGAGCAGGGCCGCGGCCACCGGCACCACCAGGAAGGGCGCGATGAGCAGGGTGCGGACGATGCCCCGGCCGCGGAACCGCCGGTCCAGCAGCAGCGCCAGGACGAGTCCCAGCACCAGGCTGGCCAGCACCACCGCCGCCGTGAGGAGCACGGTCGTCCACACCGAGTGGCGCAGGTCGGTGTCGGTGAGCACCTGGCGGTAGTTGTCGAGGCCGGTGAAGCGGCGGGCCTTGGGGTAGAGGGCGTTCCAGTCGAAGAAGGAGATCACCAGCGTGGCCACGAAGGGCAGCTGGGTGACCACGATCATGAAGACGAGGGCCGGCAGCAGCGGGGCGCGGGTGGCCCAGGCGCGCAGCCGGGCCGAGGGCTGCCGTGTCGTGCGCGCGGGGGTGGCCGTGAGCGGGGCCGTGGTCGTCGCTGTCATCGTCCCTCGTACTCCTCGGAGATCTTCTCGGCCAGCTGCTGGGACTTCTTCAGGGCCGAGCCGGTGGACTGGCGTCCGGCGATGGCCGCGCTGATCTCCTGGGAGACCTTGGTGCCGAGGTCGGTGAACTCGGGGATGCCGACGAACTGGATGCCGGGGGCGGGGCGCGGCTGCACGCCGGGGTCGTTCGGCCGGGCGCCCTCGATCGCCTCCCTGGTCATGTCCTGGAAGGCGGCGGCCTCCTTGCGGTAGGCGGCGTTGGTGTACGTCGAGGCGCGCTTGCCCGCCGGGACGTTCGACCAGCCGCTGGTGTCGCCGACCAGCTGCTCGTAGCCCTTGCCCGACGCCCAGGAGACGAACTTCCAGGCCTTGTCCGGGTTGTGTGAGGCCTTCTGGATGCCCCAGGCCCAGGTGTACAGCCAGCCGGAGGACTCCGTCCGCTCCACCGGGGCGGGGGCGTAGCCGAGCCTCCCCTTGACCGGGGACTTCGCCGCCTCCAGCAGTCCGGCCGCGGAGGTGGCGTCGTACCACATGGCGACCTTGCCCTGGGTCATGTTGTTCAGGCACTCGGCGAAGCCGGACTGCGCGGCGCCGGACTCGCCGTGCTCACGGACGAGGTCGACATAGAACTTCGTCGCCTTTTCGAAGGCCGGGGAGTCGAGGCGGGCGTTCCAGTCCTTGTCGAACCAGGTGCCGCCGAAGGTGTTCACGACCGTCGTCAGTGGTGCCATCAGCTCGCCCCAGCCGGGCAGCCCGCGCAGACAGATGCCCTTCATGCCGGGACGGGCGCCGTCCGCCTTCGCGGCGAGGTCGGCGACCTGCTGCCAGGTGGGGTGGGCGGGCATCTTCAGGCCCTTCGCCGCGAAGACGTCCTTGCGGTACATCAGGAAGGACGACTCGCCGTAGAAGGGCTGCCCGTAGAGCCTGCCGTCGTCGCCGGTGAGGGACTGGCGCATGGGTGTGAGCACGTCCCGCTCGTCGTACGACGGGTCCTTCGCGAGGTACGCGTTCATCTCGTGCAGCCAGCCGTTGCGGGCGTAGATCGGTATCTCGTAGTTGGACAGGGTGGCCACGTCGTACTGGCCGGCCTGGTTGGCGAAGTCCTGGCTGATCTTGTCGCGGACGTCGTTCTCGGGCAGGACCGTGAAGTTGACCTTGATGCCGGTCTCCTTCGTGAAGTGCGCCGCGGTCAGCTTCTGCAGCTCGGTCATCTGGGGGTTGTTGACCATCAGGACGTTGATGGAGTCGCCGCCGGAACCGGTCCCGCCCGCACCGGCCCAGCAGCCGGAGAGCAGCGGGGCGAGCAGCGTCCCTGCGGCGGCCATGGCGAGCGTGGCTCGCGGCCTCCGTCGGCTCGGGGTGCGCATGGATCGCTCCTGGAGGTATGAGGACATAAGGGGCGCCCAGGGGTGTGGAACGCGTAGGGAACGCCCCCAAAGGGGTGAGGTGGAAGTTCAGACCCGGATGACCTGCGGGCCCAGCAGGGAGTAGCGGTGGGCCTCGGCGGCCGGGAGCAGGGTGCTCGTCACGATCGTCGCCAGCGCGCCGACCTCGGCGAACCGGCAGAAGCCGGCCGCTCCGAACTTGGTGTGCACGCCCGCGAACACGGTCCGCCGCGCGGCCCGGATCGCCTGCGCCTTGACCTCGCCGACCGCCGGATCGGGCGTGGTCAGGCCGTGCTCGCGGGAGATGCCGTTGGCCCCGATGTAGGCGAGGTCGACGACGAAGCCGGCCAGCATCTTCGTCGTCCAGTGGTCGACGGTGGCCAGCGTGCCCGGGCGGACCCGGCCGCCGAGCAGCAGCACCGAGATGTGCTCGGTCTCCGCGAGGGCGCCGGCGACCGGCAGGGACGCGGTGACCACGGTCAGCGGCCGGTCCCGTGGCAGCGCCTCGGCGATGAGCTGAGGGGTGAAGCCCTCGTCGACGAAGACGGTCTCGGCGTCGCCGAGCAGCTCGGCCGCGGCGGCGGCGATCCTGCGTTTCTCGGGCACGTGGCTGGTGGCGCGGAAGGCGAGGGTCGTCTCGAAGCCGGCGCTCTCCACCGGACAGGCGCCGCCGTGGGTGCGGCGGACCAGGCCGTGGTCCTCCAGGGCGCGCAGATCGCGCCGGATGGTCTCCTTGGCCACCCCCAGCTCGGCGGCGAGCGCGGTGACGTCCACCGAGCCGGTGGCGCGCGCGACCCGCACGATCTCGCGCTGGCGTTCTTCCGCCGTCCTTGTGCTCATGCCGTCACCCACTTCCCCGAGGAGCTGCCCGTTCGGGCCGATGAGGGAAGTTCTACAGCGGGTGCGCGGCGCTGACCAGGCTTGTTGCGGACCCGATACTGCCCGGGTGTGCCCGTTCGCCGCGCGGTGTGCCCGCCGCGGACCTGCGGGGCCGTGCGCCACGGGGTGGGATCGGGCGCCGTGGATGCCCGAATGCGGCGGGGGGGGGGGGGGGGGGGGGGGGGGGGGGGGGGGGGGGGGGGGGGGGGGGGGGGAGGGGGGGGGCCCCCCCCCCCCCCCCCCCCCCCCCCCCCCCCCGCCGTGAGCGATCGTTTTCCGCCGCCGGGACGTCCGCGGGGAGAGGAGGTCCGCCCGGACAGGAGGCCCGCCCGGAGGGGAGGTCCGCGAAGGTCAGTAGGGCCAGATCGGCGGGTCGCTGACGAAGTGCCCGCCCAGGTGACTCTGGGCCGGGTCCCGCGGGTCCAGCTCGCCCTGCTCGGCGATCAGCTTCTCGGCGTACGGCTCGGAGTCGTCCCGCGGCTCGTAGCCGAGCGCCCGCGCGGTCGTGAGGTCCCACCACAGGCGCGTGTTGGCGGAGGAGCCGTAGACCACGGTGTGGCCGACGTCCGCGGCGGTCAGGGCCGCGTGGAAGAGACGGGCGCCGTCGTCCGGGCTCATCCACACCGAGAGCATGCGCACGCTGGTCGGCTCCGGGAAGCAGGAGCCGATGCGCACCGAGACCGTCTCCAGGCCGTGCTTGTCCCAGTAGAGCTGGGCCAGGTCCTCGCCGAAGGACTTCGACAGGCCGTAGAAGGTGTCCGGGCGGCGCGGGGTGTCGACGGGGATGAGCGGATCGCCCGCGCCCGGGGCCGGGGTGAAACCGACGGCGTGGTTGGAGGAGGCGAAGACGATCCGCGGCACGCCTTCGAGGCGGGCGGCCTCGTACAGGTTGTAGGTGCCCTCGATGTTCGATGCCAGGATCTTCTCGAACGGCGCTTCCAGGGAGATGCCCGCGAGGTGGAGGATCGCGTCCACGCCCCGTACCGCCTCGCGCAGCGCCTCCTTGTCGGTCAGGTCCGCGGTGATCGCGTCGGGTTCGCCGTCGACGGGGCGCACGTCGAACAGGCGCAGCGTGTAGCCGTACTCCGGCAGCAGGGACCGCATCAGGGTGCCGAGCCCGCCGGCGGCGCCGGTGAGCAGAACGGTGCGGGGAGCGGGCATCCTCGGTCTCCTTGGCGTCAGCGGCCGTATGTATGGATGAAATTCACATGCATGGACACGCTAGAAAGTGGCGACACGCCTCGTCAAGTGTGCCGTGACACGGGGAAATCGGCCGGTCTCTTGCCCGTTCATGCGCTTGACCCGCTCCGATACGGGCCCGTAGCGTGAGATCGTTCAGAGATATAGACGACGATCAGAAGCATGCACCGATTGGGAGCGCTCGTGACGCCTGCCCCTCTCGCCGCCCGGCTCCACGATCCGAGCGGGCCGCTCTTCTTCCCCGTCACGGCCTACGGCCCCGACGGCTCACTCGACCTCGACGTCTACCGCACCCATGTGCGCCGGGGCGTCGCGGCCGGTGCCGCCGCCGTGTTCGCCTGCTGTGGCACCGGGGAGTTCCACGCGCTCCTGCCCGAGGAGTTCGAGGCCTGCGTCCGGGTGGCCGTGGAGGCGGCCGAGGGCCGCGTCCCGGTCGTCGCGGGCGCCGGCTACGGCACCGCGCTCGCCGTCCGCTACGCGCGTCTCGCCGAGGGCGCGGGCGCCGACGGCCTCCTCGCCATGCCGCCCTACCTGGTGCTCGCCGGCCAGGAGGGGCTGCTGCGGCACTACCGGGAGGTCGCCGCGGGCACCGCCCTGCCGGTCGTCGTCTACCAGCGCGACAACGCGGTCTTCACCCCGCGGACCGTGGTCGAACTCGCCCGCACCGACGGTGTCATCGGCCTCAAGGACGGGCTCGGCGACCTCGACCTCATGCAGCGGATCGTCAGCGCCGTCCGTACCGAGGTCCCCGGCGACTTCCTGTACTTCAACGGCCTGCCCACCGCCGAGCAGACCCAGCCGGCCTACCGCGCCCTCGGCATCACCCTGTACTCCTCGGCCGTGTTCTGCTTCGCCCCGGAGATCGCCCTCGCCTTCCACCGCGCCCTGGCCGCGGACGACCAGGACACCGTGCGCCGCCTCCTGGACGGCTTCTACCGCCCGTTCGTCGAACTGCGCGCCCAGGGCCGGGGCTACGCCGTCTCCCTCGTCAAGGCGGGCGTACGGCTGCGCGGCCTGGACGTCGGCGAGGTCCGGCCCCCGCTGCACGAGCCGGGCGAGGACCATGTCAAACAGCTCGCCCAACTGATCGAGCGCGGGTACGCGCTGCTGGAGGAGGACGCGTGAAGGCGTCGGCGTTCGTCTATCCGTGGGACGTCAACGGGGACCCCGAGGCCCCCGCGCGCATCGCCGGGCTCGGTGTCGAGCAGGTGACCCTCGCCGCCGCCTACCACTCCACCCGGGCCCTGACCCCCCGGCACCCCGTCCACCGCATCGTCACCGCCGAGTACGCGGCCGTCCTCTATCCGCCGGGCGACCGCTGGGCGGGCCGCGGCCTGCGCCCGTACCCCGCCGGCCGCTGGGCCCCCGGCGACGCCTACGGCGAGGCCGCCGAGGCCCTCGCCGGGGCCGGTCTGGAGGTGCACACCTGGGTCGTCCTCGCCCACAACTCCCGTCTCGGCGCCGAGCATCCGGACACCTCGGTGGTCAACGCCTACGGGGACCGCTACCCGTGGGCGCCCTGCATCGCCCAGCCCGCCACGCGCGCGTACCTGGTCGACCTGGCCGCCGAGGCCGCCGTACGTCCCGGTGCGCGCGGCACCGAGCTGGAGTCCCTCGGCTGGTACGGGCTCCAGCACCTGCACGCCCACGACAAGACCTCCGGAGTGGGTCTCGGCGACGCCGGGCAGTACCTGATGTCGCTGTGCTTCTGCCCGTCCTGCCGCGCGGGCTACGAAGGACAGGGCCTGGACGCCGACGAGCTGGCGGCGGCCGTGCGCACCGCCCTGGAGCCGCTGTGGCGGGGCGCGGCGGACGACGAGGGCTGGCCCACGGCCGGGAAGCTGCTCGGCGAGGACACGGCGGCCGCCACGCGCGCGTGGCGTGAGAACACCGCCCGCACCCTCCAGGAGGAGGCCGTCGCCGCCGTACGCGCCGCAGCGCCCGACGGCTTCCAGGTCCTGCTGCACGCCGACCCGGTCTCCTATCACTGCGGCGCCAACGTGGGTGCCGACCCCGCCCACATCCTGTCCGTGGCCGACGGCGTCGTGGTGCCCTGCACGGGCGGTACGGGACTGCTGGCGCCCTTCGCCGACCGGGCACGGGAGCGGACCGTGCTGGCCGCCAACCTCACCGTCGTCACCGGGATGGGCGGCAGCCCCGGCACCCTCGCCGCGGACGCGGCACGCGCGCGGGCCGACGGGGCCACCGAACTGCGGCTGTATCACGCCGGGTTGGCGTCGGACGGGGACCTCGCGGCGGTACGGGCGGCGCTGTCCGCGCGCTGAGCCAGCGGGACCGCGGTCAGCAGCAGCGCGAGGCCGTAGAGCGGCAACAGCAGTCCGGGGCCGGCCAGTTCGACCAGGCCGGCCCCGAGGGCGAGTCCCAGCACGTTGGGGGTGAAGACCAGCGTGTTGGCGGTGGCCGTCGCACGGCCGAGCAGCGGGCCGGGGGTCTCGCGCTGCACCGCGGTGAACGCGGCGATCAGCACGCAGGGCAGGCCCACGCCGCCGGCCGCCCCGGCCGCCAGGACCACCGGGTCCGACGGCACGGCCCGCGCGGCCACCGCCACCGCCGTCAGCGCGATCCCCGCCGCCGCGAACCGGCGCGCGCCCAGCCGGCGCAGCGCGGGTCCCGAGACGAGCCCGACCGCCACCGAACCGGCGCCCTGGAAGGCGTACAGCACGCCCGTGTAGGCGGGGGAGTGACCGAGACGGTCGACGACGGCGTACAGCGTGGTGCTGCCGAGCGCGGTCAGCAGCATGGTCGTCCCGCCCGCCCGGACCAGCGGGCGCAGCCCGGGGTGGCCCCACAGGTGCCGGACGCCCTCCACGGTCTGCTTCCGCCAGCCGTCACCGGACCGGGCGGGCCGCTCCTCGCGCACCCGCAGCAGGGCGCACAGCCCGGCGGCGAGGGCGAAGGTGACGGCGTCCAGGCAGGCCACGGCCGGACCGCCAAAGAGCGCGTAGAGGCCCGCCCCGGTCAGCGGGGCGACGAGCTTCATGCCCTCCGTGACGGTCATCCGCAGGCCGTTGAAATCACCGAGGAGATCCGGGGCGACGGCGGCGGCGACCAGGGCCGACTCGGCGGCGTCGTGGACGACGCCGGCGGCGCCGTACAGGAACAGGACGGTGAACAGCAGCCACAGGCGGCCGGGGGAGTCCACGACGAAGAGCGTGAGGAGCAGGACCGCCATGCCCAGGTTCAGTGTGATGAGCAGGGGCCTGCGCCGGAGGCGGTCGGCGAGCGTGCCCAGCGCCGGGCCCGCCGGAGTGGGCGCCCACATGGCGAGCATGCACAGGGCGGCCAGGCCGTCGGACCCCGTGAGGTCCTTGACCCACACACCCGACGCCAGCCACAGCGAGGAGGTGCCGAAGGCGGACACCACCAGGCCGACGAGGTACAGCCCCGCATTGCGGTCCCGCAGGACGCGGACCACGGTCCAGGAAGTCGTCATGCCTGGTCATCGTCGGCCTAAGGAGGGGGCCCCGGGATCGGCAAGGTGCCCTAGACCCGGGCGGGGCGCGGCCTCCCCGGGTGCGGCGCGGCGGCGACAATCCGTCGGAACCTGGCACCGACGCCCCTGGGACGCACCCGTCCGCGCTCCTACCGTCGAGCGCATGCGCTGTCTCGCCCCCCTCCTCATCGGACTCCTCTACGTCGTCCTCATGTCCCTCGTCCCGGAACCCCGCCGGCGCCGCCTCAACGCGGTCATGGTCGCCGGGGCGGGCGCCGCCTACCTGAGCGGCGGCGGCCTCGGCGGCTGGGAGTTCGCGTTCACCGCGGTGGTCACCTACGTCGCCTACCGGGGCCTGGAGTCCTGGACGTTCGTCGGCATCGGCTGGCTGCTGCACACCGCGTGGGACGTCGTGCACCACCTCAAGGGCCACCCGATCATCCCGTTCGCCCACGACTCCTCGTTCGGCTGCGCGCTGTGCGATCCGGTGATCGCGGTGTGGTGCCTGGGCGGCGGGCGTGCGCCGTGGGAGTGGCTGCGCGGCACCGATGATTTCCGGGTGTCCGGCCGGTCAACCCTTCGTACGGGCGGCACGACCCCGAAGGAGTAGGACATGACCATGGTGGACCTCGGCCCGCAGGCCCGGATCGTGGCGCGGCTCGCCGGGTCCGTGCCCGACGAGCGGCTCACGGCCCCCACGCCGTGCCCGGACTGCGCGGTGCGGAACCTGCTGGGCCACATCCTGATGCTCTCCGTGGCCTTCCGTGACGCGGCCCGCAAGGACCTCGGCGCGACGACCGACACCAGCCCGAACGCCGCCGTCCCGGACATCGGGCCCGGCTGGCGCGAGGAGCTGCCCGAGGTGCTGGAGGAGCTGGCGGACGCCTGGCGTGACCCGGCCGCCTGGACCGGCGACACACGGGCCGGCGGGGTGGACCTGCCGGGCGCGGTCGCGGGCGCCGTCGTCGCCGACGAACTGGTGATCCACGGCTGGGACCTGGCCCGTGCCACCGGCCAGGACTACGCCCCCGACCCGGCCGCCCTCCGGTCGGCCCACGGCTTCCTCCTCGCCGCCGCCGACGACCCGGACCGCGGCGGCGGCCTGTTCGGCCCGGTCGTCCCGGTCCCGGAGGGCGCGCCGCTGCTGGAGCGGGCGGTGGGGCTCAGCGGCCGGGACCCGGGGTGGCGGCCGTAGGGCTGCCGGCCGCCGGTCCGGGCGGGGCGTGCGGCCGGAGCCGGCCGGCACCCGCCGGGCGGCGGAAGCGGCGCATCGGACCTACGGTGACCAGAGAGAGGGGGGCAGGCCGAACGGGTACCACGGAGGGAACCGCGATGCAGGAGCACTACACGTGGGTGACGACGCGCCGCCTTCAGCCGGGCACGCTGGAGGAGTTCGAGAGGGCCTGGCGCCCGGAGCCCGCACCGCAGGGCCTGCGCCGCGCCTACGCGTACTGGTCCGAGGACGGACAGGAGGTCACCGGGGTGTCGTTCTGGGACTCCCAGGAGGCATGCGACGCATGGCGGACCTCCGAGTCGGAGGCGCAGCGGCGGGCGGCCATGGCCCCGTACGTCGTGGAGGAACACGAAGGGTTCTACCGCGGCCGTGAACTCACCCTCCCGAGCGCCGGCCGCGAGTGAACGCGGACGCTCCACGGCGCCCCGGACGTCGTGGCACCGTCGCCCGGCCGCCGGCACCGACCAGCGGACCAGCGGTGAAGGCGCCTACGGTGGAGTCATGAGCGAGATCGTCGTCGTGTACGAACTCGACCAGGAAGCGGCCACCCGCACCGGCCCGGACGGCCCGCCCGACACGGTACGGCCGCCCCACCGGGTGCACGCGGCGCCCGCCGCCCCCGGCAGGCCCGACGCCGCCGGCCCGCGGACCCTCTGCGGCAAGGACACCTTCGCCATGGAGAAGGCCCGGTGGACGCCCACGGAGGACCCTCGGGCGCCGTGGTACCCCGCCGAGCACGCGTCCGTGGTGTGCCCCGACTGCGATGCCGTGATGGAGACCTGACCCGGCCGCCGCCGGGCAGCCCCGGCCGCCGGCGGGCAGCGGCGAGCCGGGCGTCGTACCCTCCTGCCTATGCCGCTCACCCTCACCGTCCTCGGCACCGCCTCGCCGCACCCGGGCCCCGGCCGGCCCTGCTCGGGATATCTGGTCTCCGGCGGCGGTGCCGAGGTGTGGGTGGACGCCGGGCCCGGTTCGTTCGCCGCATTGCAGCAGCACACGGATCCCGCGCGGCTCACGGCGATCTGGATCTCGCACCTGCACGCCGACCACAGCGCCGACCTGCTCGCCGCCGCCTATGCCTTCGCCTTCGGCGGGATGACCCCGCACGCCCCGATCCCCGTGTACGCGCCCCGCGACTGCGCCCGCCGCCTGGCCGGCTTCCTCGGCCGCGCGGACGTCGACTTCCTCAAGGGCGTCCTCGACTTCCGGGGCCTGTACGACGGCCACGACGTCCGGCACTGGAACCTGAGGCTGACCGCCCGCGCCGTCGCGCACGACACCGAGGCGTACGGACTGCGCGCCGAGAGCCAGGGCAGCGTGCTGGCGTACTCGGGGGACAGCGGACCCTGCCCCGCGCTGACCGAACTCGCCTCCCGTGCCGACCTCTTCCTGTGCGAGGCGGACATCGACGAGCATCGCGACGGCGAACACCTCCCCCAGGTGCATCTGACGCCCGAGGACGCCGGCCGTATCGCCCGGGACGCGCGGGTGCGCGAGCTGCTCGTCACCCATGTGGGCCCCACACTCGGCCGTGCGGCGGCCACCGAACGGGCCGCCGCGGTCTCCGGCCGGCCCACGTACACCGCCGTCGAGGGTGACGTGCGCACCGTCTGAGCCGCCCCGACCCGGCAACCCGAACTTCCTTTGTCAGAAGCATTGACGAAACCCGGGCCCCCTCCTACCTTCAACGCGTCGTACTTCGTACGTCATATATGAGACGCGATATGTGAGATCCGAGAGGGCCGCATGACCTCTGTGCCCACCCCGATCCCGTCCCGTACGCAGTACGTGCTGGACGCGATCAAACACCGCATCCTGACGGGGCAGCTGACGCCCGGCCAGGCCCTGGTCGAGACGGAGCTGGCCGCGCAGTTCGGGGTGTCCAAGACCCCGGTGCGGGAGGCGCTCAAGACGCTCGCCGGGACCGGCCTGGTCGTGATGAACCAGTACAAGGGCGTCACGGTGCGCATGGTGGACGCGGACATGGCGCGCGAGGTCTACGACGTGCGGCTGCTGCTGGAACCGGAGGCGCTGCGCCGGGCGGTGCGGCGCGGAGCGTCCCTCGACGCCGCCCGCGACGCGCTGACCCGCGCCGACGACGCCACCGACACCGCCGAACGGTCGCTCGCCAACCGGGAGTTCCACCGCGCCCTGTACCTGCCCTGCGGCAACCCGCTGCTCGGCCGGATGCTGGACGAGGTCCGCGACCAGGCCGCCCTCGTCTCCGCCGTCGCCTGGGCGGCCGACCCCTCCTGGGAGCGGGAGGCCGCCGAGCACCGGCAGATCCTCCGGCTCGCGCTCGGCGGTGACGCGGACGGCGCCGCGAGCGCCCTGCACGCCCACATCGCCTCCTTCGTGCGGCGCGCTTTCCCCTCGGACACCGAGCCCCACCCAGAGGAAGGTCAGGAATGAGCAGCGTGACGTTCGAGACCCAGCGGGCGGCCCTGGCCGACGTGGTGGCCATCCCGGTGACCCCCTTCGCCGAGGACGGCTCCGTCGACACCGGCACCCACCGGGCCCTGCTGCGTCGCCTGCTCGACGGCGGGATCGGCACCCTCACCCCCAACGGCAACACCGGCGAGTTCTACGCCCTCACCCCCGAAGAGCGCCGTCTGGTCACCGAGTCGACCGTCGAGGAGGCGGGCGACCGCGCGGTGATCCTCGTCGGCGTCGGGCACGACGTGCCCACCGCGATCGCCTCCGCCCGGCACGCCCGCGACCTCGGCGCCCAGATGGTCATGGTCCACCAGCCCGTCCACCCGTACGTCTCCGCCGCCGGCTGGGTCGACTACCACCGCGCCATCGCCGAGGCCGTCCCCGAGCTGGGCGTGGTGCCGTACATCCGCAACGCCCAGCTGCCCGGCGCCCGCCTCGCCGAACTCGCCGACCACTGCCCGAACGTCATCGGCGTGAAGTACGCCGTCCCGGACGCCGCACGGTTCGCGGGCTTCGCGCGGGACGCGGGCCTCGACCGCTTCGTCTGGGTCGCGGGTCTCGCCGAGCCCTACGCCCCCTCCTACTTCTCCGCCGGCGCCACCGGCTTCACCTCGGGGCTCGTGAACGTCGCCCCGGCCGTTTCGCTGAACATGATCGAAGCGCTTCGATCCGGCGATTTCCCGGCCGCCATGAAGGTCTGGGAGCAGATCCGCCGCTTCGAGGAACTGCGCGCCGCCCACGGCTCCGCCAACAACGTCACCGTCGTCAAGGAGGCCCTCGCCGCACTGGGCCTGTGCCGCAGGGACGTCCGCCCGCCGAGCAAGCCGCTGCCCGAGGACGAGCGCGCCGAGGTCGCCGCCATCGCCGCCGGATGGTCGATATGAACGCGCCCCGCAAGAACCCGGAGGACCTCCGCAGCCACCGGTGGTACGGCACCGACGGCCTGCGCTCCTTCAGCCACCGCGCCCGCACCCGCCAGCTCGGCTACCTGCCCGAGGAACACCTCGGCAAGCCGGTCATCGCCGTCCTCAACACCTGGTCCGACATCAACCCCTGCCACGTCCACCTGCGCGACCGCGCCCAGGCCGTCAAGCGCGGGGTGTGGCAGGCGGGCGGCTTCCCGCTGGAGTTCCCGGTCTCCACCCTCAGCGAGACCTTCCAGAAGCCGACCCCGATGCTCTACCGCAACATGCTCGCGATGGAGACCGAGGAACTGCTGCGGTCGTACCCCGTCGACGGCGCCGTGCTGATGGGCGGCTGCGACAAGTCCACGCCCGCCCTGCTCATGGGCGCCGCCTCCGTGGACCTGCCCGCCGTCTTCGTGCCGGCCGGCCCCATGCTCCCGGGCCACTGGCGCAACGAGGTCCTCGGCTCCGGCACCGACATGTGGAAGTACTGGGACGACAAGCGGGCCGGCCTGATCGGCGACTGCGAGATGGCCGAGCTGGAGAGCGGTCTGGCCCGCTCTCCCGGCCACTGCATGACCATGGGTACGGCGTCCACGCTCACGGCCGCCGCCGAGGCGCTCGGCATGACCGTGCCCGGCGCGTCCAGCATCCCGGCGGTGGACTCCGGACACGACCGGATGGCCGCCAGGGCGGGCCTGACGATCGTCGACCTGGTCCACCGGGACCGGAAGCCGAGCGAGATCCTCACCCGCGAGGCCTTCGAGGACGCGGTCACCACCGTGCTCGGTCTCGGTGGCTCCACCAACGCCGTGATCCACCTGATCGCCATGGCGGGCCGGGCAGGGGTGAAGCTCACCCTGGACGACTTCGACCGCATCGCCCGCACGGTCCCGGTCCTCGCCGACGTCCGCCCCGGCGGACAGCGCCACCTCATGGAGGACTTCCACTTCGCGGGCGGCCTGCCCGGCTTCCTCTCCCGCATCCCCGACCTGCTCCACCTCGACCGGCCGACGGTGTCGCACGACACCCTGCGCGAGCAACTGCGCGGCGCGCGGGTGCACGACGACGACGTCATCCGCACCCGCGACAACCCGGTCGCGAGCGAGGGCGGGGTCGCCGTCCTGCGCGGCAACCTCTGCCCGGACGGCGCCGTCATCAAGCACATCGCCGCCGAGCCCCGTCTGCTCGCGCACACCGGCCCGGCCGTCGTCTTCGACGACTACCGGACCATGCAGCGGACCATCAACGACCCCGCCCTCGGCATCACCGCCGACAGTGTGCTGGTGCTCCGCAACGCCGGCCCCAAGGGCGGCCCCGGCATGCCCGAGTACGGCATGCTCCCGATCCCCGACCACCTGCTCAAGCAGGGCGTGCGGGACATGGTGCGGATCTCCGACGCCCGGATGAGCGGCACGAGTTACGGCGCCTGTGTGCTGCACGTCGCGCCCGAGTCGTACATCGGCGGACCGCTCGCCCTCGTACGGACCGGGGACCTGATCACCCTGGACGTCGAGGCCCGCACCCTCCGGCTCCACGTGGACGACGAGGAGCTCCAGCGGCGCAGGGCACGGTGGACGCCGCCGCCCGCCCGGTACGAGCGCGGCTACGGCGCGCTCTACAACGAGCAGATCACCCAGGCCGACACGGGCTGCGACTTCGAGTTCCTCGCGAGGCCGGGCAAGGTGCAGGACCCCTACGCGGGCTGACCCGCGAAGCAGCATCACCAGGCACACCCCTGTACAGGGAGAAAGCGCTTCCCGCACGACGTACCGAGAACGGAGAACAGTCATGGCCCAAGCCGCAGCCGTGGCGAAACCGCCCGCGCCACCCCGGCGGCGCCGTGCCTTTGCGACCCCGCGCAGGCTGCCGTACCTGCTGATCGCCCCGGCGGCCCTGCTGATGCTGGGCTTCATCGCCTACCCGGTGCTCAGCGTCTTCTACTACAGCCTGCAGAACTACAACCCCACCAAGCCGTGGCGGAACGGATTCGCGGGATTCGACAACTTCACACAGGCCTTCGCGCACGACCCCCAGTTCTGGGACACGCTGACCTTCAGCGCCAAGTGGGTCGTGGTCGAGGTGGGGCTCCAGCTGCTGTTCGGCCTGGCGCTGGCGCTCATCGTCAACCAGACCTTCGTGGGGCGGGCGCTCGGACGCGCCCTCGTCTTCTCCCCGTGGGCCGTCTCCGGCGTGCTGACCTCCGCGATCTGGGTGCTGCTCTACAACTCCCAGACGGGCATCACCCGTTACCTCGCCGACGCGGGAATGGGCTCCTACGGCACCAGCTGGCTGTCGGACACCTCGACGGTCTTCCCGGCGGCCGTGGTCGCCGACCTCTGGCGGGGCGTCCCCTTCTTCGCGATCCTCATCCTCGCCGACCTCCAGTCCGTCTCCAAGGACCTCTACGAGGCGGCCGAGGTCGACGGAGCCGGCCGCCTCAAGCAGTTCTGGCACATCACCCTGCCCCATCTGAAGGACGCGATCGTCCTGTCCACGCTGCTGCGCGCGGTGTGGGAGTTCAACAACGTCGACCTGCTCTACACCCTCACGGGCGGCGGACCGGCCGGCGAGACCACGACGCTCCCGCTCTACATCGCCAACACCAGCGTCGACGCCCACAACTTCGGCTACGCCTCCGCCCTGACCACGGTGGCGTTCGTGATCCTGCTCTTCTGCTCGATCGTCTATCTGCGGCTGAGCAAGTTCGGAGGTGAGACCAAGTGATCACCGAGATCGCTCCCGCGCCCGCGCGTGTGGCGTCCGAGCCCGCCCGACCGGGGAAGAAGGGACGCGCCTGGGACGAGGTCCCGCGCTGGCAGATCTACCTCCCCCTGGGGATCTACCTCCTGTTCACCCTGATCCCCTTCTACTGGATCCTGCTCTTCGCCCTCCGCCCGGCCGGCTCCACCTCGCTCGTGCCGTGGCCGATGACCTTCGACCACTTCGAGAAGGTGTGGACCGAGCGCAGCTTCGGCACCTACTTCGCCAACAGCGTCTACGTCGGCCTCGCCACCCTGTTGCTGACCACGCTCGTCGCCCTGGCCGGCGGCTACGCGCTCGCCCGCTTCGACTTCCGGGTCAAGCGCGGCTTCATGCTGGCCCTGCTGTGCTCCCAGTTCGTGCCGGGCGCGCTGCTGCTGGTGCCGCTCTTCCAGATCTTCGCCAAGCTGTCGATGATCAACTCCCTCGGCAGCGTGATCCTCGCCGAGACGGTCTTCCAGCTGCCGCTGTCGATGATCCTGATCAGCGGGTTCATCCGGAACGTGCCCTACTCCCTGGAGGAGGCCGCCTGGGTGGACGGCTGCGGCCGGCTCACCGCCTTCCGGATCGTCGTCCTGCCGCTGCTGCGGCCCGGTCTGATCGCCGTCGGCTCCTTCGCCTTCGTGCACGCCTGGAACCACTTCCTGTTCGCCCTGATGTTCCTCTCCGACCAGAGCAAGCAGACCATCCCGGTCGGCCTCAACACCCTGATGAGCGCGGACAGCGTCGACCTCGGGGCCCTGGCGGCGGGCGGCATCGTCGCGGCCGTACCGGTGGTGATCGTCTTCGCCTTCATCCAGAAGTGGCTGATCACCGGATTCAGCGCGGGGGCGGTGAAGGGATGAGCACGAACGGGGAAGGGACGGCCGTACCCGTCGTCCTGGCGGGCGCGCGCGGACACGGTCGCTGGCACCTCGACAACATCCGCCGGCTCCAGGCCCGCGGACTCGTCCGGCTCGCCGGGATCTGCGAGCTGACCCCACTGACCGCCCAGGAGATCCCGGACGGCCTCGGCACGCCCGAGCAGTCCGCCGACTTCGGAGCGCTGCTCGACCGCACGGGCGCCCGGCTCGCCGTGATCTGCACGCCGATCCCCACCCACACCGACCTCACCCTCACCGCCGCCGGGCGGGGCGTGCACGTCCTGCTGGAGAAGCCGCCCGCGCCGTCCTACGCCGAGTTCCGGCGCATGGCCGACGGGGTGGCGAAGGCCGGGGTGGTCTGCCAGGTCGGCTTCCAGTCGCTCGGCTCCCACGCCGTGCCGGCCATCCGGCGGCTGGTCGCCGAGGGCGCGATCGGCGAACTCCTCGGCGTCGGCGGAGCCGGCGCCTGGGCCCGCCCCGAGGCCTACTACCGGCGGGCGCCCTGGGCGGGCCGGCGACGCCTGAACGGCGTCGACGTGGTCGACGGGGTCCTCACCAACCCCCTCGCGCACGCCGTCGCCACCGCTCTCGCCCTGCTCGGCACGGCCCGCGCCGAGGACGTCACCGGCATCGAGACCGAGCTGCTGCGCGCCAACGGCATCGAGTCCGACGACACCTCCTGCGTCCGGGTCGGCACCCCGCGCGGCCCGGTCACGGTCGCCGCCACCCTGTGCGCCGAGGAGCCGGGGGAGCCGTACGTCGTGCTGCACGGCGAGAGCGGGCGGATCACGTTCTGGTACAAGCAGGACCGGGTGCTGCTCCAGCGGGCCGGGCACGGCCCGCAGGAGACCGAGTACGGCCGCACCGACCTGCTCGAGAACCTGGTCGAGCACGTGGAGAACGGCGCACCGCTCCTGGTCCCGCCGGAGGAGACCGGCGCCTTCATGAAGGTCGTCGAGGCCGTCCGGACCTCCCCCGACCCGATCCCGCTGCCGGAGCGCGCCCGGCGGCTGCTGCCCGCCGAACAGCGCTGGGTGGTGCCCGGCATCGACGGCCTGGTCGCGGCCGCCGCCGACACCCTCGCCCTCTACTCCGAACTGGACCCGGCCTGGGCCCCGACGAAGGAGGTGAGCAGCCGATGACGTCCCACGACAGTCTGGTCCTGCGGGTGGCCGGCCGCCCGGTCGGCCGGTACCTGACGCGGCCCGAGCTGCCCGTCCGTCTCTCCCCGCGCCCGTATCTGCACCCCGTCACCACCCTGGCCGGCACGGCTGTCACCGAGGTGAGCCCCACCGACCACGCCCACCACCTCGGCGTCGGTGTCGCCGTCCCCGACGTCGGGGGGCACAACTTCTGGGGCGGACGCACCTTCGTCGCGGGCCGGGGCCCGACCGAGCTGGACGACCACGGCACCCAGCGGCACACCTCCTTCCAGCTCCGGGACCCCGACGGCTTCGTGGAGGAGCTGCGCTGGATCGCCGCCGGGGCCGAGCTGCTGCGCGAGCGCCGTACGGTCGCGGCCACCGAACTGACCGGCACCGCCTGGGCGCTGGACTTCACGTTCTCCCTGACGAACGTCTCCGCCGGCCCGCTGTCCCTGGGCAGCCCCGCCACCAACGGGCGTCCCGGCGCGGCCTACGGCGGCTTCTTCTGGCGGGCCCCCAAGCAGGACGCGGTGCCGGACGTCTACACCGCCGACCGCGAGGGCGAGGCCGAGGTGCACGGCCGCCGCGCCGACTGGCTGGCGCTCGCCGGGGGCGGGGGAGGCTGGACGCTGGTGTTCACCGGGGCCACCGAGGAGACCCGGCGCGATCCGTGGTTCGTGCGGGCCGCCGAGTATCCCGGGGTCGGGTCGTCGCTGGCGTCCGCGGAACGCCTGCCGGTCGAGCCCGGCGGGACCGTCGTGCGCCGGGTGGTCACCGTGGTCGCCGACGGGCGCCTGGACCGGGGCGAGGCGGCGGTGCTGGCCCGCAGGGCGGTGAGCCGGTGAGCGGCGAGACGTACGCGAACCCGATCCTGAACGCCGACTGGTCCGACCCGGACGTGGTCCGCGTCGGCGACGACTTCTACCTCACCGCCTCCAGCTTCGGCCGCGTCCCCGGTCTGCCGCTGCTGCACTCGCGCGACCTCGTCGGTTGGACCCTCGTCGGTCACGCGCTCGAACGCCTGGAACCCGAGGAGGAGTTCAGCGCACCCCGGCACGACCGCGGGGTCTGGGCGCCGTCCATCCGGCACCACGACGACCGGTTCTGGATCTTCTGGGGCGACCCCGACCAGGGCATCTTCCAGATCAACGCCCCCGGGATCCGCGGCCCCTGGACCCGCCCGCACCTCCTCAAGGCGGGCAAGGGCCTGATCGACCCGTGTCCGCTGTGGGACGACGAGACCGGCGACGCCTACCTCGTGCACGCCTGGGCCAAGTCCCGTTCCGGGGTCAAGAACCGCCTCACCGGCCACCGGATGCACCCCGACGCCACCTCCCTGCTGGACGGGGGCGAGGTGATCGTCGACGGCGACCGCATCCCCGGCTGGTTCACGCTGGAAGGGCCCAAGCTCTACCGGCACGACGGCTGGTTCTGGATCCTCGCGCCCGCCGGGGGAGTGGAGACCGGCTGGCAGGGCGCGTTCCGCTCGCGTGGCTTCTTCGGGCCGTACGAGGAACGGATCGTCCTGGAGCAGAAGGACACCGAGGTCAACGGGCCGCACCAGGGCGGCTGGGTGCGCACGGCGGCCGGCGAGGACTGGTTCCTGCACTTCCAGCAGCGCGGCGCCTACGGCAGGGTCGTCCACCTCCAGCCGATGGGCTGGGGGGACGACGGCTGGCCCGTCCTCGGGGCCGAGGGCGCCCCCGTCGCCGTACACCGGCGGCCCGGCCTGCCGCCGCAGCCGCCCGCCGCTCCCGCCACCGACGACGACTTCCCCGGCGGCCGCCCCGGCCGCCAGTGGCAGTGGACCGCCAACCCGGGCGACGGCTGGGCCACCCAGCACTCCGGGGACGGACTGCGGCTGACCTGCCTGCGCTCGGCCGACGCCGACGACCCGAGGAAACTCTCGCACGTCCTCACCCAGCGGCTGCCCGGCCTGCCCTGCACGGTCGAGGTCGGGCTGCGGCTTCACGGCACCGAGCCGGGGGCGCGGGCAGGGCTCGTGGTGCTCGGGGACGCCTTCGGCTGGATCGGCCTCGAGTGCGCGGCCGACGGGACGGTCCACCTCGTGCACCGGTTCGCGGAGGCGGTGGCCGAGCACGAGCGGGACGCGGGTACGTCCTGTCCCGCGCCCGAGGGGCGGGCCCGGCTGCGGATCGAGGTGGGAGCCGGCGCACGCTGCCGGTTCTCGTACGACGTCGGGGACGGCCTGCGCACCTCCGGGCCGGTCTTCGCGGCCACCCCCTGGCGCTGGGTCGGCGCCCTGCTCGGTCTGTTCGCCGTCGCGCCCGAAGGACCGGGGCAGGCCGGGGCGGCGACCTTCACCCAGTTCCGGATCACGCCCCGGTAGTACCCCTCCATGTCTCCGCCCGATCCAGAAGAAGAGAGCCGACCAATGAAGAGCAGCATCCCGAGAAGCAGGCGCGCCCTCACGGCCGTCGCCCTGGGCTCCGTCCTCGCGCTGACCGCCACCGCCTGCGGCGACGACGGCAGCGGCAGCGCGGGGGACAAGGGCGACGAGGGCTCCGGCAAGGGCACGATCACCTTCTGGGACAACAACGGCGGTGTGCGCACCGACATCTGGAAGCAGATCATCGCCGACTTCGAGAAGAAGTACCCGGACATCAAGGTCGAGTACGTCGGTATCCCCGCGGCCGGCGCCCAGTCCAAGTACGACACCGCGATCCAGGGCGGCGGTCTGCCCGACGTGGGCGGCGTGGGCGCGGCGATGCTCGCCGAGGTCGCCGTGCAGGGTGCGCTGGAGCCGCTGGACTCCCGGCTGGCGAAGAGCCCGCTGCACGGCAGGCTGAGCCAGAACCTGCTCGACGTCAGCAAGTCGGCCGGCGGCGGGGACGCCCTGTACCAGGTGCCGACCTCCGCCAACAACGGCACCCTGTGGTACCGGACCGACCTGTTCAAGAACGCCGGGCTGGCGGCGCCGACCACCTGGCCGGCGTTCTACGAGGCCGCCGGGAAGCTCACGGACAAGGGCAAGAACGCGTTCGGCTTCACCATCCGCGGCGGCGAGGGGTCCATCGCGCCGGCCCTCGACGCGGTGTACGGCCAGACCGGCATCACCTCGTTCTGGAACGGCGACAAGACCACCGTCAACGACCCGAAGAACGTCGCCGCGCTGGAGAAGTACGTCGCCCTGTACAAGAAGGACACGCCGTCCGCGGACGTCAACAACGACTTCACCAAGATGGTCGCGCAGTGGGACAGCGGCACGATCGGCATGCTGAGCCACAACCTGGGCTCGTACCAGGACCATCTGAAGGCGCTGGGCAAGGAGAAGTTCCGCGGCATCCCCAACCCCACACTGGCGGACGGCACCCGGGTGCAGGTGTCCAACCCGGTGGACGGGCTGAGCCTGTTCAAGTCGAGCAAGAACAAGGCGGCCGCCTGGAAGTTCATCGAGTTCGCCGTCTCCGCCGCGGAGAACTCCAAGTTCAACGAGGCGGCGGGCCAGGTGCCGGCGAACACGGACGCCGCGAAGGACGCGTGGATCCAGCAGGCCGAGCCGACCAAGCTGGCGGCGGAGGCACTGAACGGCGGCAAGACGAAGATCGTGCAGCTGCCGTACTACCTGCCGGACTGGAACACGATCTCGAAGACCGACAACGAGCCGAACTTCCAGAAGCTGATGCTCGGGAAGCTGAGCGCGAAGGAATTCCTGGACACGCTCGCCGATCAGCTGAACGAGGCTCAGGCGGACTGGAAGAAGAACCACTGAGCGCTCGGGTGGTTCCGGTTGCGGGGGCTGCCGGCCGGTCGTCGCCGGCCGCGCAGTCCCGCGCCCCTGATTCCCTCTCCCCCTGTCGGAAAGGCACCGTAGTGTCGCTCACCCGCAGACAGGTCACCTCCGCCGCCTTCGCCGCCGTACCTCTCGGCGGCCGGTCTCCGAAGGGGCGTCGCACGCTCTACATCGCCGGTGACTCCACCGCCGCGCAGAAGTACGCCGACGCGGCTCCCGAGACCGGGTGGGGAACGGCGCTCCCCTTCTTTCTCCGGCACGGGCTGGACGTCGCCGATCACGCGGTGAACGGGCGCAGTTCGAAGAGCTTCCTGGACGAAGGACGGCTCGACGCCGTCCTCTCCGCGATCCGGCCCGGGGATCTCCTGCTCGTCCAGTTCGCGCACAACGACGAGAAGGCCACCGATCCCGCCCGCTACACCGAGCCCTGGACGACGTACCGGGACTGTCTGCGGGTGTACGTCGACGGTGCCCGGTCCCATGGCGCCCGGCCCGTCCTAGCCACCCCCGTCGAGCGCCGCAGGTTCGACGCCGGGGGCGACGCCGTGCCGACCCACGGCGACTACCCCGCCGCCATGCGGGCGCTCGCACAGGAGGAAGGGGTCGCGCTGCTCGACATCGAGGCGCTGTCGCTCGCGTTGTGGCAGCGGCTCGGGGCGGAGGAGACCAAGAGGTACTTCAACTGGACGGACACCGAGCAGGACAACACGCACTTCGATCCGCCGGGTGCCATCGCGGTGGCCCGGCTGGTCGCGCAGGAACTGCTGCGCACCCGGGTGCTGGCCCGGCACGACGTGGTACGGCTGCACGAGGACGTTCCGACGTCCTGGATCACCTGGCCGGCCGCCCCGCAATCCTGACCTTCCGCCTGAGGAGAGCCGCACAGTGCGTACACAGAAATGTCATGGCCGCGTCATTCAGGGGCTCGTGGGCAGTGCCGCCCTCGTCCTCGCCGTCACCGGCACCGCCTCCGCACAGCCCGCCCACCACGCGGGCCCCGACCGGCAGGTGCTGCCCGCGAACGACGGCTGGGCCGCCCACGGCACCGGGACGACCGGCGGTGCCGCCGCCGACTTTGCGCACGTCCGTACCGTCACCACCTGGGAGCAGTTCAAAGCCGCCCTCGCGGAGGGCGGCAGCGCCCCGAAGATCATCCGGGTGAAGGGCACGATCGACGCCGACGGGCCGGGCTGCGACTCCTTCGCCGTGCCCGGATACGACTTCGCCACCTACCTCGCGACCTACGACCCGGCGGTATGGGGCCGTACCAAGAACCTCGACGCCGAACCCGCCGACAGCCCCGAGGGCCTGCGCCGCGCCTCCGCCGCCGGCCAGGACGCCCACATCAAGGCCGACGTCCCCGCCAACACCACGATCGTCGGCGTCGGGAAGGACGCCGGCTTCAAGGGCGCCAGCCTCCAGATCAAGGGCGTCGACAACGTCATCGTCCGCAACCTGAGCTTCGAGAGCCCCCTCGACTGCTTCCCGCAGTGGGACCCGACCGACACCGCCGACGGCAACTGGAACTCCGAGTACGACAGCGCCGTCGTCTACGGGTCGACGCACGTGTGGATCGACCACGACACCTTCACCGACGGCGACCACCCCGACAGCACCCTGCCGTACCACTTCGGGCGCGTCTACGAGCAGCACGACGGCGAACTCGACATCGTCAAGGGCGCGGACTACGTCACCGCCTCCTGGAACGTCTTCGAGGACCACGACAAGACGATCCTGATCGGCAACAGCGACAGCGCGTCGACGGCCGCCGTGGACCGAGGGCATCTGAAGGTCACCTTCCACCACAACCTCTTCCGCGACCTGGTCGAGCGCGCGCCCCGCGTCCGCTTCGGACAGGTGGACTCCTACAACAACCACTTCGTCGCCGGCGAGGGCTACTCCTACAGCTACGGCATCGGCATGGAGTCCCAACTCGTCGCCGAACACAACGCGTTCACGCTGCCGGACGGGGTCGGTGCCGGTTCCGTCCTGAAGAAGTGGAAGGAGGCGCCGGTCACCGCCGCCGACAACTACGTCAACGGCGTGCCGACCGATCTGATCGCCGTGCACAACGCCGAGGTGCCGGGAGAGATCCTGCAGTCCGGCGCGGGCTGGACGCCGGCCCTGCGTACCAGGGTCGACCCCGCACGGGCCGTGCCGGGCCTCGTCGACCACCGCGCGGGCGCCGGCCGGCTGCGCTGAACGGCACGGGGCCGGGGCAAACGCATGCCCCGGCCCCCTCCTCTGCCGCGAGCCGTACCGCTCGCCACCCACGAGCCGCACCGTGAAGGAGTACTCCCATGGCCTCGTCCCACCTCCCCATGACCAGACGGCGTTTCCTCGCGGTGAGCGCCGGGGCCGCCACCGGGCTCGGCCTCGCCTCCGCCCCCGCCCGGGCCGCCGGGCGACCGCGCCCGTTCGGCCGCTACGGGTCACCGGACCGCCGCCGCACCCCGGGGACCCTGTACGTCGACCCGCACGGTCACGGCGACTTCGCGTCCGTGCAGGCCGCCGTGACCGCCGCCACCGGTACCGGCCGGACACTGGTCCTCGCCCCCGGTACCTACCGGGAGACGGTCGCCGTCGACGTCGGCCGGAAGGAGATGACCTGGATCGGCGCCTCTGAGGATCCCCGGGACGTCGTGATCGTGTACGACAACGCGGCCGGCACCCCCAAGCCCGGCGGCGGCACCTACGGCACCACCGGCTCGGCCACCACGACCGTGCAGGCCGACGGGTTCACCGCCCGCTGGATCACCTTCGCCAACGACTGGCTGCGCGCCGGCCATCCGGACATCACCGGCACCCAGGCCGTCGCCCTCAAGGCGCAGGGTGACCGCAGCGCCTTCCTGCACTGCCGCTTCCTCGGCCATCAGGACACCCTGTACGCCGACTCGACGGACCTCGGCACCTTCGCCCGCCAGTACTTCGCCCACTGCTACGTCGAAGGTGACGTCGACTTCGTCTTCGGGCGGGCGACAGCGGTGTACGAGCACTGCCACTTCCGCACGCTGAACCGGACGGACCTCACAGGGGCACCGTACGGCTTCGTCTTCGCGCCCTCCACGGCCGTCGCCAACCCGCGCGGCTACCTGGTCACCCACAGCCGCGTCACCAGCGAGGCCCCGGACGCCTTCTACAAGCTGGCCCGGCCCTGGGTGCCGGGCTCCGACCCCACCGCCCGCCCGATGCTCACCGTCCGCGACACCTGGCTCGGCCCGGGCATCGACGCGGTCGCGCCCTACACGAACATGCGGGACGCCTATCCCTGGCAGTCCATGCGCTTTCACGAGTACCGCAACACCGGACCCGGCGCGGTGATCACCGAACCCGCCGACCGGCCGCAGCTCACCGACGCCGAGGCCGCGCCGCACACCCCGCAGGCCTACCTCGGCGACTGGATCCCCCGGTAGCCGCTCCCCCCGGCGGCGAGGGATTTCCCTCGAATCCGGTATCGATCGGGTAACGAGGCTCGCGGAGCGGTGAGTTATGCGCGTAGACAGTGCGTGACCTGGTGCAATACTCCCCGAACATCCGGAGATTCCATGCGGAAGTCCCTCAGAGCGGCCGCGATCGCTGCCGCCTGTGCCGTCGCCGGTGGCGCCCTGTACGGCGCCGGCGCGGCCACCGCCGGCCAGTCGACGGCGAACTCCACCCACGAGCCCTACAACATCGGGCTCCTGGTGAAGGACATCGACACGTACTACGGCACCACCGCGGACAGCAACGGCGTCTACCAGGCGTCCCCGGACAGCCCGTACGCCAAGGACCTGGCGCGCATCGACGCCGACGCCAGGAAGTACATCGACAAGGCGGCCCGCAAGGCGCACCGTCACGGTGAGAAGCCGGCCGTCGTCTTCGACATCGACGACACCCTGCTGCTCAGCCTCGACTACGAGAAGCGCTACAACTACACGTACAACGGCACCACGTGGGCCGACTACGTGAACAAGGCGGACCGCCCCGCCGTCTTCGGCAGCCCCGAGCTGGTCCGGTACGCCGAGTCCAAGGGCGTCGAGGTCTTCTACAACTCCGGCCTCAGCGAGGCGCAGCGCGCCGCCGCCGTGGAGAACCTGAAGAAGGTCGGCGCCGATGTGAACCTCGACGCCGACCACATGTTCCTCAAGGACAAGGCCAACCCGCCGGCCTACCTGGGCGACTGTGCCACCCCGGGCACCTGGAACTGCACGACCGTGCAGTACAAGTCCGGTACCCGCAAGCACATCGAGGACGACCTGGGGTACGAGGTCATCGCCAACTTCGGCGACCAGTACTCGGACCTGGACGGCGGCTACGCCGACCGTACCTACAAGCTGCCGAACCCGACGTACTTCGTCAGCTGAGCCCTTCCGGGCGGGCGGCCGGCGGCCGCTGGTACGCGGCCTCCGTCACCGGCAGCACCGTGCCGGGGCGGGGGCCGTGGCCGCGCAGGCCGTACGCGGCGGTGAAGAGGTGTTCTGTCCGGTGCGGGCAGCGCCGCGGCCATGCACTTCCTCAACCGGGGCCCGAGCCGGGGTGCCATGACCGTCGTCGTACCCGTGAGCGCCGTCACGGGGGTGGCCCTGTCCGTCGTGTGCGGTGTGCTCATTCTCCACGGCCGGCCGAGCGTCCCGTCCTGGCTGGGCATCGCCCTCCCCGTCCCCGCCCTGTGGCTGGCCTCCGGCACGGCCCCGAAACACGACGCCCCGGACCCCTCGAAGCGGTGGCCGGCTGATGGCCGGCCGGCTCGCCGCGGTACTCCTGCTGCTGCCGAGCGCCGGGCGGTACACCGCCCGCTTCCGGCAGCCCGCCGGCCGCCTCGCCCTGGCCGTGGTGATCGGAGCGGGAGCGGCGCTCGGCCTGGTCCTCTACCGCTGGTCGACCCGGCGCAGATCCTCGCCGTGGCGGTCGTCCTGGCCTCCCTGTAACCGGCCGTGCCGACGGTCCTCGGGCTCGCGGCCCTGCACGAGAAGGTGACCCGGACGCAGGCGGCCGGACTGGCGGGCGCGGCGGTCGCCGTCGTCCTGCTCAGCCTCGGCTGAGGTCCCGGATCACGAGTCGCCGTCACCGCCGCCGTGCGCGGCGAAGCCGCCGGTGACCGCGTACCCGTGGCCGTCGGCCGTGCCCGTGAAGGTGTAGCTGTCGTCCTTGGCGTCCCGGCCGCCGCGCTCGTGGTTGTACTGCCCGGCGAAGACCCACCGGCCCGCGGGGACCGTACGGCCGTCCTTGAGCGTCCAGGTGTAGACGAGGAAGCCGCCCTGCGCCCGGACGGTCTGGGTGAAATCGGTCTCGGGCAGCGACCGCCAGGCCCCCGCCGAGGACACCCCGCCGGTCTGCGCGACCTTCAACCGGACGGTGAGCGCGGTCAGTGGCTCGG
Organism: Streptomyces sp. NPDC031379; assembly: GCF_055569615.1. Classification (NCBI taxonomy): domain Bacteria; kingdom Bacillati; phylum Actinomycetota; class Actinomycetes; order Kitasatosporales; family Streptomycetaceae; genus Streptomyces; species Streptomyces sp. NPDC031379. The sequence continues at coordinate 107,689 of NZ_JBVIIT010000018.1, read as the reverse complement.
ACGTCTTGAGGGTCAGGTCGCTCTGGGCCCAGAAGTCGTTGCTGTGCGGGTTCACGGAGCCGTCCGACCACAGCGGGCCGTCCTGCTCGGCACGCGCCACGGGCGGCGGGGCGGAGGTGCCGGCCTTCGGGCCGGGGGAGGCCGGAGAACTCGGGGTGCGGGACGGCTGCGTGGCGCCCGTGCGGGGTGCCGGTCCGGCCGTGCGGTCCGGCGGCCGTGTGGTCGCGTCGGGAGTGGGCCTGGGGGTCGGCGAGACGGCGGCCGTCCGCTCCTGTGCCGGGGGCGAGTCCTTCACCGCGGACGCCACCGCGTACCCGCCGACGGCGAGGACCCCGGCGACCGCCGCGGTGGCGCCGGCCACGCGCGCCCAGCCGAGGGCCGACGGACGCCTCGCCCGGTGGCCGGCGCCGGAGCGGGCGGCCATACCGCGTTCCACGCGGGCCAGGATGCGCGCGCGGTCGGGTTCGTGGGACTCGGCCGCCTCGTGCAGCCGGGCGCGCAGCTCGTCGTGCACGTCCTGCTGCCTCATCGGTTCCTTCCTCCGCTCTCGCCGCCCCGCTCGCCCCCGTGCTCACCCGTGTTCGAGCGGGGCGGTGCCCCCATCGCCGCGTGCATTCTCTGCGGAACGCCCTGGGAGCCGAGCAGCCGCTGCAGTTCGGCGACGCCCTTGGACGTCTGGCTCTTAACCGTACCGACCGAGACCCCGAGGGCGAGCGCGGTGTCCTTCTCCGACAGGTCGAACGCGTGCCGGAGCACCACACACGCCCGTTTCCGGAACGGCAGCCTGCGCAGCGCCTCCTGTACGTCCACCACACCCGCCACGTCCGGGTTCTCGGTCCTCTCCTCGCGGTGCGACCAGAACAGCGCGATCCGCCGGCGCTCGCGCACCGCGCTGCGGATCCGGGTGCGGGCCAGGTTGGCGACCACGCCCCGCGCGTACGCCAAGGGGCGGTCGGCCGCGCGCACCCGGTCCCAGCGGTGCCACAGCGCCAGCAGCGCGTCCGCCGCCAGGTCGTCGGCGGCATCCGCCTCGCCGGTCAACAGGTGTGCGAGACGGGCGAGTTCGGCGTAGTGCCGGTCGAAGAAGGCATGGAACTCCACGGAGGCGGCGTCGTCGAGGACCGTGCCCACGGGTGACCCCTTCTCGGTGCGACTCTGTGAGTGTCATGTAAATGACATGCGAACGTCCGGGGGAGCGCCCGGACGGGGTTCCGGAGCGTAGCAGTGATCATTCCGTGTCCGTCGTACGGGGTGTCGGACGCCGTATGGCAGACCGAACCCGATTCCGTAACACGCGGAAAACCTGAAACAGGTTCAACGAGGGAACAATCCAGCCAGCATCCGCGCACCGACCGTCAGTCACCGAGGAGTTGGCCCATGTCCGAGACGCAGAAGACGGAGAGGCGTCCGAGCGCCCCGCCGCCCGCCCGCCACAGCGTCGACCGGTACTTCAGGATCTCCGAGCGGGGCTCCACGTTCGGCCGGGAGATACGCGGCGGCTTCGCCACGTTCTTCACCATGGCCTACATCCTTGTCCTGAATCCGATCATCCTGGGCAGCGCCAAGGACAAGTTCGGCCACACCCTCGACACCGGCCAACTCGTCACCGCCACCGCGCTGGTGGCGTGCGTGATGACGGTCGTCATGGGCGTCGGCGGCAACCTCCCGCTCGCCATCGCCGCCGGCCTCGGCCTCAACGCCGTCGTCGCCTTCCAGCTCGCGCCGCTGATGAGCTGGTCCGACGCGATGGGCCTGGTCGTCCTCGAGGGCCTGGTCATCTGCCTCCTGGTCCTCACCGGACTCCGGAAGGCGATCATGAACGCGATCCCGCAGCAGCTGAAGCAGGCGATCGGCGTCGGCATCGGCCTGTTCATCGCCTTCATCGGCTTCGTCGACGCCGGGTTCGTCAGCCGTGTCCCGGACGCCGCGCACACCACCGTGCCCGTGCAACTCGGGGCCGTGGGGCGCCTCACCGGCTGGCCCGTCCTCGTCTTCTGTCTCGGCGTGCTGCTCACCATCGCGCTGCTCGCCCGCAAGGTGAAGGGCGCGATCCTCATCAGCATCGTGACGATGACCGTCGTCGCGATCGTCATCGACGCCCTCGCCGACATCAAGAGCTGGGGCCTGACCACCCCCGAGGTCCCGGACAAGGTCGTCGCGGCCCCGGACTTCGGGCTCGTCGGTCACTTCAGCCTGTTCGGCGGCTTCGCCGAGGCCGGCGTGCTCACCGCCGTCCTGCTGGTCTTCACCCTCGTCCTGTCGGACTTCTTCGACGCCATGGGCACCATCGTCGGCATCACCTCCGAGGCCGGACTGCTGGACGACGAGGGCCAGGTGCCCGGCATCGGCCGCGTCCTGTTCATCGACGGCGCCGCCGCCGTCACCGGCGGTCTCGGCTCCGCCTCCTCCAACACCGCCTACATCGAGTCCGCGGCCGGCGTCGGCGAGGGCGCCCGTACCGGCTTCGCCAACCTCGTCACCGGCGGCCTCTTCGGTCTCGCCCTCCTCCTCACCCCGCTGCTCACCATCGTCCCGCTGCAGGCGGCGGCGCCCGCGCTGATCGCGGTGGGCTTCCTGATGATGACCCACGTCAAGCACATCGACTGGGACAGGTACGAGATCGCCGTCCCGGCGTTCCTCACCATCGCCACGATGCCGTTCACCTACTCCATCACCGACGGCATCGGCGCGGGCTTCCTGTCCTACGTGACCGTCAAGACGGTCCTGGGCAAGGCGAAGGAGGTCAACTGGCTGCTGTGGGCGGTCTCGGCGCTGTTCCTCGTGTACTTCGCGATCGATCCGGTGGAGCAGGTGCTGGGGGTGAAGTGAGGGACGCCGCGCGATCAGCCACGGGCCGTCCGTGGCTGATCGCGTCCACGCGCCGGAGCCGCACATCGACGCGGCCCCGCGCCTGTACGGGGCGCCGCCCGGCCGGTGCTACCTCAGGGCCGCCTGCATCATCGCCCTGGCCACCGGCGCGGCCAGCCCGTTACCGCTGACCTCCGACCGCGCGGCACCCGACTGCTCGACCATCACCGCGACGGCGACCTCCTTGCCGTTGCTGTCGGACTTGCCGTACGAGGTGAACCAGGCGTACGGCGTCTTGCTGTTGTTCTCGCCGTGCTGGGCGGTACCGGTCTTGCCGCCGACGGTCACCCCGTCGATCTGCGCGTTCGTACCCGTACCGTCCTTGACCACCGTCTCCATGGCCGACTGCAGCTGCTCGGCGGTCGAGGAGCTGACGATCTCCTCGGTGTCCGCGCCGTCGTCGTAGTTCTTCAGCACCTCACCGCCGCTGTCGGTGATCTGCGAGACCATGTGCGGGGAGACCAGCTTGCCGCCGTTGGCGATGGCCGCGGACACCATGGCCATCTGGAGCGGGGTCGCGGTGACGTCGAACTGCCCGATGCCGGACAGGCCGGTCTGTGCCTCGTCCATGTCGGAGGGGTACACGCTCGCGTAGGCCCGCACCGGAACGTCCTGCTCCTGGTCGTTGAAGCCGAACTTCTCGGCCATGGCCTTCACCTTGTCCTGGCCGAGCTGGACGGCCATGTGACCGAAGACGTTGTTGCAGGAGTACTGCAGGCCGACCCGGATCGAGGCGTTCTTGCACGGCGCCGACTTGTTCTCGTTCGCCAGCACGCGGTCCGTGCCCGGCAGGGTGTACGGGTCGGGGCTGTCGGTGTGCTCGTCCACGTTCTTGTACAGCCCGTCCTCCAGCGCGGCCGCCGCCACGACCAGCTTGAACGTCGAGCCCGGCGGCAGCGGCTGACGCAGCGCGCGGTTGGTGAGCGGCTTGTCCTTGTCCGCGTTGAGCGCCTTCCAGGCCGTCCCGGCGGTGTTGGCGTCGGTCAGCGAGGAGGGGTCGTAGGACGGCGTCGACACGGCCGCGAGGATCTTGCCGGTCCTGGGGTCGATGGCGACCGCGCCGCCCTTCTTGTCGCCGAGCGCCTGGTACGCCGCCTTCTGCACGGCCGGGTCGATCGTCGTGAGCACGTTGCCCGGGTCGGCCCGCCGGCCCGTGATGGTGTCCAGCACGGTGTTCAGCTGGGGGTCCGTGCCGTTGAGCAGGTCCGTGTAGATGCCCTCCAGCTGGGTGGGCGCGTAGGCCTGCGAGGCGTAGCCGGTCACCGGCGCGTACAGCTTGCCGTTCCTGTACGTCCGCTTGTACGCGAGATCGCTGCCCTTCGTCCGTGCCGAGCCGGTGATCGAGTTCCCGGCCACGATGATGTTGCCGAGCGGGCGCGAGTACGTCTCGATCGCGTTCCGCCGGTTCTTGTTGTCGTCCGCGAGGGCCTTGCCGTCGTAGAACTGCACCCACGTCGCCCTCACCAGCAGAGTGAGCACGAGCAGCAGCGCGAAGACGGACGCCCGCCTGATCGTCTTGTTCATCCCGCTCGGAAGACGACCGGGACAGGGTCGATCGTTCCCGCACGCCCGGATTTCTCATCGAGCGCTCAGGAATCCCGTCCGGAGGTTCAGCCCTCCAGGATCAGGACGACCTCCTCGATCTCCCGGCCCCGCCCGCTCGCGTAGCCCCGGGCCCGGACCGTCTCGCGGAACCCGCACTTGCCCAGCACGCGCAGCGAGCCGGCGTTGTCGGCCGCCGCCCGCGCGTACAGGGGCCGTTCGGGCACCTCCGCGAGCAGGGCCCGCAAGGCCGCCGTGGCCACGCCCCGGCCCCAGTACGCGCGGTCGATCCAGTAGGTCACCTCGCGCTCGCCGGCCGTGCCGTACACCGCCGCGTTGCCGGCCACGGCTCCGTCGGCCAGGACCGTGCGCAGCACCTCGGAGGAGTCTCTGAGACGCTGCCAGTGGGCTGCGAAGGAGTCCCGGTCGTACGGCTTCTCCGGGCCGAACGCGGCCATCCGCACGGCCTCGGGGTCGGTCATCTGCCGGAAGAACACCGGCACGTCGTCGTCCTTCACGGCCCGCAGCGCGATCTGCATGGCACCGAGCCTACGACCCGGCGGGTCTCAAAGCCGTCTGGTCGCCAGCGTCAGCCGGTCCCGCGCGTCGAACAGCGCGTCCTTGATCAGCTGCTCGTGGGCGGGGGTCAGCCGGGCCACCGGGACCGAGCAGCTGATGGCGTCACGGGCGGGCGTGCGGTACGGGATCGCCACACCGAAGCAGCGCAGGCCCAGCGTGTTCTCCTCGCGGTCGACCGCGAAGCCCTGCTCCCGGACCTGGTGCAGCTCCTCGATGAGCTTCTCGCGGTCGGTGATGGTGTTCTCGGTGAGCGCGGGCAGCGTCTCCGGCAGCAGCTTGCGCACCTGCTCGTCGGTGTACGTGGCGAGGATCGCCTTGCCGAGCGAGGTGGAGTGGGCCGGGAGCCGGCGGCCGACCCGGGTGAAGGGGCGCAGGTAGTGCTGGGACTGGCGGGTGGCCAGGTAGACGACGTTGATGCCGTCGAGACGGGCCAGGTGGATGGTCTCCGTGGTGTCGTCGGAGAGCCGGTCCAGGGTCGGACGCGCGGCGGCCACCACCTCGTCGCCGTCGATGTACGACGTGCCCACGAGCAGCGCCCGCACCCCGATGCCGTACCGCGTGCCCGTCGCGTCCGTCTCCACCCAGCCCAGCTCCACGAGGGTGCGCAGCAGCATGTACAGGCTGGACTTGGGATACCCCACGGCCTCCTGCACGGCCGCGAGCGAGTGCATACCGGGCCGGCCGGCGAAGTATTCCAGCAGTTCAACGGTCCGTACCGCGGACTTGACCTGCGCCCCGCCGCCTGTGTCGCCTGCCGTCATCGCCCTTGACCCCTTCGTTCGCCGAGGACCTGGATATTGAGGACCCAGATATATAGTCTCCGAGCAGCGAATTCATCATCAGAGACAGTGTTCAGTATATCGAACGCGACTGATGGGTGACCGAGATAGTGCGGCCTTAACTGGGAGGGACCCGCGGTGGCAGCAGCACCAGTCTGGAGTGTCGACCCGCGCACCGGGAAGCAGCGTGAACAGGTTGCGGTGGAGGCCACAGCCCAGGAGGTGGACGCGGCGGTCCGGGCGGCCCACGCCGCCCGCGGCGCCCTCGCGGACCGCGCGGTCCGCTCCGCGTTCCTCCGCTCGGCCGCCGCGGGCCTGGAGGCGGCCGAGGACGGCCTGGTCGAGACCGCCGACGCCGAGACCGCGCTCGGTCCGGTCCGGCTGACCGGCGAACTGGCGCGCACCTGCTACCAGTTGCGGGCGTTCGCGGACCTCGTGGACGAGGGCGCCTTCCTCGACGTCATCATCAACCACCCCGACGACACCGCGACCCCGCCCGTCCCGGACCTGCGCCGTTACAAGGTGCCGCTCGGCGTGGTCGCCGTCTACTCCGCCTCCAACTTCCCCTTCGCCTTCTCCGTCGCCGGCGGTGACACCGCGAGCGCGCTGGCCGCGGGCTGCCCGGTCGTCGTCAAGGCCCACCCCGACCACCCCGCGCTGTCCGAGCTGGTCGCCCAGGTGCTGCGCCGGGCCGCCGCCGGGCACGGCCTGCCCGAGGCCGTCGTCGGGCTCGTGCACGGCTTCGAGGCGGGCGTCGAGCTGATCAAGCACCCGCTGGTCTCCGCCGCGGGCTTCACCGGTTCCGTACGGGGCGGCCGGGCCCTGTTCGACGCGGCCGCCGCGCGCCCCGTGCCGATCCCGTTCCACGGCGAGCTGGGCTCCCTGAACCCGGTGCTGGTCACCGAGGCGGCCGCGGCCGAGCGGGCGGAGGAGATCGGCGGCGGGCTCGCCGGATCGATGACCCTCGGCGTCGGCCAGTTCTGCGTCAAGCCGGGGCTGGTGCTCGTGCCGTCCGGCGCGGGCGGCGACCGGCTGGTGAAGTCCCTGGCCGACGCGGTCGGCGACACCGCCGCCGGGGTGCTGCTCGACCACCGGATGCGGGACAACTTCGTCGCCGGGGTGCGCGAGCGTGCCGGCCTGGAGGGTGTGGAGTCCCCGGTGACACCGGGCGCGGGCGGCGAGCACACGGTCAGCGCCGGGTTCCTGACGGTGCCGGCGAGCCGGGTGGCCGAGGAGGGCGCGTACGACCTGCTGCTGGAGGAGTGCTTCGGGCCGGTCACCGTGGTGGTCCGCTACGCGGACGAGGGGGAGGCGACGGCGGTGCTGTCGCGTCTGCCGGGCAACCTGACGGCGACGGTCCAGCTGTCCGCGGAGGAGGCCGCCGGCGGCGGCCGGGGCGCGGAGATCCTCGCCGAGCTGACTCCGCTGGCCGGGCGTGTGCTCGTGAACGGATGGCCGACGGGGGTGGCCGTGGCGCCGGCCCAGCATCACGGCGGGCCCTACCCGGCGACCACGTCCACGTCCACGTCCGTGGGCGGTACCGCCGTCGAGCGGTGGCTGCGGCCGGTCGTCTACCAGAACGCGCCCTCGGCCCTGCTGCCCAAGGAACTGCGTGACGAGAACCCGCTGGGACTTCCCCGGCGGTTCAACGGGGTCCTGGAGCGGTAGCGGGTTCCCCGCGTTCCCCGCGCCCCTGAGACGGCTGCCCCCCGAGGGGCCCCTGTTCTGCTGCGACAATCGGATGATGGACGTGGAACTTCCCGAACTGCCCTTCCCCCTGCGGACGTACGGACCCGACGGACACTGGGCCTACGAGGACGGTGTGCTGGCCGGATGGGCGGGCCCTCGGCAGGATCGATTCGTCACGCCGACCGGGGAGGCCCTGGAACCCGCCTCCGACGCGCCCCGGCTGCTCGGGGCGCCCGAAGGGGACTTCCAGCTGATCGCGCGGGTCACCGTGGGGTTCCGTGCCGCCTTCGACGCCGGAGTCCTCTACGTCCACGTCGGCGAGCGGGCCTGGGCCAAGCTCTGCCTGGAGTACTCCCCGGACGTGCCCACCGTCTGCACGGTGGTCACCCGGGGGCACTCCGACGACGCCAACTCCTTCACCGTGGACGGCAAGTCGGTGTGGCTGCGGGTCAGCCGGACCGGCCGGGCCTTCGCCTTCCACGCCTCCCGGGACGGCGTGCGCTGGACCTTCGTCCGGCTCTTCACCCTGGGGGAGGAGAAGGAGACCGGTGCCGCACTGGTCGGGTTCATGACCCAGTCGCCGCTGGGGGAGGGATGTGTGGTCACCTACGACCACATCGAGTTCAGGGCCGACTGGCCGAGCGACCTGCGAGACGGCAGCTGAGGGCGAAGGTCGGGACGAACAGGGCCGCGCCCAGCGCCAGGCTCGCCCGCATCCCGGTGTCGTAGCCGCCGTTCACCAGCGCGCCGAACACCGCGATCCCCAGCCCGCCGGCCACCTGCCGTGCCGCGTTGAGCACTCCGGCCGCCAGGCCCGCCCGCTCGGCCGGTACGGCGTCCATCATCACGGCCGTCAGCGGCGGGACGGTCAGCGCGCAGCCCAGCGCCATCGGGATGAGCAGGACCGCCACCACGGGGGCGGGCGTGCCGGAACCGACGGCGAGCAGGCCGAGCAGGCCGGCCACGGCCACGGCCTGGCCGATCAGCATCGGCAGCCGCGGGCCGTAGCGGCCGGCGAGCTTCCCGGACACCACGTTGGTCACCGCGATCAACCCGGACATCGGCAGGAACAGCAATCCGGTGTACAGCGCCGAACGGCCCTGGACCTGCTGGAAGAAGAGGGAGAAGAGGAACACCCCGCCGTAGAAGGCGAAGCTGCACGCCGCCCCGGTCGCCACGGCCACCCGCACCGTCCGGTCCCGGAACAACCCGATCGGGACGACCGGGTGCGACTGCCGTCCCTCGAACCGTACGAACAGGACGGCGGCCGCCACCGCCACGGCGAAGGCCACGACACCCGTCGTACCGCCCTCGATGACCGCGAACGTCAGGCCCGTCAGCGTGATCACGGCCGTCAGCTGGCCCGGCAGGTCCAGGGGCGCCGGCCGGGGCCGGGAGCGCGGTGCCCGCGAGCCCAGGGCCAGGGCGACCGCGCCCAGCGGCAGATTGATGAAGAAGATCCCCCGCCAGTCCCACGCCGTGGTCAGCGCGCCGCCCGCCACCGGGCCCAGCGCCACCGCGACCGAGCCGCCGGCCGCCCACAGCGCCACCGCCTTGGCCCGCTGGGCCGGATCGGTGTACGCCTGCCGCACCAGGGACAGCGAGGCGGGCAGCACGACGGCGGCCGCCACGCCCTGCACCACCCGTGCGCCGATCAGCGCCGGGAGGGTCGGGGCCAGACCGCAGGCCGCCGAGGCGAGGGTGAAGACGGTGATGCCGAGGGCGTACGCCCGGCTCGCCCCGGAGCGGTCCGAGAAGGCGCCCGTGGAGAGCATCAGGGCGGCGAAGGCGAGGGTGTAGGCGTCCACCACCCACTGCAGTCCGGACATCCCGCCGCCCAGCGAGGAGCCGATGGCCGGCAGGGCCACGTTCACCACGGACGCGTCGAGGGTGATCAGCGCGAAGCCGAGCAGGGCGGCCGTCAGGGTGCGGGCCGGCCGGTGCGGAACGTCCAACTCGCCTTCCAGGGAGTCGAGTCGGGCTTCGTCGAGGGTCTGGTCGGTTGGCATGTCCCCATGCTGCGGATCGTTCCCGGCATACAGTAGTGGCCTGAATGCCATGCATCCGGAGGTTCTGGCCATGCTCCGTGTCGCGGTCGTCGCGTCACCGCCCGTGTCGATGTTCAACCTCGCCATCCCCGAACTGCTCCTCGGCAAGGTCGAGGTCGGCGGCCGGCCCGGCTACGAGGTGGTGATCTGCGCCCCCGACCCCGGACCCGTGCCCACCACCGGCACCCTGGACCTGCATGTGCCGCACGGTCTGGAGGCGCTGCGGGGCGCGGAGACGGTGATCGTGGCGGGCACCGGCGAGCCCCTCTCACCGGACCGGCGGGTGCTGGACGCCCTGCGTGAGGCCGCCGACGCGGGGGTGCGCATCGCCTCCATCTGCACCGGTGCCTTCTCGCTCGCCGAGGCCGGTCTGCTCAAGGGCCGCAAGGCCACCACCTACTGGGCGCACGCCGAGGAACTGCGCCGCCGGCACCCCGACATCGAGGTGCAGGGCGATGTCCTCTACGCCCAGGACGGCCAGTTCCTGACCTCCTCCGGCTACGCGGCCGGCATCGACCTGTGCCTGCACCTCATCCGCACCGACTACGGCGCCGCCGTCGCCAACGAGGTCGCCCGGCTCGCCCTGGTCGCCCCGGTCCGCCCCGGTGGCCAGACCCAGTTCACCCAGACCCCGCTGCCGCCCGAGCGCGGCACCGCCTGCGCCGACACCCGCGGCTGGGCCATGCGCAACCTGGACAAGCCGCTCACCCTCACCGATCTGGCCCGGCACGCCGGAGTCTCGGTACGCACCCTCACCCGGCGCTTCCACGCCGAGAGCGGGGTCAGCCCGCTGCAGTGGCTGCTGCACCAGCGCATCGAGCGCGCCAAGGAACTCCTGGAGACCACCACCCTGCCCATGGACCAGGTGGCCGCCGCCTGCGGCCTCGGCACCGCCGACTCGCTCCGTGCCCACCTGGTCCGCCGCACCGGACTCACCCCGAGCGCCTACCGCGCCCAGTTCAGCCGGCGCGGCGGCGGGCCGCGGGCGGTGGCGTGATCCCGGTGACCGGGGAATGAGACGCGCTGATTGAATGTTCACGTATCGGGCGGCTGGGAGAGTCCCCGTGCCCGTACGACCTGGAGAGAGCCGAAGAATGCGCGTCGAGATCTGGAGCGACATCGCCTGCCCCTGGTGCTACGTGGGCAAGGCCCGCTTCGAGAAGGCGCTGGCTGCCTTCCCGCACCGCGACGAGGTCGAGGTGGTGCACCGCTCCTTCGAGCTGGACCCGGGCCGCGCCAAGGGCGACGTACAGCCGGTGATCACCATGCTGACCGGGAAGTACGGCATGAGCGCGGCGCAGGCCCAGGCCGGCGAGGACAACCTGGGCGCCCAGGCCGCCGCCGAGGGCCTGGACTACCGCACCCGGGACCGCGACCACGGCAACACCTTCGACATGCACCGCCTGCTGCACCTCGCCAAGGAGCACGGCAGGCAGGACGAGCTGCTCCAGGTCCTGTACCGGGCCAACTTCGCCGAGGAGCGGTCCGTCTTCACCGAGGGCGACGAGCGCCTGGTGGAGCTGGCCGCCGAGGCCGGACTGGACGCCGACGCGGCCCGCAAGGTGCTCGCCGACCCGGACGCGTACGCCGACGAGGTCCGCGCCGACGAGCGCGAGGCCGCCCAGCTCGGCGCGAACGGCGTGCCCTTCTTCGTCCTCGACCGCGCCTACGGCGTCTCCGGCGCCCAGCCCGCCGAGGTCTTCACCCAGGCGCTGAACCAGGCCTGGGGCGAGCGCTCCCCGCTGAAGCTGGTCGACCAGGGGGACGGGGCGGCCTGTGGGCCGGACGGGTGCGCGGTCCCGCAGCACGGCTGAAAGCCGCAGGTCGGCGCGGACCTATAAGGATCTCTAAGCGGATCCACGTAAAAATTCGCAATGGACGGGGACTTCCCGCGGCCGCAGAGTGGTCCCATGAACACCACGGAGACGTTCGAGAACCTCGTCCGCGCCGAGTTCACCCCGAAGAGCACCTACCTCAACACCGCCAGCAACGGCCTGCTGCCCGCCCGTACCGTAGCCGCCCTGCACGAGGCGGCACTGCTGCGGGCCGAGGGCCGGCCGCTGACCCCGCTGTACGAGGACGTGGAGAGGTGCCGGGCCGCGTACGCCCGGCTGGCCGGCGTCCCGGCCACCCGGGTGGCGGCAGGCGCCTCGGTCGCCGCGCACACCGGCGTGATCGCCGCCTCGCTGCCCGCCGGCGCCGAGGTCCTGACCGCCGACGAGGACTTCACCTCCGTACTCAACCCGTTCCACGTCCGGGGCGACCTCAAGGTCCGCACGGTCCCGCTGGAGCGGATCGCCGAGTCCGTCCGCCCGGGCACCGCGCTCGTCGCGGTCAGCGCGGCCCAGTCCGCCGACGGACGCGTCGCCGACCTGCCCGCCCTGCGCGAGGCCGCCCGCGCCCACGGCGCGCGCACGTATGTCGACTTCTCCCAGGCCGCGGGCTGGCTGCCGATGGACGCGGACGCGTACGACTTCACCGCCTCCGTCTCCTTCAAGTGGCTGCTCGGCCCGCACGGCGCGGCCTTCCTCACGGTCCCCGAGGACTTCGGCGGACTCGTGCCCGTCCTCGCCGGCTGGGTCGCGGCCGAGGCCCCGTGGGGCAGCTGTTACGGCCCGGTCGGGGAACTCGCCCACTCCGCGCGGCGGTTCGATCTCACCCACGCCCTGTTCACCTACGCCGGACTGCGCCGCTCCCTCGAACTGATCGAGGAACTCGGGATGACCGCCGTGCACGCGCACGCGGTGGGGCTCGCCGACCGGTTCCGCGCCGGCCTTGCGCACCTCGGCCACGAGCCGGTGCCCGCCCCCGGCTCGGCGATCGTCTCGGTGCCCGGACTCGGCTCCCGGCAGCCGGAGTTGAGCGAGGCGGGCATCGAGGTCTCCGACCGCGCGGGCAACCTGCGCGCGGCCTTCCACCTCTACAACACCGCCGCGGACGTCGACCGCCTGCTGGCGGCGCTGTCCGGCTGACATGACCGGGCCGGGGGGGTCCCCTCCCCCCAAAAAAGGACCCACCCAGTGTTTTCCCGTACCCCCCTCCCCCCCCGCTAAGCCCCCTCCCCCACCCCAACCCACCCACCCCCCCCACCCCCCCCC